>JBEKSZ010000131.1:0-15911 GCA_049516615.1 Candidatus Acidiferrum sp. | reverse complement strand
TGGCCGAGGGCAGGGTGGAGATAATGGTGAGTGGATGGACGAGGCTTTCGTACAAGATGCCGAGCACGATGTACACGGCCAGGATCGCGGTTACCACCAAATATTTCTCACTGGCCAGCGATTGCTGGTAGGCCTGGGCAGTGCCGGCAAAAAAGCCGCGCAGCGTGGAAGGCGCTCCGATACGCTGCTTCATCTGCTCGATGGCTACAGTGGCATCGCTTAGTGAAACGCCGCTGGCCAAGTTAAAAGAAACCGTTACCGAGGGGAATAAGCCGGTGTGATTGAGGGCCAGCGGCGTGGTGCTTGCTTGAGCTTTGGCAATGCTGAACAACGGAGCATTACCAGCGGCGGTGACGCTGCTGCTTCCCGCGGGATGAAAGAAAATGTTCTTCAGCCCCCCGGGATCTTGCGAGTATCGCGGATCGACTTCGAGCACTACGTAGTATTGATTGAGCTGGGTATAGATGATGGAGACTTCGGATTGCCCGAAGGCGCTGTAAACGGCGGAGTCCAGAGAATCCGCGGTTTGTCCGAGCCTGGCGGCAGTGACGCGGTCGTAGGACAAAAGCTCGTCAAGGCCGCCATTCTGCTGATCGGAGTTTACGTCCTGAAGCTGCGGGATCTTCTTCATCTCGGCGAAGACTTTGGGTCCCCAGGTAGCAAGATCAGGAATGTTGTCGGTCTGAATGGTGTATTGGTACAGTGCGTTGCTCGAACGTCCGCCGATGCGGAGGTCCTGGGAAGCCTGCAGGAAAGCGGAGGCCACAGGAAGGGCGTTGAGCTTGGGACGCAGGCGATTGATGATGTCGGGCGCGCCGATTTTGCGTTGGTCGAGCGGTTTGAGGGCGATAAATATATTCCCGGTGTTGGTGGCGCCCTGCCCGCCTGTGAAAGCAATTACGTTTTCTACCGCCGGATCTTTTTGAATGACGGCTTCCAGACGCTGGATCGAGTCGTTCATGGCGGGGAAGGAAGAGTCTTGCGGCCCTTGCACGCCGCCGGCCAGCGAGCCGGTGTCCTGCTGGGGAAAGAAGCCGGTGGGGATCTTCCAGATGACCGCGACGTTCAGGGCCACGGTTAGCACAAGGATGGTCAAAATGAGGACAGGATTGTCGAGGGCCCAGTGGAGGCTGGTGCGGTACCAGGAGAGAATGCGGTCGAAGAATCGTTCCGACGCCATGTACAGGCGGCCGTGTTTGGCGTGGTGCTCGTCGCGCAGCAGGTAGGCGCACATCATCGGCGTAGTGGTGAGCGAAATCATCATAGAGACGATGATGGCGGTGGAAAGGGTGATGGCGAATTCGCGGAACAGGCGGCCCACGATGCCGCCCATGAGCAAGAGCGGGATAAACACGGCGATGAGCGAAATGCTTATGGACAGAACGGTGAAGCCGATTTCTTGCGCGCCTTTGAGCGTGGCCGCGAAGGGGTCCATACCGGCTTCGAGGTGGCGCGTGATGTTTTCCATAACCACGATGGCGTCATCGACGACGAAGCCGGTAGAGATGGTGAGGGCCATGAGGGACAGATTGTCGAGGCTGTAGCCGCAGAGATACATCACCGCGAAAGTGCCGATAAGCGAGCTGGGTACCGCTACGGCGGGGATAAGCGTGGCGCGGCCGTTGCGCAGAAAAACGAAGACCACGATAATCACGAGAATGATGGAAAGCACTAGGGTGCGCTCGACGTCGTTCACCGAAGCGCGGATGGTCGTGGTGCGGTCAAGAACGATCGTAGTATCAATGCCTTGCGGAATGGAAGCTTGCAGCGAAGGCAGTTCCGAGCGAATGCGATCGACGGTGTCGATGATATTTGCGCCAGGCTGGCGGAAGATGACCAGCACTATGGCGCGTTTGCCGTTCAGGTAGCCTCCGGTGCGCACGTTTTGCACGGAGTCAACGACGTCGGCTACGTCGGATAGGCGGATGGCGGAGCCGTTGTTATAGCCCACGATGAGTGGTTTGTAGTCGTCGGCGTGGGAGATCTGGTCATTGGCGAGAATGTCCGCGCTGACCGTACCATCCGTGATTTGCCCCTTGGCCAGATCAGAATTTTGCAGGCGCAGGACGGACTGCACGTCCGTCATCGCCAGGCCGTAGCCGGCGAGCTTGGTGGGATTTACTTCGACGCGCACGGAAGGCAACGCGCCGCCACCGACGTTGACCTGGCCGACACCCTGAATTTGCGAAAGCTTTTGCTGAATGACGGTGGAGGCCTCGTCGTAGAGTTTGTCCGGACCGTATTTCGAGGAGGTGAGCCCGACGATCATAATGGGCGAATCGGCGGGATTTACTTTGCGATAGGTGGGATTGGAGGGCAGGTTGGCGGGAAGATAGGTGCGCGCGGAGTTGATTGCGGCCTCGACGTCACGCGCGGCGCCATCGATGTTGCGGCTGAGATCGAATTGAATGGTAACGGAAGTGGTTCCCAGGCTGCTGTTGGAAGTCATCTCCGTGATCCCGGCGATGTGGCCGAACTGTCGTTCAAGAGGCGTGGCCACGCTGGAAGCCATAATTTCCGCGCTGGCTCCGGGAAGGCTGCCGCTGACGGAGATCGTAGGGAAGTCCACCTGCGGCAGTGGCGAGACGGGCAGCACTTTGAAAGCGATGGCGCCGGCGATGGCGATGGCCACGGTCAGCAGCGTGGTGGCCACCGGACGGTGGATGAACGGCTCGGAGATGTTCATTGCGCACCCGCCGGTTCCGGGGCTGCTCCAGGGTTCGCGGCCGGCGATTTGTGTCCCGCGAAGCGCTGCGCGATTTTGTCAAAGAAAATATAAATTACCGGCGTAGTGTACAGCGTGAGCACCTGGCTTACGAGCAAACCGCCGACCATGGCGATGCCCAGGGGACGGCGCAACTCTGAACCAATGCCGCTGCCGAAGGCCAGCGGCAGACCGCCAAGCAGGGCGGCCATGGTGGTCATCATAATGGGGCGGAAGCGCAAAAGGCACGCCTCGTAGATGGCATCCGTAGAGCTTTTTCCGTGATGGCGCTCGGCCTCCAGCGCGAAGTCCACCATCATGATGCCGTTTTTCTTGACGATACCGATCAGCAGCACCAGCCCGATGATGGCCACGACGCTGAGGTCCTGCCCGAACAGGATCAGCGCCAGGAAGGCGCCGACGCCCGCGGAAGGCAGCGTGGAAAGAATGGTGATGGGATGAATGAAGCTCTCGTACAAAACGCCGAGCACGATATAGACGGTCACGAGCGCCGCTAGGATTAGTAGCGGCATGTTCGAGAGCGAGTTGCGAAAGGACGCCGCCGTGCCTTGAAAATCCGCTTGCAAGCTGGCAGGCATGTGCATGTCCTTTTGCACTTTGGTGATGGAGTCGATGGCATTGCCCAGGGCGGCTTTGGGTGCGAGATTGAAGGAAACGGTGATGGCGGGAAATTGCCCTTGATGGTTGATGGAGAGTTGCTCGGTCCTGGTTTCAAAGTGCGAAAAGGCCCCAAGCGGCACGGCGCTGCTGTAAACCGAACTGGGGGCGCCTGCCGAGCCCGCTCCCGTGCTCGAGCTCGTCGAGGAAGTGCTGGGGGTCAGCGCGTTTGGCGGCGGGGTCATGGTGTTCGCGGACGCCGTGTACACCGCTGTACTGGTTAGCGCGTTGGAGCCTGCGGAGGTGGAACCATTCCCGGTGGAACTGGCGGCGGCGCCGGTAGTCCCCGACGCGGCATTGGCCTGAATATACAGTTTGTTAAGTTTGTTGGGATCGAGTTGAAACTGCGGCTGGGCCTCCAGAATTACGTGATATTGATTTAGCTGCGTGTACATCGTGTTGATCTGGCGTTGCCCGAAGGCATCGTACAGGGTGTTATCGATGGTGGTCGGCGCGATGCCCAGCCGCGAGGCCGTGGGACGATCGATTACCAGCGAAACGGCGAGCCCGCCAGGTTGCTGGTCGGTCGCCACGTCTTCAAGTTCCGGCAGGTTCTTCAGCTTGGTCACGAACTGGTTGGTCCAATCGTTCAGCTCGTTGGCATCGGGATCTTCGAGCGTGTATTGGTATTGCGTCCGGCTGACCCGATCATCCACTGTGATGTTCTGTACCGGTTGCATAAAGAGTTGAATGCCCCGTACGTCGGCCAGTTTGTTCTGCAGCCGGCGGATCACATCGGAAGCGTTGAGGTTGCGCTGGTTGAGAGGTTTCAGATTGATGGACATGCGCCCGCTGTTGGTGGTGATATTCGTGCCGTCGGCGCCGATGAAGGATGAGAGGCTGTCCACCGCGGGGTCGGCCAGAATCACGCCGGCCAGCTCCTGCTGTTTCTCGGCCATGGCTTTGGGGCCAATCGTCGGGGGCGCCTGCGAGATGGCTTGAATGACGCCGGTGTCTTGAACCGGGAAGAAGCCTTTGGGAATCTCGATGTACAGGAAGATGGTCAAGAGCAGCGTAGCGAGCGCGATGAACAGGGTAACAGTTTGATACTCGAGCACAAATTTCAGGGTGCGGCCGTAGAACCCGATCATGCTGTCAAAGGCATGCTCGGTAGCCTTATAAAAGCGACCCTGCTGCGATTCCGGATTGTGTCTTAAGATGCGCGCAGCCATCATGGGCGTCAGCGTCAGCGAAACCACCGCGGAGATCACAATCGTGACCGCCAGGGTTACGGCGAACTCGCGGAACAGGCGGCCCACCACGTCGCCCATAAAGAGCAGCGGGATCAGTACGGCGATCAGTGAAACCGTCAAAGACATAATCGTAAAGCCGATCTGCTCGGCGCCCTTGAGGGCCGCCTGCATCGGCGGATCGCCTTCTTCGATATAGCGCGAAATATTTTCGACCATGACGATGGCATCGTCGACCACAAATCCCGTGGAAATGGTCAGGGCCATAAGTGAAAGGTTGTCGAGGCTGTAGCCCAGGGCGTACATTGCGCCTAAGGTGCCGACCAGCGAGAGCGGAACCGCCACGCTGGGAATGATGGTGGCGTACAGGCTGCGCAAAAATAGAAAGATGACCAGCACCACGAGAAACACCGTGAGCCCCAGTTCCATTTCCACATCGTCTACGGAAGCCTGAATGGGTGCGGTCAAGTCCGTAAGCGTGGTGACGTCGATGCCTTTCGGAAGATTGGCTTCCAGCTGCGGTAGCAGCGCTTTGATACGGTTGACCACGCTGATGGTGTTGCCGCCGGGCTGGCGTTGCACGTTCACGATGACCGCCGGCGTCTTGTTCATCCACGCGGCTTGATTGGTGTTCTCAATCCCGTCGACAATGTTCGCCACATCGGTGAGCATGACCGGCGAACCGTTACGATAAGCCACGACCACCTGGCGGTAGTCGGCGCTGGTAACCAGCTGATCGTTGGCGTCGATCTGGTAGTCCTGCCGCGCCCCGTCGAAATTACCTTTGGCGGCGTTCACACTGGCGTCCGTGACCGCCGTCCGCAAATCTTCCATGTTCAAGCCGTAACTCGACAACGCCGCGGGATTGGCCTGAATGCGCACCGCGGGTTTTTGCCCGCCGCTGATGCTCACCAAACCGACCCCGCTCAGCTGTGAGATCTTGGGCGCGAGGCGCGTATCCACCAGGTCTTCCACTTGCGAAAGCGGAATGGAGCTGGAGGTGACCGCCAGGGTGATTACCGGAGCGTCGGCGGGGTTCGTTTTGCTGTAAATCGGCGGCGCGGGAAGATTCGCCGGCAGAAAATTTTGCGAGGCGTTAATGGCCGACTGCACTTCCTCTTCGGCGATATCGATGTTGAGACTCAGGTTGAATTGCAGCACGATGACCGACGTGCCGCCCGAGCTGCTCGAAGTCATCTGGCTGAGGCCCTGCAACTGTCCGAACTGCCGTTCCAGTGGCGCGGTCACTGTCGTGGCCACCACGTCGGGGCTCGCGCCGGGATAAAAAGTCAGAACCTGAATCGTGGGATAGTCGACCTGCGGCAGCGCCGAAACCGGCAACTGCGTGTAGCTGACGATGCCGACCAGCATAATCGCGGCCATCAGCAGCGCAGTCGCGACCGGACGCAGAATAAAAGGGCGTGACGGACTCAAGGGGTGTTGCTCCCCGTTGCGCTGCTAGCGGGAGCCGGCTTGTTGGAGATCACCACCTTGGAATTGTCCTGTAGTTTGTCGAAGCTGGTGTTGGCCAGCACATCGCCAGGATTAACGCCGGTAACCTGCGCCGTTCCTCCATCGGTCACGCCCGGTTTGACGGTCCGCATATGCGCCACGCTGTCTTGAATCACATAGACGAACGCGGTCTGCCCGTTGTGTTGAATGGTCGAAGTGGGAATCAAAGTGGCGTCTTTGAGCGTGTTCACCAGCAGGCGTGCGTTCACAAACTCGTTGGGAAACAGCGCTGCGTCTTTGTTGTCGAAAGAGGCCCGCGCCTTTACCGTTCCCGTGGTGGTGTCGATCAGATTGTTGAGCGTCAGCAGCGTCCCGGTAGCGATTTTCTTTTGCCCCCCGCGGTCATAGGCATCCACCGGGAGCTTGGCGTTTTGCCGCAAACGCGGCTGCACCTGGCCCAGGTTGTCCTCGGGGATGGTGAAGATTACCGTGATAGGCTGCAGTTGCGTGATGACCACGAGGGTAGTGGTTCCCGAGGACTGCACCACGTTCCCAGGATCCACCAGCCGCAAACCCACCTTACCGGTGAAGGGCGCGGCGATGTGGCAATATTCCACTTCCACTTGATCGAACTGCACCAGGCCCTGATCCAGTTTTACCGTGCCTTGGTCCTGCAGTACCAATTTCTCCTGATCATCCAAAGTCTGCTTGGGAATCGCGTTGCGCGCCCAGGCATCGCGATAGCGCTGCGTATCCATCTCGGCCTGCGCCAGCACATTTTGGTCGCGCTCCAGCGTTCCCTGCGCTTGCAGCAGGGTGGCAACGTAAGTGCGATCGTCAATGTCGATCAGCGGATCACCCTTGTGAACCACCTGGCCCTCTTTGTAGTGGACCGCCATCACCGTGCCGTTAACCTGGCTGGTGATGGACGCGGTGTACACCGGAGTGACCGTGCCGATCGCATCGATGTACACCCCAATTTCGCCCTTCTGCGCGGTGGCGGTATTGATGGTAACGGGACCACCCCCCGCACCCCGACCCGATTTCGGAGCGCTTGCGGCTTGATCGTGCTTGCGCAGGATGAGCCAGAAACCGGAGGCGAAAATTGCCAGTACCACAATCCACACGATGATCCCGACGATCTTGCTGCGTTTCGGCGGTGGAGCGGGTAATTGGTGGTCCGGCCCAATGGTTGGGTGTTCATTCTGAGCTGGCGGCAAGTCGGTTCCTTGTCCTAGCGGAAAGTACGGACCTACAGCGTAGGGCCGTTCTAGATGGACGGATTCTAGCCCGGTTCTGGATACAGCCTTCAGCAAGATTCATGGGGCTCATCGGGCTAACCGTTCGATGCGGGGCCGACCCGAGCAGGTGCAACCCCAGCAGATGCAATCCGGGGGACAGCCGCGGTTGACCGCTCGGTTGCGGCGCGAAGCCCAGACTCGGGATCCCGAGGGGCCCATAAGTATCCCGCCTGAAGCTTCGGCCATGAGCACGCGATGCGCTGCGATTTCCTGCTGCCCGAGATACTTCTGCTCCCCCTCTTTTCGGGAATCGCTCGTGCCACCACGGGAAAGCGCAAGGCCAGGGCCTGCGTGTCTTAGAGAGAGCTTCGGCGAGGTGGCGAAGTCGCTTTCGGGGCGCACTCAGAGAATCACCAAGGTCCGCACGCCGGTCTGTCGCCATCTCGACCCTGTCCCTACAAGGCGTCCTTGGCGGAACTCCGGCTCGACGGCCAGCCGCGGGCGCGAGCATTTCGAAAATGCCGCGTCCCGGCAGGAGAGAACGATGGTCGGCAGGGAAGCTACCATCGAGCAGGGAACTGCGCAGCGAGCACGGGCTCGATTCTGGGTGCGCGGGTTTTTGCTGAGGAGTTGCGCCGGCAGAGAAAACAAAAAAAAGAGGGACCAGCATGCGCCGATCCCCCTCGTTTGGGACAATCCTGCTTGGAACTA
The DNA here is from genome assembly GCA_049516615.1 of Candidatus Acidiferrum sp. Classification (GTDB taxonomy): domain Bacteria; phylum Acidobacteriota; class Terriglobia; order Acidiferrales; family UBA7541; genus Acidiferrum. Next base: position 7,935 of record JBEKSZ010000131.1, on the reverse strand, counting down.
ACTCGCTTTAACGGCCCGAAGCCGAGACGTTTTGCGCCGAGGCATTGGCCTTCGGCACGCTTACGTATCCGCTGATGGTGTCCTTGCCCACTTTGTTGATCACCACTTCTTCCGGTATTTTCGTTCCGGAAGTGTAGAAGAAAATGGGTTCGTTCAGCGCGCGATTCTTCTTGTCAAAATGCTTGTCTTCGACGGTCATCGCCACGCTGTATTGGTTTTTCTTCTCGTTTACGCCCTTGAGTTCGACAGTCACATTGCCGACCTTCTGCGGCTTGTTCCTTCCGGCGATGGTGAACTCCACGTAATCGCGCTCGCCGAGGCGGCGGAGTTGGTCGATTTCGTCGTGGTTGCGCGCAATGAGCGTGCCCATTTCGCTGCGCGCCATTTTGAGGTCATCGCGCGTGGCATCCAGGTCGCTGCGCACGCCCACCACTTTGGTGTCCACGGATTTCACATCGTCGGACGTGGCTTTCGTGGCCAGTTCGCTGTGCACTGAGCTGTCCAGCGCCGTCAGCTTCTGCGTGGTGGCGTCGTTCAGCTTGGCGGACTCTTCGCGCGCCTTCTTCAATTGTCCCTGCGTGATCTTCAGTTTGTCGGTCACGACCTTCAGATCGCCGCGCAACTCCGTGTTGTTTTTTTCATCTTCGACCAAACGATCTTTCAGAGAGGAGATGTCCTGTAACTCGGCCTGTTGCGCGTTCTTCAGTTGTGACGCCACGGACTGTTGCGTCGTGTCGAGCTTGGTCGAGGCGTTGTAGCCGAACGCCAGCCCTCCAACCGCCACAAGTCCCAATACGATGATGGCCGGCAGTTGCCACGCCGGTGTGCTTCTTGTCTCCACAATGTGTTCGTCGGACATAGTCTGATTCATCTCCTGTTCCTATTTTCTGACTCGCAAAGCGTTAAAAGCGGAAGACCCGCGCGAAGTTATGCCAGCTCCCCGAGCTTTGTTCGCGCACCCATGGTAAATGAGTTAGCATGCCGCGCTCCAATGAACGCTCGCGAGCGGGCTGCCTTAACTCCATCAATTACATGGTTTTAGCTGGGAAGAGGGCAGCTTGCCCTGGTACTAGAACGCGCAATCTTTACGCGCCAGATGACAATCTGATGAAACCCTGACACACCCGCGATGAGTGCTACGCCGCGGTCTCGACCCCCAGGGTCTCTAATTCGGCCCTCAGCTGCTCAGGAGACTGGAAGACAACTGCGGCGAGTCCCAAACGCCGCGCCGCCTCCGCGTACGCGGCGATATCGTCAATATAGAGAGCGTCTGCAGCCGCAACCTTGCACCCTTGCAGCGCCGCACGGTAGATGAGCGGGTTGGGCTTGCTGGCGCCCACCGCGCAGGAATAGATGCGTTTCGGAAAGAATTGGAATAAGTCGAAAGTGGCTTCCATATGCGCGACGTGGATCGGGTCGGTGTTGGACAGCAGGCACAGCCGGTATTTTTTTGCCAGTTTCCCCAGAAACTCGTTGCCGAGAATTGGCTCCGGATCGATCACTCGGTTCCAGACCGTAACAAATTCCTCGAAGGTTAAGGTCATGCCAAATCGTTGGGTTACGCTCAGGTAGAAGTCCCGCGGCGCCATGCGCCCTTCCTGCCAATCAAGCCAGCTGGGGTGCTTCTCGAGCGCCGACCATATCTCTTCGGGCGAGAGCGCCGCTCTCTGCGCCAGCCCCGCCATGGCGCGGTGCACGTCAATGCGCAGCAGCACCCGGCCGATATCGAAAATAATGGCGCGGAATTTTCCGGCGGGCATAGACTATTCCCCTGGCGCAACGCCGGGCGTGACGTGACTGGGCGCGGCACTCGGGTCTCGGCGGGAGCGCAGCACAGCGATAATCCCCGGCAAAATCGAGAAAAAGATCACCGCGAAAATCACATAGTGAATGCGGTGCTCGATGTTCGGTACATGGCGGCCCAAAAAATACCCTCCCAGAATCATGCTTCCGACCCAGAGCACCCCGCCGAGAATATCGTAGGCCACAAACATCGGATAGGACATGGCTGCCGCCCCGGTCACTGGCGGACAAAAGGTACGGATAATCGGCGCGAAGCGCGCCAGAATCACCGTCTTTCCACCGTGTTTATGATAGAAGTCGCGCGCCCTTTCCAGATGGCTACGGCGAAAGAAGAAGGACTCTTTGCGGGTGTACAACGTGCTCCCGGCGGCGCGCCCGATCCAGTAACCCACCTGATCTCCCGCGATGGCGCACAGCATCCCCGGGACAAGAATCCAGTGCAACGGGACCTTGCCGGCCGCGGCTAAAACTCCGGCGGTCACCAGCAACGAATCGCCGGGCAGAAAAAACCCTACGAAAAATCCCGTTTCGATAAAAATGATGAGGCAAACCAGCGGGGCGCCTCCCGAAGCGACCAGGGCATTCAGTCTCTCGGGGTTATAGAGCGCGCGGAGAAAGTGGAAGATCGAGTCAAGCACGCAGTAGTGTTCCTTTGTGTCATCGGCGTACGTGCCGCAGCTGAAACGGGCACCAAAACAAGGGCGCGGTTGCGCGCGGACTTGAAAAAGCCGTGTCCAATACGGTAGCAGAAAAACGCGGGATTCTCTCCGCATTCATGCCACGTCAGCACCAGCATGCACATCGATGACAGCATCGCGGAAAGCCGGATCACTAGGCCGCCAATCATAGCGGCACCTCGACGAGCCACGGTTCGACGCGTTCCGCCACCAAGCGGGCGGGAAATTCCGCTGGCGGTGCTGCCAGTTCCAGCAATTGCCGGATGCGCGGCAAGGCGCGCCGCGCCACCACCGCTCCGGCTTCGATGGCTTCATCCGCGCGGTCGAAATCGTCCCAAGCCAGGGACTGCACATCCGGGCGCAAAACGAGGTCCGCGTGGCGTTCCCAAACCTCCGCCTGGTGTTTTTGCGCCGCGCTCACGGCCCGGCTGACCACCTGAAAAATGTTGCTGGGCGCTCCGCGGTAGCCGTCATGCATCCCCACGGAAACGCCGATGACCGTCGTGGCGCCCATGTTGCGCGCCGCCAACGTCGGCACGGGCGCCACCAGGCCGCCATCCGCCAGGAAACGCGTACCGATTTCGACGGGATGGAACAGTCCGGGAAACGCGCAGCTGGCGCGGATGACCTCTACCAGCGGGCCGTGGGTGAATACCACGGCTTCGCCGGAGGCCAGGTCCGTGGTCACCACGCTCAAAGGAATATGCAGATCCTCGAAATGCCGCGACTCAAAAACGCGTTCGATCAACTGTCCGAGGCACCGATTGCTGGCCAGACCGAGGCGCGAGACTCGCCAGCGCGCGATGTCTCGCACGCGCAGCTTGCGGCAGGTTTCCGTCAGCCGCTCGAGGGGCGCACCGCTGGCGTAAGCCGCACCCAAAATGCTGCCCACGCTGGTACCCGCGATATGGGAAATTGGTACGTGATTCGCTTCCAGGACTTGCAGCACGCCGATATGCGCGAAGCCTCGTGCAAAGCCCCCGCCTAGCGCCAGAGCAACGCCGGGACGCGACGGCCCTTGGTCACGGGCGACGTCCAGAGAACGTCGCCGGCCTTCTCCCTGCACAGGAGACGACGCGCGATGGTGGGGTGACTTCATCTCCGTGAGCTTGGCCTTTGCCCGTGTATCGCCCAATGGAACGGGCGTCCTGCCTGAGCAGTACCGACGTACCGCCAGGGATTTCCCGTGCCGTTTCACGATATTTCCCGCAGGGATTTTACAAATGTTTGTCCAACCCGAGACTAGTACGTTCTTACCAGTCGCGTGCCCTCTCTGTACCATTGTGGCTCGCAGTACGCCGCGCGATTCTGTATCGCGGCAGAACGAACCTCGTCGCTGCTGGAGATCGTTGGGGCTGAGGGGAGACCATGACCGAGGCATTTAACGCATGGGTCGGACGGGAAGTGGTGCTACAGGTGGCGCTCGGCGACATTAAGGTTCCGCTGCGCGGTCGCCTGCTGAAAGATTCTGAAGAAACGGTGCGCATGCGCATCGGCGAAGGCTGGGACGTGGACATATATAAGGTCATGATCCTGGCCGTCGAGCAGGACGGCATGTCCTTGCGCCCGTCTTGACAGGTTTTCACGGCCGTTGGTTAGATCCGTTCGCTGGAACTGAGGGAGGACATATGAAAGCTCAAGAATACAAATATGTAACTCACCGTCGCGCGGCACTGCTGCTTGGGCTCACGGAGAATGAACTGTTCGAGCTTTCCAGCGAATCGGGGCTGGGATTGCGCGAGACCGCCGACGGGGTGGACGAAATATTCTTTACCTACGAAGATTTGCGCCAAATCTGCGTGTTGGCCACCCAGCACGTGCACTAAGACCTCCCCGCTATGCGTGCAAGGCAAGACGCCAGCGGCAAAATTTTGCCGAGTTTACCCCAGGCCCCCCTCAGGCAGTAAACCCCGCCCGGGTCGCTCCCCCCAGCGACCCGGGTTTTTCTTTGCCGCGAGATGAATGAATCGAGCGTTCGCGCCATGGCCTAAAGGCGCGAAAAAACTGCAGCCCATGGGCGGCCTTCGAGGCGCCAGACGATAGCTTGCTCGACAGGATCCGGGCTGGAAATGAGAGTCGAGCATCCCGCGACCGCGGTAATTTTTTGCGGAGCAAGATCTCCCGGCAACTCACCTATTTTAAATCGTTTCAGAAAACCTTTGACACCAGCTGACGGAGTGAAGAGACTTAGCGGCGGCAAAGCGCCTCTCCCGGAGCCTGATGAGCATTGTCTCGCGCAAAGCAAGCCTGACCGCCGCGTGCATAGCCACGACGAGCGTTCTTTTCCTCGCCTTGTGGACTAGGGCAAAGCCCCAGCCGCAGATTTTTGATGTGGTCATTGCCAGCGGCCGCGTCATGGATCCCGAATCCGGGTTAGACGAGCAAAGGAACGTGGGCATCCTGGACGGAAAAATCCGCGCGATTTCCGCCACGCCACTGCTCGGCAAAACCACCTTCGATGCCAAAGGACTCGTCGTCGCCCCCGGCTTTATCGATCTCCACGAACACGGACAGGAGCCCCGCAACTACCAGTTTCAGGCTCGCGATGGCGTCACCACCAGTCTCGAACTGGAGGTTGGCACCAACGATGTCGACGATTGGTACGGGAAGCGCGAAGGCAAAGCGCTAATCAACTACGGCGTCAGCATCGGCCACATCCCGGTGCGCATGAAAGTCCTCGGCGATCCCGGCGTTTTCCTGCCGACCGGCGACGCGGCTCATAAACCTGCCACGCCGGAGCAGATTAGCGAGATGCGCCGGCAGATTGAACATGGTCTACAACGGGGCGCGCTGGCCGTGGGCATGGGCATCAACTACACTGAGGCGGCTTCCCACGAAGAGATTCTCGAGATGTTTCGCGCCGCCGCTAAATACCAGGCCTCCGTCCACGTGCACCTGCGCTATGCGGGTGTGCAAGAACCGCAAAACGGTCTGGCGGGAATCGAAGAAGTGATCGCTGCCGCGGCCTCGACCGGCGCGCCATTGCACGTCGTGCACATCACTAGCATGGGCCTGCGCGACACGCCCCAACTGATCGCCGCCGTCGAAGGCGCGCGGAAAAACGGTCTCGATGTGACCACCGAGTGCTATCCCTACACCGCGGGCAGCACGCGTCTCGATTCGGCCATATTCGATCCGGGGTGGCAGCAACGCCAGGGCATTTCTTTTCACGACATTCAGTGGACCGATACCGGCGAACGTCTCACTGCGGAGACCTTCGACAAATATCGCAAAGCCGGGGGCACTGTGGTGATCTTCAGCATTCCGGAAGAAGCGGTGCGCAGCGCTCTCGCCAATCCCATCGTCATGATCGCCAGCGACGGCATGCCCATCACCGGTCCGAAAATTCACCCGCGCGGGCAGGCGACATTTTCCCGCGTTCTGGGACACTACGTACGCGAAGAAAAGACTTTGGACCTGATGATCGCCCTGCGCAAGATGACTCTGCTTCCCGCCCAGCGGCTGGAAAAACGTGCTGCAACCTTTCACGATAAAGGGCGCATCCGCGTCGGCGCCGATGCCGACATCACGGTCTTCGATCCGCAACGCGTCATCGACAAGGCCACCTTCGAAGAGCCTTTCCAGTTTTCCGCGGGAATTCCGTTCGTGTTTGTAAATGGCGTTGCCGTAGTGAAAGACGCGCAATTTGTAGAGGGCGTGTTCCCGGGGAAAGCCGCCCGCGCTTCCATTGCGCAATGAATATGCCGGTGCCTTCGCATGCCAAGCTTTATGAATGCCGGCAAAATGCGCGCTCAGCGTGCCGCACCGCAGACGTACCGTGCGCCGCCCGCGCAAACCACGCTGTACATCGCGCCGCAGCCCGAACCCATGTTCTTCGGAGGACCTTTTTTGGTCCGAGGAATCTGTTTTTTTCTGGGACCTGGCAGGCGCACACTCCAGGCTTCGCTCAAAGGCTCTGTCTTTATTGGCCGGCGTTAGGGAAACAATTCGTTTTCCGCCTGAAAGCAACTACAATTCGCAATCAAGGAGCGAAACAACTTGCACCTAACTGCTGCTGATTGGGCCGCCATTCTCGGATACCTGCTGGTGACGTTGGCGATGGGCCTGTATTTTCGCGGCCGCTCCGGTAAAAGCACGGAGGATTATTTCGTTTCCGGCCGTAACGTTTCCTGGTGGCTGGCGGGCACTTCGATGGTCGCCACCACCTTCGCCGCCGACACCCCGCTCGCGGTAAGCGGCCTGGTCTACACACAAGGCGTAGCAGGGAACTGGCTGTGGTGGAGTTTCCTCCCGTCGGGAATGATGACGGTTTTTCTTTTCGCCAGGTTGTGGCGGCGCTCTGGGCTAATTACCGATGTGCAGTTCGCGGAAATGCGTTACTCCGGCAAGCCCGCCGCGTTTTTGCGCGGCTTCCGCGCGGTTTATCTTGGCTTGATGATGAATTGCCTGATCCTAGGCTGGGTCACCAAGGCCATGGTCAACATCATCAGTACCGCCATGGGCGTCAGCGACACAAAAGCCCTGGCCATTTGCGTTTTCTTCCTGATGCCTTTTACCGGAATTTACGTTTCCCTCGGCGGTTTGTGGGGCGTGCTGTGGACCGATCTTTTTCAATTCGTATTGAAAATGGCCATCGTCATCGGCGTGGCCTGGTACGGGGTACACGCTGCGGGCGGCATGCAGCAGATGCTCGCGACCCTCGCCGCCAAGCGTGCCGCCATTGGCTCAGGTGCCAGCGACATCACCGCGCTGCTCCCGGATTTTTCCCGCGGCCTCACAGGTGAAGCCTTATGGACGCTGCCCGTAATCACCTTCGTCGTGCATCTTGCCGTGCAATGGTGGGCCTTCTGGTATCCCGGAGCCGAACCGGGTGGCGGCGGCTACATCGCGCAACGAATTTTCAGCGCCAAGGACGAGCGCAACGGGCTGCTCTCCGTGCTGTGGTTCAACCTCGCGCACTATGCGCTGCGCCCCTGGCCGTGGATCCTGACCGCGCTCGCCGCCGTAGTTTTGTATCCGGGCCTTGCGCAACCGGAAAAGGGCTACATGCTGGTGGCCACGCGGCAAACGCCGCACGCCCTGCTGGGCATTTTGCTGGCCGGCTTCATGGCCGCGTTCATGTCCACGGTGGCCACGCAACTAAACTGGGGCAGCTCTTATCTCGTCGAAGATTTTTATCGCCGTTTCCTGAATAAAAAGGCCAGCGAATCGCATTATGTAAACGTTTCGCGCCTCGCTACCGTATTTCTGGTCTTTGCCGCAGCATTTGTGGCCTGGAATCTGCAATCCGTTAGCGAAGGCTGGAAAATCGTGCTGGAACTCGGGGCCGGCACGGGCGGCGTCTATTTGCTCCGCTGGTATTGGTACCGTGTAAACGCCTGGAGCGAAATTTCCGCGATGATTGCGGCCCTGGTTGCTGCGCTGGCGCTGCATTCCACCTCTTTGTGGATGGCCATCGCGCATCGAGCCCAGCCGTTTTCCGGTTCCGATCCCG
>JBEKSZ010000130.1:0-15982 GCA_049516615.1 Candidatus Acidiferrum sp. | reverse complement strand
GCTGATCGACAAGACCTACCGCGCCTACATCACGTTCAGCGGTCCCGATCGCGTGCGCTACCTGAATGCCATCCTCACGAACGATATCAAGAGTCTCACGCCCGGCGGCAGCAACATCGCGCTACTGCTGAATCCGCAGGGCCGCATCCTCGCGGAGATCGAAACCTACGCGCTGCCCGAGCGGCTCTTTTGCGTTTCTTACGCCACGATTCGCGCGCGCCTCATCGAATGGCTCGACAAATACATCATCATGGACGACGTCACGCTGAGCGACGAGACCGAACAATTCGGCACGCTGGGGCTCGAAGGGCCGAAGACCGCCGAGATGGTTTCTGAGCTCAGCGCTACGGATTTCGCGGCGTTGCCGGATGCGTCTTCGCTCGATATCGCCATTCGCAATCCGGAGAGCGGAGGCAGCGCGCTTCCCTGCCGGTTGTCGCGCCGCCCCGCGTTTTCCGCATCTTCTGTTGCCGGCGCGGAATTCATCGCCGCCCGCAAGGATCTGCCTGCGCTCTGGAAAATTCTCCAGGGCGCGGCGAAAAAGATTGGCGGCGGACCCATGGGCTATTCCGCGCTGAGTGCGCAGCGGCTGGTGCAGGGCGTGCCCTGGTTCGGGTACGACTTTGGCGACAAGCAGATCCCCCACGAGGCCGGATTGCAAAAAAGCCACATCAGCTATACGAAGGGCTGCTACACCGGACAGGAAATTGTGGAACGCGTGCGCTCGCGCGGCCAAGTGAATCGCCAGCGGGTTCGACTCCGCTTTGCGGATGGCGCAACGGCTGTGCCGGAGACGGGCACGCCCTTGACTCTCGATGGCGCGGAGGTCGGCTTTGTGACGCGCGCCGCGAGGTCCTATTTTCCTCCGGGGATTTTCGCGATGGGTTACGCGCGGAAAGAAGGTACTGCGGCCGCGACGATTCTAGCTTGCGGCGGTGTGTCCGCCACCGTTCTGTAGTTTTCTCGTCCTAAAATCTGCCGTTTTGAATCTATCGGCTGGCCTCCGCCGCCGTGTCTACTTGGAGGCCACCTCTTTTGAATCTCCTGCGAAATGGCCAGAGCCCCGGAAGGGTCCCCGCGCTTCGCGCCTTATTTGTGTTTCTTCCCGCCACCACCGTGAGAGCCGCCTCCGCCGCCGTGCGAGGAATGCGAGGCGTGCGAACCACCGTGCGAGGACTGGTGCGGTACGGATTGCCGGGCTTGGCGAACCTGGTGTTGCGGCTGCTGCCGAGCGGATTGGGCGCGTGGACCGGACTGGCGTGCGTTGAAGCTGCCTTGTGAGTGGCTAAAGGCCTGAGCCGCGGAACTACGCTGCGCGGAAGTTATTTGCGTCGAAGGCCGTGCCTCGGCCCCCGGCCGCGCGGCTTGCCGGAAGCTGCGGTTTTGCTCGGCGTTACCGGAACGATTGTTGGAGGTGCTGTTGTCGCGCTGGCGCAGGTCATTGGCGCGATTGTTGTTGAGACTGTGGTCGAAGCTGGCGCTACCTGGCGGACGATCGTTGTGCGTGTTGTTGGCCGCGAGGCTGCGCCCTCCGGCACGTCCGTCAAAACCTCGGCCGGCGCCATTCAAACGCCCCCCTGCAGCGTTGCTGCGCGCATTGTTGGCCCGCACGTTGTTGAAGCCCACGTTCCGGTGGATGCTATTAAAGTGACTCAGATTGTTGGCGTTGATGGTACGGTTGACGACGCCGCGGTTGATGTTGATGCGGTTGAAGCGGTTGCTCACGTACGCGCCATTATGGAAGTCTACGAAGCCGCGGCTGCGGCCGATCCAGCCGCAGTTCCAGCAGCCATGTCCCCAGCCAAACGGATTCCACCCGGTGTAGAACAGCCCGCCGAAGAGACCCAAGCCCCAGTGGAAGCCGAGGTTGAGCCACGCGCCAATCGGGAAGCCGAGACCAAAGCTAATGGCAGGGCCCCCATACGGATGGCTGAAATAGACGGCCGCCGGGTCGTAGGTAGGAACGTAGATGTATTGCGGTGAGGCGGGATTGACGGCGATGTAGTTGCCGTTCTCAAGAACCTCCTGCTGAGGAGTACTTTGGAGGTTGCCGGCCCGACGAGCTTCCTGGCGCAGACGCTGCACGGCGGCGGACACATCGCTTGGCTGACTGACATAAGCCTGACCTAGAGAAGTGGTCCAGTCAATCTTGTCGGCCATCATTTCGATTACCGTGGGGTAGTGGGCTAGGGAGCGGACGCTGACGTCCCAGCTTTGCTCGTCGACACCGTTGGTACCGCTGGCGCGGACGTACCGCGCCGCATCTTCTACCTGATCAGGGAAGGTGGAAGCAACCAACAGCTGGGCGAGCAGGGGATCCGGGTAAAGCGCAACGGGCGAAAGGAGATTGTCGAGCTGGTCGGGAGTGAAGTTCTGGTAGCCGGCGTTATTCTGCCCGGCACCATTTGGTGACGGCTGGGAAGAGTCGGGGGTCGTGCTCCCTTGAGGTTGGGAGTTGTCGGGAGCCGGATTCCCCTGAGGCTGCTGAGGATAGTCCTGCGCCGGATATTGCGGAGCGTATTGCGCGTTGTCCGGTTCCTGCGGCACAGGAGACGCGTTGGCGCTGGCAAAGAGCGGCGTGAGCGTCAAGCTGAGAGCGAGCGCACTGGCTAAAGTCTTACGCATGAGGGAAATGCCTCCTTTGAGGCAAAACGGGCGAGCGCTCCTGCTTCTCGGTCGCTCGCGCACCGTCTGCGGAGGTGTGTTCCGCCGCCGCATGAACTGATAACCCGAGTTCGCGCCGACAGTTGTAGGCCGTAGATAGGGTGGCGGGGATAGGGTGGCGGGCCCCCGCCCCCATGATGAAAACATAATAGATAGGATTGGACTTAGAAGATTTTCGCGAAACCGTGTGAGCTGAAGCGCCTTTATGAGTGCATCAGTTTGCCGGGTAGCGTCGTTTCAAAATGTGTGGCCCGGGCGCGGCGGAAAAAGCCGCAGGGCTCAGACCCAGCCGCCTCCCTTGTCACAAAAATCTCGCAGGAGCCGGGCGCGGAAGCCCAGCCCCTCAGCCGGGGATCAACGCCACGGGGCTGAAGGACAGCCCCTACGGCTATGCCAGCGACGCGCGGCGGTGGAGAGCGAGCATCCCGATCCCCAGCGCGGTAAGGAGCAAGGTCGCAGGCTCCGAGGTGGACGTGGGCGGCACGGTGGCTTCAAATTCTTCGCCGGGGTCGCCGAACGGGGCGCCGATGTAGGCGAAGGAGGTGAGCACGGGAAAAGTCGGGTGGAATCGAGACAGGCCTTCGAGCTGCGCGGGTGTCATGGTGCTATCGAATTGGAAGCCCGAGAGCGATTCGCCGGCGCCCAAAGCGTCGCCCGAGCCGGCGACGAACTGGATGGCAAAGCCGTCCGCGGTTCCGCCATTGGTTATTTTCTCCGCCCAGGACGAGGGAGCAAGGACAGCCGTGGGACTGACGGGCATGAAATCCTGGCCAGGAACCCAGGAAAACCAGAAGGTACCGACTTTGGTGGTGCCGCTATCGGTCAGGGTGATGTCGTACTGAAATTCACCCGGGCCAATTTGCGCGTCGCTGACTTGCGCGGCGGCGCTGAGATCTGCGCGAGCTGGAGCGCCACTCGCCAGAAAGCACAAGGCGAGCAGGGCGCATAGGGTGATCAACTGCTTGACGGAGGTGGTCATGGTTGAAATTTCTGAGCTCTTTCTTGCGGGAGCGGATTGGTTCCGCGCCGCAGCAGGTTCGTGACGGTGGGCAGGAGGGCCGGCGAAGACTGGTTGCCGGCCCCTGAGCAGCGGTCACACGAACTGGAGTCGAGGTTGCTCCAGGCGGCGCGGCAAGTTGTCACGAGGGTGTAAAGGAGTCGTTGGGAGAAGGTAAAACTTTCTGCGCGACCCGTGAGGGCCTCGAGATGGATGGCGAAAGTGGAGCGCCCGATTAGTCGAATTCGCTGCGTGGGGCGGGCTGATCGGCACCCACGCGGCCAGGCGTGATGACGGCTTGGTGGTAATTCTCACTACGAATGGGCGCGCCGAACGTACGGCGCAGGAGCGCGAGCTGGCCGATGTGGCTGAGAGCGTCGGCAATGGGCCCTTGCAAGAGCTTGGCGGGCGATTCGTGCAGCGGTTCAGAGGAGGCCAGATAGTCGTCAAGAGATTTTATAGCGGAGAAAAATCGTGCGACTTCGCCAGGCCAATCGTTGGGGACGGAGTCGTGCCAGACTTGCTTGCCGCGCGCGATGGAGAGGGCCCAGTCGAGGACGTCGCTGATGTGCGCGAGAATTCTGATGGGAGTACGCGGGTAGCTCGCGAGTTCAAAAGTGGCGAAGGCCGGAGGCGCGTCGCGCAGGGGTTTGACGCCGCGGTAGGCAACCGTGGCCAGACCGTGGCGGAGGAGTTGGCGTTCGGCGTCGGTCGAGGTGGACATCGAAGGGTTACCCGAGCTTCTTATATGCTTTTCACGGGCCCTGCCGGGAAGCGCAGGCGCGTGCGATCGTCGCGGCGCATCGGAATTATCCAAACAGTCGGAATCTTTGTCAAATTCAAATTATGGTGTGCGAATGCGGCGGACCGCGGCGGAACTGCTACTCCTTGCGAATCGCAGCACCCGGTGTGCGGGAATAGACGCGGACGTAGTCGACGAGCATTTGCTGGGGGAAGACGGTCGAGCGATCTGGGTCGCCCGGCCAACTGCCACCTACAGCGAGGTTCAGGATCAGGAAAAATTTGTGGTCGAAGGGCCACGGGGCGTTGGCCGGCCACTGCTTGCGGGTGAAGGTGGCATAGTTGGTTTGATCGATGAAGAAGCGGAGTTCAGCGGGATCCCATTCGACGGCGTAGAGATGAAAGTCCTCGGCGATCTTAGGATTGCCCGGCGGGGAGAATTTGGCGGTGAGGTCCGCGGTGGCCTTGCCGGAGGCGGGATCGGGCGGGCCGTGGATTGAGGCGTGTAGGGCGTCAGGCTCCTTGCCGATGTTTTCCATGATATCGATTTCGCCGCAGCGTGGCCAACTGACGGTGGGGATGTCTTCGCCAAGCATCCAGAATGCCGGCCAGATCCCCTGTCCTTGGGGAATTTTTATGCGGGCTTCGAAACGGCCGTAGCTCTGGCTGAACAGATTTTGCGTTTTGAGGCGAGCGGAAGTGTATTGGCGAGCCTCGCCGTTCGGCCGAGCGGTGATTTCCCGTTGCGCGGTGATGACCAGATTGCCGGATTGCATGCGGGCGTTCTGCGGGTGGTTGGTGTAGAACTCGAGTTCCTGATTGCCCCAGCCTTCGCCGCCAATGTCGTAGGTCCATTTGGCAGGGTCGGGCGTTGTGCCATCCGGGGAATCAAATTCGTCGTTCCAGACGAGGGCATAGCCTGGCACGGGGCTCGCTGGTGCGGCTATTGCGTGAGCCCAAAAAAAATGGTCAAGGTGCGCTGCCAAGAAAATGAGCAAAGCCGCCGTCAGCACAACTTGTAGGAGTTTCGTCATGAAAGAGATGTTCAGCTGAGAGGGTAAACGCGCGCTCAGAAAAAAGAAAGCGCGAACTGGCGCGCGCCGGCGGCTAAAGGAAAAGGCCGCCAGTTGTCGGTGGCTGGCGGCCTTGGCGGGCGTTATTGCGGGGGGGCGGGAAGGTCGGCAGGCTCATTCGGATTCATTCAGCTGACTCCACGCGTCAGCAGGGATCGACCGGGAATGCGGTCGGCAGCTTGAGGTTTATAGACTTGCTTGCGACGGGCGCAGCGTTGCGCGGGGACTTCCTCGCAGCCGGCGGGTCTTGGTTGTTCGCGGGTTTAAGCGCTTTTTTCGGGATAGACATGATCAGGCACCTCGTCGGGATTCCGTCACGCACAGAGACGGTCCGTCGGTCAGGAAAGGTCAGCACGGATTCGGCGGTTCCAGGGCAACTGGCCTCAGGCTCATGGACTTGCTGGCGATTGGGGATTTGCGCTGCGCTTTGTTCGCTGCGGGCTGGGTCTCTTGCCCACTCTTGGTGCTGTGGGACTTCAATGATTTTTTTCTCGATGAACATGAGCGACGCCTTCCTCAGAACAGCCGCTTTGTTGCTGCGCTGCTGATGGGAGCACGGAGCTTGCCAAAGCGCCGGAGGCGGACCAGCGGCGCGCGATTTGCGGGAAAGAAATGAGTTAGTGGGGCACTGCGGGGTGGGGACGGGCCGCCAAGGGCGGAAAATTGGCCCGCAGGTTAAATTTTAACTGCGCGCCGTTTAAATTTTAACCGCGACGCTTGGCAGCTGGCGAGCAAGGCGCCGGCCTACGGGAGGGAAACAAATGCCGTGCGCGGGGCATCCATCTAACGTGCCTATATCTAGCGAAGGAGACGAAATGTCCAAAGAGGCGGCAGCGGCGATTCTTGTGCAGACCCTGTTTACCACGGATACGTCGATGGAGCATTTGATGATGAGTCACGCCAAACTCGGGAACGCAGACCCGGAGGAGATCGCCAAATTTATCGTGCCCTATTACGCGGCGATGCTGAAGGTCATGGATGGTAAACAAGGCGGTCCGGAAAAAAAGAAAGATGAAGCCGCGGGCGGAAATTCGGAAACAAAACCGTAGCGACTCCTGGCGGCGGCTAGCGGCCTTGGCTGGGCTCTGCCAACGATTTAGATTGACCAATGTTCAAGGCTCGCTTGAAGGAGCCTCTTTCGTTGTCGATCTTTTTTTGCAATTGCAGGATGGAGTACAGGAGCGCTTCGGGGCGCGGTGGACAGCCCGGGACATAAACATCCACGGGAATAACCTGGTTGCAACCCTGCACGATGGCGTAATTGTTGAAGACTCCGCCGGAAGTGGCGCACGCACCCATGGAAATGACCCACTTGGGTTCGGGCATTTGATCGTAAAGTTGCCGAACGATGGGGGCCATTTTCTGCGAAAGTCGGCCTGCGACGATCATCAGGTCGGCCTGACGGGGCGATGGGCGAAAAACTTCCGCGCCGAAACGCGCCACGTCAAAACGCGCAGCAGCCATGGACATCATTTCAATCGCGCAGCACGCCAAACCGAAGCCCAGCGGCCAGATGGAACTGCGGCGCGCCCAGTTCACGGCCTTGTCCAACGTAGTGAAGATAATGCCTTCGTCTTCGAGCAGGCTGCCGAAGTCGTCGGGTTTGCTCAGCGTGACGTGTTTGCCCAGGGATGTGCTCATGGTTCCTCGTCTAACGTAGTTTCGCATATCGCGGCGGCGGGCACAAACCTGGCGGGCGCGGATGTCCCTTAATGCCCCGATCTGCCCCTTGCCAAATAATCTAACTCCACCAATAGTTGCTGGCACGCTACACGGTCGTTCATCGCCGAACCTATGTCCTTAACTTTCGCAATCAGAACTCCTCAAATGCCTATCCGGAAATCACCGCGGGCGATTCTGAAGAGCCGCGCCAGCCTAGTCATCCATCTGGATCGCAACCCGAAAAGAATTCCCTGCCTTATTCTGGACTCGTCGAAGGACGGCTACCGCGTCCGGGGAATCTGCAATTTGCGGCGTGGTCAGATGGTCGAGCTCATCGTCGATGAAACCTTGCCGGCAGTTGAACCGTGCCGGGTCATCTGGGTTGGAAAACCGGGCTCAAAACACGAGGGCGAAATCGGCCTCGAATCCGCTTAACGGTCGAATTCTAGGGTGTTGAAAACATCACCATCGACCGCGAGGCTGCCGGCGCACTCCGGCTCTTCCCAAACTGCCTGTGGTCCTGGATAGAAGACGGGAACGCGCGAGATGCTCGTGCCGTGCCTGGCTCGGTGTGGTCGTTTATCGAGCCCAGCACGAATCTGCAGCCCTCCTGCGCATGCTGCACACCGCAGCGGCTTAGCCAGCTTGGATTCCGCTTTAAAGACCACGCGTGCATCGGCGCGCCCGGCGGTGTATTCTATTGTGCTTATACCGGCGATAAATTTTCGCGACGGTCGCCTCGCGCCAGCGCTTCGCCAGATGAAGAGGGCCAGCACGCTCATGGACAACGAAACGTATATACAGTCGCAACACGGCATCGAAGACGTAGAGATTCAGGAGTGGCTGGAATCGCTGGATTCCGTGCTCGAGTCGAGCGGGCCGGAAGTCGCCGCGGAAATTCTCGAACGCCTACGCGCGCACGCCACTGTCGCAGGCATTGATCTTCCCTTCACCGCCAACACACCCTACGCCAACACCATTCCCGCGCGGCTGGAGCCGCTTTTTCCCGGAGATCAAGAGCTCGAACGGCGCATCAAGAGCTTGATTCGCTGGAATGCCCTGGCCATGGTGGTGCGCGCGAATCGCGTGGAGCACAACATCGGCGGACACATCTCCACCTATGCTTCGGCAGCCACCCTGTACGAAGTGGGTTTCAATCATTTTTTCCGCGCGCGCACTCCGGAGTTTGAAGGCGACACCGTGTATTTCCAAGGACACGCCTCGCCCGGCATTTATGCGCGCGCCTTTGTCGAGGGCCGTCTTAGTGCGCAGCAGCTGGAAAATTTTCGCCGCGAACTAAAACCCGGCGGCGGTCTCAGTTCTTACCCGCATCCCTGGCTCATGCCCGATTTCTGGGAATACCCTACCGTTTCAATGGGCCTTAGCCCCTTGATGGCGATTTATCAGGCGCGCTTCAATCGCTATCTCGAAAACCGTGGCTTGAAGCCCGCCACCGACGCTAAAGTCTGGGCCTTCCTCGGTGACGGCGAAACCGACGAGCCTGAATCGCTGGGCGCCATCACGCTAGCTTCGCGCGAAAAGCTGGACAATCTGATTTTCGTGATCAACTGCAATTTGCAGCGACTCGATGGGCCGGTGCGCGGCAACGGGCAGATCATTCAGGAGCTGGAATCGGCGTTTCGCGGAGCCCGCTGGAACGTCATCAAGGTTTTGTGGGGCAGCGAGTGGGATCCCATCCTCGAACGCGACACGGAGGGATTGCTCGTCAAGCGCATGGGAGAAATGGTCGACGGCGAGTATCAAAAATTGGTGGTCTCGAGCGGGGCCTATGTGCGGGAGCAGTTCTTTGGCAGCGATCCGCGGCTGCTCGCCCTGGTTGAACCGCTTCCCGACGAAGCGCTGCGACGTCTGCGTCTCGGCGGTCATGATCCGCGCAAGGTTTATGCCGCTTACAAGGCCGCGGTGGACCACAAGGGCGGCCCGACGGTCATCCTGGCCCGCACGATTAAGGGTTACGGGCTTGGCGAAGCTGGCGAAGGCAAGAACGTCACGCACCAGCAGAAAAAGCTCAACGAAGAAGAGCTGCGCGAATTCCGCTCTCGTTTCGGTGTACCGCTCAACGACAACGACTGTATCGAAGTTCCCTTTTACCGTCCGCCCGAGGACAGCGTGGAACTGCATTATCTGCGCGCGCGTCGCGAATCGCTCGGAGGTTACACACCGAAGCGCGCGGTGCGTTCCCAACCCATCGCCGCGGACCACGACGAACTTTTCAAGGAGTTTTTTGACGGCAGCGAGGGACGCGAAGTGTCCACGACCATGGCCTTCGTGGGCATGCTGCGCAAAATGCTGCGTGACCCCGAAATCGGCAAGCTGATCGTACCGATCGTACCGGATGAAGCGCGCACCTTCGGCATGGAATCGCTGTTCCGCACCGTGGGCATCTATTCAAGCGTGGGACAAAAGTACGAGCCCGTTGATGCCAGTACGCTCCTTTACTATAAGGAAGCGCAGGACGGTCAAATTCTGGAAGAAGGCATCACCGAAGCCGGATCCATGGCCAGCTTCATCGCCGCCGGGACCGCCTATGCCACGCACGGCATCAACACCATTCCATTTTTTATCTATTATTCGATGTTCGGCTTCCAGCGTATCGCCGACTTTATCTGGGCTGCGGCCGACATGCGCGTGCGCGGGTTTTTGCTCGGCGGAACTTCCGGGCGCACGACGCTCTCGGGCGAAGGCCTGCAGCATCAGGACGGCAACAGCCATATTCTGGCCTTGCCCATGCCCAACTTGCGCGCTTACGATCCCGCTTTCGCTTACGAAATCGCCGTCATCATTCAAGACGGTATCCGCCGCATGTATAAAAACGGCGAAAACATTTTCTACTACATCACGGTCATGAACGAGCCGTACGCCATGCCGGCGATGCCTCCTCCCGGCGAGAAAGTTAAAGAAGGCATTTTGCGCGGCATGTACCGCTTCCGCGCGTCGGAAAACAAAAAGTCCAAACTTCGAGCGCAACTCTTTGGCAGCGGCGCCATTCTCAACGAGGTGCTCAGGGCGCAGGAAATTCTGGAGACCAAGTACGGCGTGGCCGCGGACGTGTGGAGCGTTACCAGCTACAAGGAACTCTACGTCGACGGCAATGAATGCGAGCGCTGGAATCGTCTGCACCCCGGCGAAAAGTCGCGCGTGCCGTACCTCACCGAGCAGCTCAAGAATGCTCCGGGCGTTCTGGTAGCCGCCAGTGATTACCTGAAATCGCTCCCGGCCATGGTCGGGCAATGGATGCCGCGCCGGCTCTGCACGCTGGGTACCGACGGCTTTGGGCGCAGCGAAGGACGCACCGCGTTGCGCGACTTTTTCGAAGTCGACGCTCGCTTTATCACGCTGGCGACGCTGCACGAGCTTTTGCAGGAAGGCCAGATGGAGCGCAGCGCAGTGGACAAGGCCATCGCGGACCTGGGCATCAACCCGGAGAAGCTCAACCCGGTCGTCTCTTAGCGTCTTGGATGTGCAGCGGCTCGACGCTGCCCTGTCGCAGCAGCTGTTTCGCGCAACAAAAGCTCCGGCGTGCGGCGAGATCGCCGAGGTTTTCTTCGAAGCTCCAGCTGGCACGTCTTGTGGCCCAGACGACGGCGGCGAAACGCCGCACTCCAAATCCGGTGACCGATGAACACCGTTTTGAACTTGCTTCTCGTACTGTTGCAGGTCGCTCAGGCGAACGCAGCTGCGAATTCGTCGCATGCCGTCGTCCTACAAAGACTTTCTGCCGCCGCCATCGAGCGCACGCACCACTCCGTGCGCTATGATCCCGCTTACGTTCGCATCCCCTATCCGGCCGGGGACGTGCCTCCAGGCACCGGGGTTTGTAGCGATGAAGTTATCCGCGCCTACCGCGCTCTGGGCATCGACTTGCAAAAGGAAGTTCACCAAGACCTGGTTGCCAATTTCGGCGCCTACCCCAATCAACGGCGCTGGCAACTGGCACATTCCGATACCAATATCGATCACCGGCGAGTCCCGAATCTTATGGTTTTCTTTTCTCGCAAAGGCGAGTCGCTGCCGATCACTACGATCGGCAACAACTACTCTCCCGGCGAGCTGGTTACCTGGGATCTCGGCGGCAATGTGCCGCACATCGGTATCGTGGTGAACCAACGAGCCGCTTCCGGGCGCTACATGGTTGTGCACAACATCGGTCAGGGGCCGCGCATGGAAGATGTGCTGTTCTCCTGGCGCATCACGGGACACTACCGTTACTTCGGCCCCGCATAGGAATTTGCGGTGCGCCGCTTCACCCTGCGCTTACGCGAAGCAGCAAAGAGAAAAGAAGCTTCGTGCCGGTGTCAACCCGGGCACCCGCGGCCGGGACTCTGCTGCGCTGGACGCCGCCGGCGGCGCCATGGGCAGCATCGCTCTGCTGACCTTTGCGTTCCTGGTGTGGAAGTTCCTGCCCCACGGTCCGGCCTGGCTGGTCCTCAGCGCCGGCAGCATCGCGTGGCTGGTCGTTTCCGTAAGCATCTGGCGCCTCTGCGAGTACCCCTAGCCACTCAGCCTTGGCTTCGCAAGGCAGCCGGTTGCGAGGTTGCCAGGGCCCCTTGGGCAATACCTCGGCAAACTGCAGCTAAGTGTCCGTGGCCTTCTGCAAAACATCCCCGGGCTTAATCCGGCCCGTCGCCAAATCCGCAATCAACGCCCGGTTCGCTTCCAAGAAATCGTACTCGCGCAACTCCCGCGGCAATACCCAGGCGACCTTCTCGAATGTTTTCCCCACCACCACATCGCTCACGATGGCCGCTGCAAAAAATCGTATCTCCAACTCTTTTGTGGACGTCGCGTAGGCATGCCGCACGCGGGCAATTTCCACGCTTTTCCGCAATGTCGCGCCCAGTTCCTCGCGCAACTCCCGCGCCAGTGCTGCCTCCGGCGCTTCGCCTTCTTCTACCTTACCTCCGGGAAACTCCCACTTCAGCGGCGACGAGTCCGTAGTCCGGCGCTGGCCGATCAGCAGTCGCCGGTCCGCCCGTTCGATCACCGCCGCTACCACGACTCTCATCACGCCGCACTCCCTTCAAATCTGTGTTGGCATATTAAACTTTTCCAGCGCCAGCAATGCCACGAACGATCCGCCACAGTTTTTTCGCGCCGGCGATCAGTGGAGGCCCTGGAGTATTCAACAATTCATCGCGCACTACAAACACGCGCCGCTCGCGAATTGCCGGCACCTCCTGCCAGGCCGCCACTCCATACGCCTGCCGGGCTTGGGCCTTTGCTCCGGTAGCCGCCCAAGCTAACACCATCGCCTCGGGCGCCGCGGCAGCTACCTCGGCATCGCTCACGCGCGCTCCGCTCGGCACCACCATCTCTCCGCCGCACAACTCCACTAGTTCCACCACCCAGGGCGGCGAACTGATGCGCGGATTGGGCCAGGCCTCGCAGTAAACCCGCACCCGCCGCGGCAAATTTATGGCTCGCGCCGCAATCGCCGCGAACTCCCGCCGCATTCGCGCCACCAGGCGTTCTCCCGCCGCCGCACGCCCCACAATCCGCGCGAGCATGTGCACATGGCCATAAACGTCCGCCAGCGTGCGCGGATTCATTGCCAAAAAATTCACCGGGTGTTCCAGCAACTTCGCCACGGTGTCCGCTTTGAACGGCACTGACCCGATCACCAGGGTGGGGCGCAGCCGCAAAATCTCCTCTGGCGACCCCATATGCCAGCAATCTCCAACTCGCGGCAATCCGTCCACGCGCGCCACATCCGCGCACCACTTCGTCACGCCCACAAGCGTCGCACGCGCTCCCACGGCACACAAAATTGCTGTAGCGCTGGGCGCCAGGGACACAATGCGCATCTCTCCGTGCGACTTCTTCTTCATCGCCTTTCGCAGCATATCAAATCGCGGTTTCCGCCCCTCACGCGCACGGGGCGGCAGTTGCCGGTTGAAACGTCCAGGCAGCACCGATCACTATCTCGCAAAACCTTACTTCCAAGGGGAACGCCATGGAACACTCCGCTCCAGCATCCCTCGCGATCGCCGCGATTACCATCATTGGCGCTTTTGTCGGCGCGCTCATCAGTCACTTGCTTACGCAGCGGGGCAGCGTCGATGCCGCGGTCCATAAGAGCCGCAGCGAAGTTTACAAATTGGTATGGGAAAAAACCGCGCTCTTCTCCAGGTGGCCGCGCCGCACCGGTGTGACCCGCTCCAATCTGCGCACCCTCAGCGAAGAGCTTCGCGACTGGTATTTTCTCGCCGGCGGGTGGTATCTGAGCGACTCCGCTCGCGCGGCCTACGGCAACCTGCAAGAAGCCCTAAACGACCCCAGCCGCCCCGCCAGCGCCGACCCGCTGCGCGATTCCGACTACACACTGCTTCAGGATTTGTGCAGCAGACTCCGCACCGAACTGACCCACGATCTGCTTTCCCGCAAGCGCCTGTTCCTGTTCTCACGATAGAATAGCCTTCGCGCAACGGAGGCAAAGTGAAAGCCATCGTTTTTGAAAAACACGGCAGTCCCGAGGTCCTGCACTACAGCGAAGCCCCCACGCCCACCATTCGCCCCGGCGAAGTGCTCGTCCGCGTGAAGGCCTGTGCCCTCAACCATCTCGACCTGTGGGTCCGCCGCGGACTTCCCGGTGTTCCCATTCCTCTCCCGCACATCCCGGGAAGCGACATCTCCGGCGAAGTCGCCGAAGTCGGCGCCGACGTAACCACCGTCCGCCCTGGCCAAAAAGTCGTCCTGGCTCCAGGAGTAACCTGCGGCAAATGTTCCGCCTGCATCTCCGGCCACGATAACCGCTGCCGCAGCTTCACGAACCTAGGTTATTTGATCGACGGTGGCTGCGCCGAGTACGTGAAAGTCCCCGAAGTAAACTGTCTACCCTTCCCCGAGAATCTGACCTTTGAAGAAGCTGCTTCTATCCCGTTGGTCTTCCAGACTGCGTGGCACATGTTACTCTCGCGCGCCGAGCTAGAACCCGGCGAAGACGTCCTGATCCTCGGCGCCGGCAGCGGAGTCGGCAGCGCCGCCATCCAAATCGCCAAATTTTTCGGCGCGCGCGTCATCGCCACTGCCAGCAACGAAGAAAAAGTAAGCAAAGCCATCGAACTCGGCGCCGATCACGTTATCAACCTCAAAACCCACAAAATCCGCGAAGAAGTTCGCCGCATCACGAGCAAACGCGGCGTGGACGTCGTCTTCGAGCACGTTGGCACCGCCACCTGGGACGACAGCATCGCCAGCCTGGCGTACGCCGGCCGCCTGGTAACCTGCGGCGCCACCACCGGCTACGACGCCAAGCTCGATCTCCGCCTCCTCTTCGCCAAGCAACTCTCGCTTATGGGCTCCTACATGGGCACCAAGTCCGACCTGCACAGCGTCATGCGCCTCGTCGCGGCCGGCCGCTTCAGGCCCATCATCGACCGCATCTTCCCCCTAAGCGAAGCCGCCGCCGCGCACGCCTACCTAGAATCCGGCGCGCAATTCGGCAAAGTCGTTCTGCAGGTGTAGTAGCGAATGTTCATCGGCCTAGGCGACGCGAATAAGCTCTGTTGCGTTTATGCGCCAGCGCACAGGAGGCGGGCAGGGTCGCTAGCATCAGTGTCGTTAGACGCACCGGCGCGGACGTCCCTTCAAGGAAGTTCCGACTGGTTGTCTGATCTTTCTTATCCTTTTAGCCGACCGCTGCGGCCGGCGCCGCAGCCTCGATGGTCGTCTGCTGACTCATTCCCAACTGCCAGCGTCCGTCGCGCAGCACCCAAATGCGCACGTTGTAATAGGGTTTGCCGCCATGGTAAGGCGTGTGCAGGGAAAGCATCACTGCAGCGTTCGTTCCGAAATCGAACATGCGCACGGAGTGGATCGGATCGCCCGGTGGCCCGACCTCGTGGTTGGCTTGCTGCTTGGCCAGAATCGCTACGCGCTCGGCTTTGGGACGTTCGGTGCGCGCGTTGATGATCAAAAACTCGTCGGCCACGTACAACGCCCACTCCGCCGAATTCGGATGCCACTCGTCGTTCTTGGCCTTCTGCCAGGCCTCGATGATTCCTTTGTCCATTTCGGTCGTCGGCGTGTACGGGATGGTCTTGCAAGGATTGTCGCAATCGCCGCCGCCCGCCGCCAAGGGTGCCCGCGCCGTAGTCGGAGTCTCCAAATAAATAAACAGACGCCACCCTGTTCCCTGCTTGGTCCAAACGCGCATGTACCGCGTGCCCTGCTGTGTTCCAATCGTGTAGCCCACCGCGCCGTAATTGTAGGTGTGGACGTCCGTCGGTCCCGGCCCAGCGGTAGTAATGCTGGAAAGCGCATCGAGCGTCTGCGCCTTGCTGAATGTTTTTCCCTGGGTGTTGGTGAACTCAAAGTTATCCGCCAGCATCGCGGAAACGGAGGCCTTGTCCCCCGCGGTGATAGCTTGAGCAAGCGATTGATCGGACTTCACAATGGATTCTACGTCGTCGGCGAGCGCTACGGGCAGGCCGAAAAACAAGCACAACGCCACGCTGAAAACGATTCCCACCATCAGGCTATTCTTCAAAACAATCTTCATCCCATCCTCCAGTTCGATTTCTTGCGGCCTGCAAACTCATTTCGGCGAATCTGCCTCTGCGAGCGCTCGCTGGTAGTAAGACAAGTCGTAATAGCGCTGCAAGCGCGCTGCCGAGGTGTCAGCCTTCTCCTGAAGTGCCAGGGTGTTCTGGAAACCGGCTAGGTCGAAGCGGGCGTCCGGGGTCCAGCCGTGATTCACGGCGATCTCGTAGGTCTCCGCAGCAACATCGGCGGCCAAATGGGACTCTTTCATCAGCATGGCGATGACCGCTTGTTTGTTTTCGGGAGCCAACAGCCAGCGCTGACTTTCGATGAACGCCGCGAT
>JBEKSZ010000129.1:0-18044 GCA_049516615.1 Candidatus Acidiferrum sp. | reverse complement strand
CACTCGATCACCACGCGCGTCCATTGCCCGTCAAACGCCGTGGTGTTCATCACCACCACGCCGTGGTTCCTGCGCCACCACACCACGGGAATAATCACGCGGTGCCAGAACGCCCAGATGCATTGCTGCTTCCGGGCATAAACCCGCTCGGCATGCTGCCAGCCGAGTACTTCGTAGCGCAGCGTTGGGCCCAGCGCGCGAATGACGCTGTACACCGCTGCGGCAATCAGGGGAATTTGTACCCGGCGCGACCACTTGAGCTGCGGCAAGCGCGTGTCATAATGCGCGTTCACCTGCGCCGCGACGACGGGCCGCGCATCCCCATGAGGGGGCGCGACGCGAGCGGTCTCAAGGCTCGTCGCGTCCGCTGCGCTGTTGACGCTTTCCGTCGAAGACGCGCCACTGTTCGCTGCATCCGGCTGGCTCATCGCTTATAGTATAAGCGGTAACTTTTTCCGCGCGGGCCTTCGATACAGCACCTATCGCCCGGAGCGCATCTATTTTTAGCTGATGAACAATCCTGGCCATCCCTGCCGGACATCGCCTCGCCTGCTCCTGAGGTCGATGATGCCGCGATCCTTCTACCGTGGCGCGCTTCTCGCCATCGTGCGCCGCGCAGGATTCGCCTCGTCCGCGATTTTGCTCCTGCTCTTTTTCGCCGCTGGCCTTCTCCGCTCGAGCGCATCGCCACAGCAATCGTCCCCGGCGAGCACTGCTGCGCCACGCGCCGTTGCGGACACCCCCCCGGCCTTGCTTCCTCCCGGCGACAGCATCGGCGTGATCGAAGGCGACGCCATCGCCATCACCGGACCAATGAGCGTTGAAGTGGTCCATGGCCAGGTAAAAACCGTGCTGCGCAGCGGCAGCGATGTCCGCGTGAAATCCGGCACCGCCCGCATCGACCTCATCGAAGGCGGTCTGATCACCATTTGCGGACCGGCGCACCTTTCCATCCTGAAATCCGGCGGCGCGGTCACGGTGGCTCTTGAATCCGGCACCATCCACGCGCGCATCCAGCAGTCGCCCATCCTCACCGTGTACACCCCGCAAATCAAAGCCCAGCCGATCGCCATCGGCGACGCGGCATTCGATCTCCTCGTCGGCTTCGATAACCCCGGCACCATGTGCGTCCGCGCCGCCAAAGGTGCTGTACGCCTCGAGCAGCAGCTCACCGGCCAGAGCCTGGTCATTCCCCAAACCGGCGACGTGCTCCTGACCAACGGCCAGCTCGACTCGCTGCAAACCAGCTCCGGCCGCTGCCTTTGCGAACTCTCCCCTTTAAACGCGCCACCCGATTCACAAACCGGCACTTCTGCGGATGCGCAACCGCAAGTCAGCCAACTAGCCACCAGCGAAGATCTGCGCAAGCGAACCTTTGACACCAAACCAAATCTCCCCGCGCCCGCGCCGCAAGTGGAAAACTCCGCTCCGCAGGAAGCGCCGATCTACGAGGTCATCGTTCCTCCGCTGGTATACATCGCCAACGCCAAAACGCCGCCGGAGTTCGATCCCGCCATGATCATCCTGGTGCGCCGCGTGCGCGTCCGCCCCACGGTCATCTTCCAAGGCCGCGTACTCGACGAACCGGGAAGCGCCGTGGCCACCACCGCCTCCAACGTCGCATTGCCGCCCGCGACACCTGCGAAACCTCCCGTTCACTCCGGCTCCGCGAACAATCCCTCCCTCGTCGACCGCATGAAAACCTTCATCCAGAAACTGTGGACCCCCGGCTCCTGATTCCTACTCAGCTCGCTCCGGCGCATCTTCGAGTTACCACGGCTCAGGAGGCGGCGGTGGCTCTAGCGCCCGCTCCGCGAATTCTGCCAGCTCGTCATCCTCTCACTCCGGCGGAGGCTCCAGTTCCGGCGGTGGCCATCCCCACTGACCGGCGGCCACGGCAGGACTTCCGCCGTTTTTGCGAACAGTTCCTGTTGCTCACCGCAATCGCTTGCCGGAGTCTCCGCTTCCGCCAAGAACGAGTGCGCGGCCCGATTCCCAAGGTCCACTCGGCCCAGTTACCGGAATTGCGGCGGACGAATCGCCACTTACCCTTTCCCCAATTGCATCTGCGCGTGGTCCCAATCGGGAATCCGCCGAATGCTCGCGAGCTGGTCAAGCTGCCCGCAAGGCGTCGCGCTACGGGCTGGAGCGGGATGGCACAGGCGGATGTTCAGTGCCCACAACAAGAAGGGGCTAACAAATTTGTTCAGCGATCTGCGCGATGTGTGCAATTTGGAACATTCCGGCTGAAGAAAAGTTGGCATATTTCTTGCTCGACATTGTGCGATTAGCGCGACTGCTCGAGGAGCGATTCACGGGCGGCACAGAAGGACGCCAGTTCCTGTCGACAAGACGTTAAAAGAATATCTACGGCGACGCGGAGCAATTGTGACCGGCGTCACGACATTGATCCTACCTATGCACCGCCCGTTCGCCCGAGGAGTGGACCTTGACTAGCGCTCAGCCATCGCCCGGAAACTCTGAAAAACGGATACGCGTTTGTTTTCGCGTGGCGCTCCTGGCAGTCGCGTTGCTGTGCACCGCCGGCGCAAGCCTGGCGCAGAAGCACGCGCAGTCCGCGCAGGGGCCTTCCGTCGCAAACAGCGATCCCGCACCGGACGTACCCGCCAAAGGACAAACCCACCAGAAAGCTTACGAACCGCCGAGCGATCCTTCGCTCTACGTCGGCGAAGAAACCTGCAAGACCTGCCACGCAGACATGCCGACCAAGGGTTTCGCGGAACACTTCGAATCCACACGGCACTTTGTCACCACCCTCGATAGCAAGAAAGGCCCGCAGTGGCAGGGCTGCGAAGCTTGCCACGGTCCAGGCAAGGCACACGTCGATGGCGGCGGCGACAAAAGCAAGATTTTCAAGTTCGAGAGCGCCTCAGCGACGGATATCAACGCGCGCTGCCTTACCTGCCACGCCGGCGGCCCGCAGCATATGAACGCCATCACCTCGGAACACACGAGAAACGACGTCAGCTGCATCTCGTGCCATTCGCCGCACCACGGTAAGGAATCGGAATTCCTGTTGGTGAAATCGCAGCCCGAGCTTTGCTATACCTGCCACCTCGCGCAAAAAGCCCAGTTCGATATGCCCTTCCACCATCGCGTCAATGAAGGGCTGGTGCAGTGCAGCGATTGCCACAACGTGCACGGCACGGTCGGTCCCAAGCAGGTGCGCACTTCCTCGACGCAGGACGCCGTGTGCTTCAAGTGTCACACCGAGAAGCAGGGACCTTTCGTATACGAACATTCCCCGGTAAAGGTCGACGGCTGCCAGGCATGCCATCTGACGCACGGAGGATCGAACCCTCACATGCTGAAGCTGAGCAACCTCAACCTGCTCTGCCTGCAGTGTCACACCACTTCGAGTTTCAGCAGCGCGCCGGGCATGCCTTCCTTCCACAACCAGGCGAGCCTGTTCCAGTCGTGCACGCTATGCCACGTGCAGATCCATGGCTCCAACTTCGACGCAACCTTTTTCAAGTAGGCGTGGCCGTGAACTCTCGTCCAGTCGGGAAAGGGCCGCCCAGCGCGGCGATGCGGATTCGGAATCGCAAAAGGGGAACCGTCATGAAAGGTCGTCTGGAGGTTTACTGGATTCCTTCCTTAATCTTTGTCTTGGCGCTTTTCCTTTCCCCCGCCGCGCGCGCGCAGGACGACGCCCAGCAATCGCCGGGGATGAATTCGGGCGATTACAATATTCACCAAACCATCGAATTCGGCTACCGCTCGAGCAACATCAACGGCAACATGAATACCTACGATACCTTCGAGAACCTGGGCTCCGGCCTCCGCCTCTTCGATTTCAATCTCTCGATGCGTTCGATCGACCACCAGGCACCGCTGTTCGATACCCTGACCTTCAGCAATTTCGGATATGGCGGCGATCCTAACGACGTATCGCGCATGCGCGTTGAGAAAAATAAATGGTACGACTTTCGCTTGCTCTTTCGCCGCGACAAGAATTTCTGGGACTACAACCTGTTCGTCAACCCGTTGAACCCCGCGGCATTAAACCCCGCCGGCTCGCTGTCGACCGGTTGTTACGTGGGTCCGCCGACCGCCGCTTTCCCCGAGGGCGCTCCGGCCTATTGCTCGAACCCCGCCGTGGCGCAGGGCAATTCACTGCACGCGCTCGATCTCACGCGCCGCATGCAGGACTACGATCTCACGCTGCTTCCGACGTCCAAGGTGCGTTTCCGCCTGGGGTATTCCCGCAACCGCGACCAGGGGCCTAGCGGCTTCACCACGGATTCGGGGACCATCTCGGACTTTGAGCAAATCAATAGCTACACCACAAACGCCTTCCGTGCGGGAATCGATGTCCGCCTGTGGCCCCGCACCACGATTTCTTTCGACGAGTTTCTCAGTTATTTCAAGCAAGACAACGTGGTCCTTGATAACCCCGCAGCCACACCCGGGAATTTCGGATTTATTCTTGCCAATCCCACAGGACTCGGCACGCCCGCGGGCACGCCAGTGGATCTCGGCAACATTTGGAGTACGCAAACTGCCGCTGAGACTCTTCCCTGCGCGGTCCCCGTCGTCGCCGGGACCACGAACACCGCCACCCCCACCTGCAACGGGTTCCTGTCTTACAGCCAGGTAGGAAATCCGCGGAACTTCATGCCCACCGAGCGCCTCCGCTTCGAGTCCAGCTACTTCCAGAATTTTGAAATGTCCGGGTCGCTCGGATACAGCACCAGCAACAATGTGATTCCGGATTTTCTCGAGACCGTCGACGGCTACACGGCCCGCACCGGTGAGCGCGGCAGCACTACGGGCGGTCCGGCGGACGCCAAGCGCGTCTCCGTGAACGCGGATTGGTCCGGAGTGTATGCCATCACCGACAAACTGCGTATCCTCGACTCCTTCCGCTATGACAACTGGCGCATCCCGGGCATGTGGGCGCTCGATGAAACGAATATCTTCGGCACCGGCTATCCCGGGTTAGCGGGTCTGCAGCAAAGCGAAGCGTTCTTCAACGCCGCCAATTGTCCGGTCGCCTCAAACGCCGTAACCTGCCCGTACCACACCGCGACTTCGGCCGCGGATGCCATTACCGGCCTGGCTACTTCGTTTCTCGGCCAGGATCTCAAATCCAATACCTTGCAGCTCCAGTACGACTTTAATCGGCGCTGGCGCGCGGATATCGGTTACCTGCACACCAGCCGCACCATCGCCCAGTACAGCGATACCAACGATACGGAATCGATCTATTTTCCGGGCGGGGCAACCGCGGCCGCGGGAAACGATTACCTCGCTGCGCGCGGCAGTTGCGCCTTGGTTGCGGGCGCTTTGCCCGCAGGTTGCACGCTGAATGCCGACGGCTCGGTCACCTACGTTCCTCCGGGCGCAGCCAGCCCCGTCCGCAGCCTCACTTCCATCGACCAGGACTCCTTGCTCCTAGGCTTTGTTGGGCGTCCCCTCGACACCCTGCGCATCACCGGCGACTTCGAATTCGGATACAACAACGCCGCCTATACTCGGATCGATGCCCGGCAGGTGCAGTCTTACAAGATTCACGCCAACTACAAACCGAGGCCGTGGGCGACGCTCGATGGCGCGGTCGATATCCATGAAAACCGCGACAACGTAGCCACCGTAAACAATTTGGAACACGATCGCTCGTACAGCTTTTCCACCATCTTGACCGCCAGCGCCCGCCTCTCGGTCGATTTCGGATACAACTATTGGGACGTCTATACCCAATCGCTGATCTGTTTCGCTTTCTCGGAGACTTCCGCAAACCCCGCGCCCCCGCCGGCCACGGTGACAGCCGCGGCATTCCCGCCCGGTGTGCCAATGCTGCCGGGCGGCCCGGCGTGCCCGATTAGCGGAGCAACCTCGCCGCTCGGAGCGCTTGCAACTTACAGCAGCACGGACCATTTCGCTCACGCCGCAGCGGTCTGGAAGCCCTGGAGACGGGTGACCACCATCGTCGGTTACGGCGGCAGTTTTGTGCGCGGCAATACCATTTTCCTGAACCCGCTCACGCCTTCCGGCGCGCTCGACTACAACTACCAGCGGCCGTACGCCTCGATTGCCATCGACGTCGCGCGCGGGTTCACCTACAAAATGTCCTGGAATTATTACGGGTTCAACGAAACCGGAAACAGCAACCCGTTTGGACTGGCGGCGATTCCCTTGCAGGATTTTAACGGCAGTAATGCCACATTTTCGTTCCGGTATTCGTTTTAGGCGCGAGGTTACAAGAACCTGAGCGGCGCGGGCTCTTGAGCATACTGCCCGGCGGAATTGCGCCCATCGTGAATTTATTTGGGCCTTACGATACTTTATACCGAACGGTATTTCGACCGGAGGAAACCATGAACGCAAAAAGATACTGCACCAGGATCTGGGCTCCCACGCTTCTGTGCTTCGCTGGCGCGGCGCTCTTCGCCTTACCGGCGCGCTCGCAAACCGGCGAGGCTCTCTACAAGGCGAAATGCGCGGCTTGCCACGGTGCCGATGGCAAAGGCCAGACAGCTACGGGAAAAGCCATGAAAGCCGGGGATTTCGCCGCGCCGGAGGTGCAAAAAACGAGTGACGCGGACCTGGGCGCCATCATCAGCAACGGCAAGGACAAAATGCCGGCGTATGGCAAAAGCCTCAAAGCGGATCAAATCCAGAGTCTGGTAGCCTTTATCCGCAGTTTCAAAAACTAGAGGCGGGCCTGCGTCCAACCGACTCATGCCCACACTCGCCATCCTCGCCCTGATCCTCGCCAGCGCATTGCTCGCCGCCGTGCTGGTGTGGCGCCCGGCCATCACCATCAATCCGGGCGGGAAGATTCTCGCCTTTGGGGTGCTTTTTTTTCTTCCCGCCTTTTGCTTCCTGGCCGGCCTCAACAACGAGATGGAACGTTCCGAGAGCACCCAGTTCTGCCTCTCCTGCCACATCATGGAACCCTTTGGAAAGAGTCTGCACGTCGACGACGCCACCTATCTCGCCGCCGCACACTTTCAGAACCACCGTGTGCCCGCCGAGCAAGCCTGCTACACCTGCCACACCAACTACGCCATGTTCGGAACCGCGAAAGCCAAGCTGGGCGGCCTGCGCCATCTCTATATCTACTACCTCGGAACGCCGCCGCGCCCGCAAGACATAAAACTGTATCAACCCTTCAACAATCGCGAATGCCTTCACTGCCACCTCGGCGCTCGTTCCTTTGAAGAGGGAGCGGTGCACAACGCCGACCCGGCCACGCTTCCCGCCATCAAGGCCAACACGTTGTCCTGTGTTTCAAGCGGCTGCCACGATGTGGTTCACAATGTGGCCACGCTCGACAAGCAGAAATTCTGGAACGGGGGACAGCAATGAGCGACATTCGTCCCATGGACCGTCGGCTCCAGCTATCTGGAATTCTCGTGATCGTTGGCCTGCTGGTCGAAGGCCTTTGTCTCCTCTGGTCGCGCCCGATCGCCTTTGTGGTGTTGGTCGGATTGGGCGGCTTGTTGATTGCCGCGGGTGTGCTTCTGTTTCTCTACTCGCTCGCGATCGTAGACCGGGCGAACCACAACGCACGGTGAGGACCGCGCGACTCGTCAGTCCGCCGTCGCCACTTCTAAATCCGACACGAAGCGCCCAAGCGGCACTCGTTGCACCAGCGCGGCTCAGTTTCCGTTTCTCGAGCTTCTCTCGGGCATTGGAGTAAAGGAGATCCCTCTCAATGAACAGCTACACTTGGCTGGAGTGACCCTTTTCTGACCTCCTGCGCTCGGCTTAGAGAAAGCGCCAGATTCCTAGGGAGCAGTTCTCGCGGCCATTCAGAATCCCGGCGGGCGCTTGTTCACCACTGCGAAGGCTCGCTCGAGTGCTAATCCTGCGCTGCCCAGTGTGCCCTCCTCAAATAGCCGGCCGATCAGCGTCACCCCGTGTGGCACAAGGCGTGGCGGAGAAAACTTCGGCAACGGATTCTTCGGGTCGGGCGCCCAGTCACTGCGCGCTTCGGAGACCTCGACGAATCCTGCGCGCAGGGTCAGCGACGGGTGTCCGGTGAAATTCGTGATGGTCAGCATTTCGTCCCGCAGCGAAGGCACCAGCAGCAGGTCCACAGCGGAAAAAACGCGCGCCATCTCTTCTGCCACTTTTCTGCGAAAGCGGTCGGCCTGCACGAAATCCACGGCGGAGAGAAACCGCGACTGCCGGAAAGTATTGGGCCAGGCATCCGGGACTTGCATCTTCAGTTCACCCACGGCGTGATTCAGCGTGATCTCCTCAAACGCCGCCGCGCTTTCTGCGAACAAAATAAGGTCGAGCGCATCGTACGGCCAATCCGGAATCGCCACTTCGACGGGCACCATTCCCAGCTTGGCCACCGTTTCCAGCGCGGCGCGGTCCACGTCCGTCGCCGGACTTTTTTTCATCCAT
Source organism: Candidatus Acidiferrum sp. (assembly GCA_049516615.1). Lineage (GTDB taxonomy): Bacteria > Acidobacteriota > Terriglobia > Acidiferrales > UBA7541 > Acidiferrum. The sequence continues at coordinate 9,659 of JBEKSZ010000129.1, read as the reverse complement.
CCGGGGAAATAGCCGACGCGCAAGCCGCGCGTCTCGGCACCAGCGTCAAAATCCAGATTACGGGACACGCTGGCGAGATCTCCCGCGTCCGGCGCGGCGATGGTTTGCAGCACGAGCATGGCATCCTCCACGGCGCGGGTCATGGGCCCCAGCTTGTCGAGCGACCAGCACAAGGTCATGGCGCCAGTTCGGGGAACTCGTCCGTAGGTCGGCCGCAGTCCCGTGACCCCGCACCGCATGCTCGGGCTGACGATGCTCCCACCCGTCTCGCTGCCAATCGAAAATCCAACCAGCCCCGCCGCCGTGGCCGCGCCCGGGCCGGCACTCGAGCCCGACGCGCCTTCCTCGAGCAACCAAGGATTCATGGTCTGTCCACCGAACCAAATATCATTGAGCGCCAGCGCTCCGAGACTCAGTTTGGCCACGAGAACGGCGCCCGCCTCTTCGAGCAGCCGCACCACCGCGGCGTTCCCCGTCGGCACGCGGCCGCGGAAGGGCTCTGCCCCATACGTCGTGGGAATCCCGGCGGTATCCAGCAGGTCCTTCGCCCCCCAGGGGATGCCATGCAGCGCCCCGCGATACCTGCCTGCGGCGATTTCCGCGTCCGCGCGCTTCGCTTGCCGCATGGCCAGTTCGCGTGTCAGGGTAATCACGCAGCGCAGAACCGGATTGAAGCGTTCGAGCCGCTCCAGATAGATGGTGGTGAGCCGCTGTGATGTAATTTTTCGCTGCTCGATCCAGCGCGAAAGCTGCGTGAGCGAAGCGAACGCAATATCCTCATCCTTGGTAGGCAAGGGAATTTCCGCGTCTACCCTGCTGCGGATAAATCGCGCCTGCTCAGGCGCGATCTTCATCCCTGGCAGGACCGGATTCCAGCGCGTCGCCGGAGCCAGTTCCGGCTCGAGCACCACTTTGCGCGGACCAGTCCGCCGCTCGTAAAGTCCGGGCATCGACACGCGCCAGTTCCCCGCAGCCTGCGCGCGTTCGCCAGGCGTCATCTCGACCCACGCTAGTTTCTCCGCCTCCGCGAACGTCTCGGGCGAAACCGCCGGCCCCACAGCCGGCGCCGTCCCAAAGGCCGGTGGCGCGCCGGCCGGCGGCTCTTGCGCCAGCCCGGGGGTAGCAGCCGGAGGCCCGCCGTCCGGCGCAGCGGCTGCGAGATCCGGCGCCCGCAGCGCAGCGATCGCGAGCACGCTCATCGACGCATCGCTTAAAAATTTTCTGCGCGACTTGGCCATGTCTTCTCCCCCGCGGTTCGCTCCCAGAGATACATCCCGGTGGCGGCAAAATGTGCCCGCCAAGCCTACCGCAAATCGCCCGCGCCCGAATAGCAAGGCGCCCATCGAATGCGCTTGCCTTCTAACGCTGCCCGCACACAGCCTTGCTCTCGCGAGCGAGAAATGCGGCTCTTTGATTTTCAATCGCCTGCGGTGCGGGGAGAGTTGGGTGAGCCTGGCGGAAGCGGGCTGGTGTCGTCAGGATACGAGGCGGTGTCCGCCGGAACATTTTAAAGCAGCAAGCCGCGTCTTAACGCCGATCCGGATGGTTGGGGTCGGTGAACTCAAGGAACTCGATGGGTGCGCCGTTTTCGACGATGAACGCGACGCGCACGCCGGCGGATGGGCTGTTCGGCGCAATCAGAATCTCCCGGCCTGCCAGCTCGGATGCGAGGTCACTCACCTCAAAAGCAACATGTGGCACGTGCCTGAGCAACTCGGGAATCGGTGCATCCGCTTCGAACCGCATCCATTCGACGCCATACTCGCTGTTTTCGTGTCCGACAATAAAGATCTTTAAACGTTCGATGTGACGCTCTCCCGGCCTCGCCTGGCTGGTAGGAATTCCAATGTGGTGATATCGGCGCATTTTCTAGCCTCCGCTCCGGAATAACGCGAATTCTAAGGAATCATACCGCGTGAAGGGAAAAGGCAAGGGGACCGTTTTTTGCAGCAACCGGCTGAGCGGCAACGATGCGCTATACACTCGGGCCGCAGGCGTGCTTGCCCAATTGATCGAGCATCTTGGAGACCGTCAAAGCAGGCGGCAATCTCGCCGAAGACGTCAAACAACTGATTCTCTTCGACTTTTAAGCGGGCAGCGGTCGTTTGCCACCTGGCTCCCGCACGCATCTCCATTTGCCGTTTCGCGCAGCTCTTTTGGTTGTGGGTAACTTTCGATTGACGGTACCTTGCAAGAACACTACTCTTCGAAACGTTCTGGCCGGGAACGGCCGAGATCTCATGTCTTGTTTGGGAGCATCCCATGCCCCTCCCTTCGAGTCGTATTGTCGCAGCGCTATGGCTTTGTGTTGCCTGCAGCGCCTGCAGTTTCGCGCAAGGCCCCGCGCCGGCGCTGGCAGGAGCTGGCGAAGGTCCGCTCATCGCGTTGCGCGGAACGCTGCATCCCCTCGCCCGGCCGGAGAACGATCGCGGCGCCGTGGCCGACTCCTTCCCGGCCAGCCGTATGCTGGTCCTGCTAAATCCTCCGGCGGACCGGCAAAAGGCGCTGCAATTTTTCCTGCGTGACGCGCACAACCCCGCTTCGCTTTCCTACCACCGGTGGCTGACGCCCGAACAGTTTGGCGCACAATTCGGCGCTCGCGACGAGGATGTGCAACAGGTCGAAACCTGGCTGCAATCCCACGGCTTCGCCGTCAACCGCGTCACGAGAAGCCGGCGCGCCCTGGAATTTTCCGGGACGGCGGCGCAAGTCCGCAAAGCTTTGCACGCGCCGATCCACCAGTATCAGCTTGCGGGGAAACCCTATTACTCCGTCGCCAGCGAAGTCTCCGTCCCGCAATCCATCGCGCCGCTGTTGAAAGGCTTTGCGCCCCTCAACAATTTCCCGCTGCGCGGCTTGCTGCACACGGCAGGCAAAGCAACATACGCGCCAGCCAGGGGACGCGGCAAACCGGAATTCACCACCCGCACCCCGAATGGCGGAGCGTTCTACGCGATTGCACCGGAAGATCTTGCCACCCAGTACGACATCACGCCGTTGTACCAGGCCGGCACCAACGGCGCGGGACAAACCATCGGCGTGATCGGCGAATACAATCTCGATCTCACGATCACCGCCGCCTACCGCGCGCTCTTTGGACTTCCCAGCGACAACACCCAGGTGGTCATCGACGGCACGGACCCCGGCAGCAGTCCCATTCCCGCTACCACCGCGGGCGTTGGTTTCGCTTTCCTTTCAACCATCGACGGCAGTTTCGTTTCTGTCGAATCGGGCCTCGCGGACAACTATCTGAGCGTCGAAATCAGCGGCGCCGTGGCTCCCATGGCCACGGTGAACTACTACCTCGCCGGGGGCTCGGATTTTCAAAGCCTGGTGGCACTGGCCGCGATGCGCGCTGTCGAGGACAATCAGGCCTCGGTCTTGAGTGTCGCCTACCACCAGTGTGAACAGATTCTGGGGCCGAGTGGCAACGCGTTTTGGTCGGCGCTGTGGGAGCAGGCGGCAGCGCAAGGGCAGACCGTTCTCGTGTCCAGCGGCGACGAGGGTCCGGCGGCATGCGGCGTGGAGATTTCTTCCGCTGGACAGATCACCTATCCCGGTCCGAGCGTGAGCGGCCTGGCCTCGACGCCCTGGAATGTGGCGGTTGGTGCCAGCGATTTTTACTATTCCGATTACGCTACCGGCGCAGCCAGCGCCGCGGGCGACTGGAACGCCAGCAATGACGCAAATTTTGGTTCGCTCAAAGCGCCACGGCCCGAGCAGCCCTGGGATGACGAACTCGGATTGGATGTTCCGGAGCTGCTCGGAATAGGAATTGCAATCATCAATCCACTGGCTTTCGGGGATTCTACCGGAGGGGGCGCGAGCAATTGCTCGCAGCTCGCCCCGTCGAGCGAACCGGCCGGGCTCCTCTATGCCTGCGTCAGCGGATACGCCAAGCCAGCCTGGCAAAACGCGCCGGGAGTTCCCGCCGACGGCGCGCGCGATATACCCGACGTTGCGCTGCTGGCGGCCGAGGGCGCCAATCTTTCGGCGTACGCCGTCTGCATAGAAGTTGACGACTGCGCGCCGGTCAGCAGCGGAGAGCCGCAGGTGACTTTGGCCGGGGGACCTGCGGCCTCGACAGCCGCGATGGCCGGGATCATGGCTATGATTGACCAAAAGTACGGCCGCCAGGGCCAGGCGAATTTCGTGCTCTACGCTCTGGCACAACAGCAGCCCGGCATTTTCCACGACATCACCGTGGGCACCAACGACGTGGTTTGTGTTGTGAGCGCGCCGAACTGCACGACGCAGGTGCCCAACGTCATGGGCGAGTATTCGTTCGGCGTCTATAACGCGGGCCCCGGCTATGATCTGGCCAGCGGTCTCGGAAGCGTGGACGTAAACGAACTGGTCACGGACTGGAGCAAAATCACTTTCTCGCCGACCAGCACCACGCTGCAATTGTCCCCCGCTTCCATCGAGCATGGTGCGGCGGTGAGCGTGACCGCCACGGTGAAGGCCGCATCCGGCACGCTCATGCCCACCGGCGACGTGAGCATCGAGACCACATCGGCAACGCCCGTTCTTAAAAGCCCGGTACTCACGTTGGCTTCCGGCGCGGTCACGGCAAACCTGAATTTTCTTCCCGGCGGAACCTATCCGGTAACCGCACAATACGCGGGCGACGGGACGTTCGCGCCGAGCACCTCTCCTGCCTCGACGCTCACAGTAACTCCCGAGCCCAGCACGACACTCCTCTTGCTCGAATGCAATTGCCTGGGGGGGACGATCGCCAATGGCGGGTCGGTTCCCCTGAGCAGCCATTGGACATTCGCGGCCCAGCCGACCGGGCAAAGCAGTCTATCGACCGGCGAAGCCACGGGCACGGCTACGTTTACCGACAGCGCGACTTCTGTAACGGTTCCCCTCACCGCTGAGGGAATCGCCTACTGGTCGCCGCAATCGCTGGCGGTTGGTGCGCACTCTGTAACCGTCAGCTATTCCGGGGACGCCAGCTACAACGCCTCGAACGCTGGTCCCTTAAATTTTACGGTGAGCAAGGGCTCAGTGGTGCTGTCTTCGGTACTGGAAGCGGCGACCGCTTCTGTGTCCCAAGGGCCGCCGGTCGTGATCACTTATCAGGCGGGATCGACAGCCCTGGTCCGTGTCTCTCTTGGCGCGTTAAATAGTTTTGTCCAGCCGACCGGCAACGTCACCATAAGCCTGGGTTCCCTGTCGCAGACCGTGGGAGTGACTTCAGCCGTGCTGTCGAACGAGAGTGTAGCGTCAGCGAACGCATTTTTCCCGAACGTGGCGGCTGGAACCTACGCCCTCAGCGCGTCTTACACGGGAGACAGCAACTGGAGTGCGGGCAGCACCACGGTGACGCGAACGTACACGTTCACCAGCACGACCCTCATACCCACGACCACGGTGATCTCGCTGACGCCTGCGAGTGCGGACAGTTCTGGAGTAGTAACGTTCGCGGCAACGGTGACGCCGAGCCAGGGGCAAAATGGCGCGCCCTACGGAAGCGTCAGTCTCTTCGCCAACGGATACTCATTCGGAATCATCGAGGTACAACCCCCCGCGCCGGGCTCAAGCACTGCGGCAGGGAGCCTTAGGGTGCCGGCAACGGCGATACCGTCAGGCAACCTCGAGGTAACCGGAATCTATCAGGGAAGCGGCACCGCGTTCATGTCCTCGACCAGTGCGGCTGTGGCACTTACGGTTACGCTGTCGGATTTCACCCTGTCGGCGGGTGCGCCGAACGTCACCGTTACCTCCGGCGAGACTGCGTCCATTCCGTTGCTGCTCGGCGGTCCGAACGGGGGAAGCGCCACGGTGTCTCTGAACTGCTTGCCCTCCGGGAATTTCTACTGCTCGGTCACGCCGTCCAGCGCCACGGTGAAGGGTGCCACGACGGCATCTTTGACCATCAATGCCTACAGCAACGCGATTGTGGCAGTTGCCAGCGCAAAGGGGGGAAGGTTCGCTGGCGGACGCGCCAGGCTCGCGCTGCTCGCTTCCCCCGCCGTCTGCGTTTTTGCCTTCGCGCTGCTCTTGGCTTTGCCCCATCGCCGGACGCGCCCCGGCCTGCTGTGCTGCGCCGTGCTCTGCGGGGGGACGCTGATCGCGGGCTGCGGAGGCGGTTCCTCCGGTATAAGCCCCCCGCCGCCACCATTAAAAGTGAACACCCCGCCTGGAACGTACACGGTGGTGGTCACCGCCACGTCCGGCACGATCACGCACAACGTTAAATTCAAGGTACTGGTGCAGTGATGTCTCAGAACGCAATCCCACACGTCGGGGAGGTACGAGCATGCTGCAGATTTGCGCAACGATGCGCTGCCTTGAGGGACTCTCTATCGCGGGCCGGCCCCTCGGAAACACGGACGACTAGCGCTTGTGCAGGCACGCACACCTGGCAGTCAACCGCGAGAGGCACGAAAGCGGAAGGCGGCTGCCCCCCACCCCAGGGCGCTTCAAGACATGACGGGGCGCCGGCGGAAGATCATTCCGAGCGCCAACCACGCGGCAAGAGCGATCCATTCGCCTAAGGAGAAATGGCCGGGGACGGCGGGGAGCAGTTTCATCAGCACGAGGAGAATGGAAACAGCGGCGCCGAACGCGGCGATGGCGCGCAGGCGGGCGGTTCTTTCGACGGCGAAAAACGAGCTGCAGGCAGCCAGCCACCCGAGCGCTGCGGCCATCGAGCCCACCTCGGTGACCGGGACCAGCAACGCATCGCCGATCGACAGCCCCACAAGCGTGCCGAAGGAGATGCCAAGAATGGCGACGGTAGGTGTCAGGTAGCGTTGGTGAATGGCGGCGAAGGCCTGGGGGATGGTGCCGCGACGGCTGAAGGCGTAGAGCAGCCGGCTGGAGGCCACGAAATTGCCGTTGAAGATCTGCAGCAGGCCTGCGAGCGTTACCCCCAGGATGAGACGCGCCAGCCACGGCGAGTGCGTGGCGCTCTGAAACGCCAGCACCGTCGCAAAAGGCTGGCCGGCCAGGTTCGGCCACGGCGTGATATACGCGACGGCGGCGACGGCGAGCGCGTAAAATCCCGAACCGATGAGCAAGGCCATGGCAATGGCTCTGAAAAAATCCTGGGGACGAAATCCGGGATGAGCTTCCTCCGCGCTTTTAGGCACCGACTCAAAGCCAGTGACGAAGTAGGGGACGATCTGCAGGGTCAGCAGAATGGAAACGAGCGGCGCGTGGCTAAATAGCGGGCGGACGTTGGAGATTGTTCCCGAGCGCGCGCTGACAGCGAGGAGAAGCAGGAAAACCAGCAGCACCGCGGAAGTAGCCCAATTCTGCATGATGCTGCTGCCGCGGATGCCGCGATAGTTTACGTACGCGAGAATGCCGGTCAGCGCAAAACCAAGCAGCAGGCGCGGCAGGAAAACCGGCTCCCCCGCGATACGGTAAAGCTCGAAACGGTTGAGGCCCGGGAAAACATACGCCGCCAGCTTGCCGACTACAACGGCTTCCCAGGGACAGACGATGAAGTACGCAAGCAGCATCATCCATCCGGTCAAATAGCTGACGAGGGGAGAAAAGACCTGTGCGGTGTAGGCCGCTTCTCCGGCGGCGTCCGGCAGGCGCGCTACCCACTGCCCGTAAATGAATCCGACCGGAAGGAGCAACACGCCGCCGACGGCAAAACCCAGCATGGCGCCGAGTGGTCCGCCGCGGCCGAGCCAGTCGTCCATGAGGACGATCCAGCCCGTGCCCACCATGGTGCCGAAGCCCAGCGCGAAGTAGTTCCAGAGGCCGAGCTTGCGCGCCAAGTGGGTCATCAGCGATCTTGAACTCTTGGAAGAGCCCGGCAGCAGCGAAGTTCACGCCGCATCAAGTTCGCTTTTGCCGGGCCCCCAGAGTATCGTGCATGGTCAGCTGCCGGGCGCGAAAATTCCCGACAGCTGTTGCTTGTTGCGTATGGCGACAATACTCCACAGCAGCGCAACCACGAAGGCCAAAGGAAGGCCGGCGGGTGCCACGAACAGAAAGAGGCCGCCGAGGACCTGCACGCCGAAAATGAGCACATAGAAGTGCGAGGCGAACAGCACACCGACAAACTGAAGGGCCAAACCCGTCGGCGGGGGCATGTGCAGGAACTGCAGGAACCCATTCAGGCCGAAGACCAGGAAAATCAGGCCGAGAAGCAAACGCGAGATCAGCGATGCGATTTTCATATTCTTGTCCTCCGGAGTGAATCGAGATGTTTAGAGGCTGGCATGCGTTTCCACCCGCTCGAGCAGAGGAGCCAGGAAGGAATGCGCGTCGACGGTGCCCTGCCTCAGCTGCGCGGTACCTTCTGCGGAGATAATAGTCACATCCGTGATGCCGATAAAGCCAAAAACCGCGCGCAAGTATGGCGCGACGAAGTTGAGAGAGGCCAGCCCGCCTTCTTCGCCATACACGCCGCCGCTGGCGATCAGCAGTGTAGCCTTCTTGTTATCCAGCAGGCCTTTGGGGCCGGCGGCGTCATAGGCAAAAGTCTTGCCGACGCGCATCACCTGATCGATCCACAGCTTCAGCGTGGAGGGAATGCTGAAGTTGTGCATCGGCACGCCGAGCACCAGTTCGTCGGCCGCGAGCAGTTCAGCGAAGAGTTCATCGGAAAGCGCGAGGACGTTTCTCTGGGCCGGGGAACGACCCTCTTCCGGGGTGTAGGCGGCGCCGATCCACGAGCCATCGATTATGGGGATTTGCGTGGCGGACAGATCGCGCGAGACGACCCGCCCTCCGGGATGGGATTTACGCCAGGTGTCGGTGAACTTGGCAGTGAGTTTTCTGGATATGGAATGATCACCCATGGGGCTCGAGTCGAGTTTTAATAGAGCAGGCATTTGGATTCTCCTTAGTCATCAGATGCTGGATATGCAACGACTGTTGTACATTGTTACACAACACCTGTTGTCTAGTCAACAGTCATTGTTCCGTGCTAGAATGGCTGAGACATGGAGCTATCCGCCACGAAAGAGTGCGAACAGCTCGATCCGCGCATCCGCCGGACGCGGCAGCTCCTGCTCGACGCGTTGAAGCGGCTGCTTGAAGAGAAGGAGTTCGACAAGGTCAGCATTCAGGACATTACGGAAGTCGCGACGCTGAACCGTGCCACGTTCTACGCCCACTATCCGGATAAGTTCGCGTTGCTGGAGCAGCTCATCCGGGTGAGTTTTCTGCAGTTGCTAGAGCAGCGGAAGGTGCGCTTTGACGGGACGTGCTCGTCGGCGTTTCAGGCGGTGATCCTGGCGGTTTGTGACTACCTCGCGGAAGTGCAGATGTCGCTGTCGTCCAGACAGCACCAATTCGAACCGTTTGTCGAAGCCACGGTGATTGACCAGCTCCGGCGGGTGCTGATGGATGGCTTTCGCGAACATCCTGTCAAACAGGCCATACCCGAGGAGATGATTGCCGCCACGGCCAGCTGGGCGATTTACGGCGCGGCGAAGCAGTGGGTCAATACTCCCGAGCGGGTGCCAGCCGAAGAGTTTGTGGCCGTGGCGGTGAAGCTGGTGCAGCCGATTATTGCAGCCGGAGCGGCGTGACTCGGAAAACCGCTCGTTTCCCGGTTGGCGAGCGGTGCGAGGGGCGAGCCCCGCGGCTTGTTGAGCTCCAGGTGACGCGGTAACTTCTGAATAAGCGCCGGCAAGGCCGGCGCACTCCAGCATCTTACATGCCTTCGTAGTTGGGGCCGC
>JBEKSZ010000128.1:0-16513 GCA_049516615.1 Candidatus Acidiferrum sp. | reverse complement strand
TCAACGGCCCCCGGGTGCAAAAGTCCGCATACTTGCCAGGTCCGAGCTAGGTACTCACCTCTAAACAAAGGATTTCGCCGCGATCACGTCATTTTGTCTTGCTCTGCGAGCCCGGGCTTCGCGATCTGTGCAAATGTGAAAACTGGGATGTTGGTAACGAAACGTTGATAAATCCCCGCAAAACGCTCACGTGGGCGGCTAAGCACATTGTATTCAATTACTTGCCATGGCCTCGCTCGATGACCGTTGCGGCCCGGCGGGCCCTTCGCTCGCAACTCCGGGCACCGCCTCGCTGCTTTCCACAATGTTTTCCACAGAGTACTGCCGAGGCCTCCGTTTGCTGTCTTGCCACTCTAAATCCCTTCTCTTGAGCTTTTTGCAGCTAGTATCAAAATGATAACCTGGGACCCGGCAAACCTTGCGGTGCTCATGGCCGCCCGCGAAAAGCCCCCGCATTGCATCAGCGATTTGTGAAGGCCACGAGTTCCGCGAGCTTGGCGCGGGCCTGGCCGGCGCGGATGGCTTGCCGCGCGGCAGTTGCGGCACTCAGAAAATTCTCGCAGATTCCGGCGGCCACCAGCGCGGCGGCGGCGTTGATGATGACTACATCGCGCGCCGCATGGGCTTCGTCGGCGAGCCGTTCATCGAGCACCTGCGCGATGATGGCAGCGCTTTGCTGTGCAGTTCCCCCGGCAAGGGACGGCACGGGCGCGCGCGCGACTCCAAAAGTCTGGGGCGAAATCTCGTACCGTGAAATCTTTCCCTCGCGCACTTCCACGACCAGTGTTTCGCCGGCCAGCGAAATCTCATCCAAACCGCCTGCGCCATGGACCACGAAGGCCCGCTGCACTCCGAGATCCGCCAGCGTCGCCGCGACCACATCCATCACCTCTGGCGGGGTTACACCGAGGATTTGCGATTGCGCGCCCGCGGGATTGGTCAGCGGACCAAGCAGATTGAAAACCGTGCGCACTCCAATTTGCCTGCGTGCCGGCGCCGCATGGCGCGCGGCGGAATGCGCAGCCTGCGCAAAAAGAAAGCCAAGGCCAATCTCCCGAATGGCGCGACCATGCTCTGCGAGCGGCAAATCGATGCGTACACCCAGCGCCTCGAGCACATCCGCGGAACCCGCACGCGAGCTAGCCGCGCGATTTCCGTGCTTGGCTACGGTTGCCCCGGCAGCCGCCGCCACGATCGCCGCGGCCGTCGAAATATTAAACGTGCCCGAGCCGTCGCCCCCGGTTCCGCAGGTGTCCACCATATTCGCCGGACGGGTCTCGTCCTTGGCGAAGACGGGAGCGGCGTGTTCTCGCATGGCCGCGGCAAAGCCCGCGAGCTCCTCCACGCGAATCATCCGGCGATTGAGCGCCACCAGCAGCCGCACAATTTCCCCCGTGCCGAGCTGGCCGCTCAAAATCTCGTTCATCAGCGCGCCAGCTTCCGCGCGCGTCAAAAAATCTCCAGATTCAATCCGTTCAATCGCGGAAAATCTCAGATGCGCTCCTTCTTGTGACCATAGTTCAATCGCCCGGCTCTTTGGCCGCGGGAAGGTCGTCGGAGTAGCGGGCGTCCTGCCTGAGCGCTTTTTTCTTGGAGCCCATGCCCGACGAACCGGAGGCCCGCGTGCAAACGTCGAGCGTGCTGGTTGTCGCCGCCGACCGAGAGTGTGAGGCCTTCGAGCCGAGTATCCGGATACTGTGGGGCGTCCGCCGGCGCTATGCGGCGTGTTGCTATGCGAGAAGCTCCTCGCGATGTCTGGGGACCGGACTGTTGCAGCGATGGCGCGCCAGCATCCTTGCCTGAAACGACCATGCTGTCCCCATCCTTGCTCCCTCTAAAGGTTCCGAGTAAACTTCTCTGTTCGGAGAGCAGCAAAATTCTAGCACTGGTGGAAGCGCAATGAAGATTCACGAGTATCAGGCCAAAGCCATCCTCGCGCGCTATGGCGTCACCACTCCTCGCGGCGAGGTAGCTTTCACCAAAGAGGAAGCCCGGGAGGCCGCGCAACGCCTCAAATCGTCCGTCGTGGTGGTAAAGGCGCAGATCCACGCCGGCGGCCGCGGCAAAGCCGGGGGCGTAAAGCTGGCCCACTCGCCGGATCAGGCCGCCGAAATTGCCAGCCATATGCTGGGCATGAACCTGGTAACCATTCAGACCGGGCCCTCCGGACGCATCGTCAAGCGCCTGCTGATTGAAGAAGGTCTGGACATCAAGCGCGAGCTGTATCTCAGCCTGCTGGTCGATCGCGCCTCGGGCAAAGTGATTCTGATGGGCAGCGCCGCGGGCGGGATGGAAATCGAAGAAGTCGCCAAGGAACACCCCGAATCCATCCTGCAGGAGGCCATCAGCCCCATTGTTGGGCTGCAGCCCTATCAGGCACGCAAAATCGCGTTCGGGCTCGGTCTTCCGGGTGAAGTGGCCACGCACGCGGCGCCGTTTCTGCAGGCCTTGTACCGCGCTTTTGTCGAGACCGACGCTTCCATGCTGGAGATCAATCCGGTGATCGTCACCGGCGACGGCCGGCTGGTCGCGCTGGACGCCAAGATGACCCTCGACGACAACGCGCTGTTTCGCCACCAGGAACTGCGCGGTCTTCGGGACCTCGATGAAGAAGATCCTCTCGAGGTGGAAGCGAGTAAGTATGGGTTGAATTACATCAAGCTCGATGGCTCCGTTGCCTGCATGGTCAACGGCGCGGGCCTGGCCATGGCCACCATGGACATCATCAAATACGCCGGCGGATCGCCCGCCAATTTTCTCGATGTCGGCGGCGGCGCGTCCGCAGACCAAGTGAAAAACGCCTTCCGCATTCTCATGAGCGATCCCAGCGTCCGCGCCGTGTTTATCAATATTTTCGGCGGCATCCTGCGCTGCGATGTTCTGGCTACCGGCGTGGTCGCAGCGGCCAAGGATTTACAGCTCAAAGTTCCGGTGGTCGTGCGCATGGAAGGCACCAACGTCGAAGTCGGCCAAAAAATTCTCCGCGACAGCCAGCTAAATTTCACCATCGCCGACGGCATGAAGGATGGCGCGCAAAAAGTCGTGGCCCTCGCGGGAGGTGCGCGATGAGCGTACTCGTCGGGGAACACACGCGGTTGATCGTGCAAGGGTTCACGGGCCGCGAAGGAACGTTCCACGCGCAACAGATGATCGAATATGGCACGCAGGTGGTAGGCGGCGTGACCCCGGGCAAGGGCGGCAGCAAGCACCTCGATAAGCCGGTGTTCAACACCGTTGCGGACGCCGTGAAAGGCACCGGCGCGAACGCCAGCGTTATCTTCGTTCCTCCGCCGTACGCTTCTGATGCCATTCTGGAGGCTGCTGATTCGCAATTGCCGCTGATTATTTGCATCACCGAAGGCATTCCGGTCCTCGACATGGTTCGCGTAGCTGCTGCCCTGGACTTCAAGAAGACCCGCCTGATCGGTCCGAATTGTCCCGGCGTAATTTCGCCGGGTCGATGCAAAATCGGCATCATGCCCGGCCGAATCCACAAGCAGGGCCACGTCGGTGTGGTGAGCCGCAGCGGCACCCTGACCTACGAAGCGGTGCATCAACTCACGGAACTGGGCATTGGCCAGTCGACGTGCATCGGCATTGGCGGGGACCCCATCATCGGCACCGATCATCTTGACGCCATTCGTCTCTTAAACGACGACCCCGATACCCACGCCATTATCTTGATCGGCGAAATTGGCGGCAACGCCGAGGAGCGCGCCGCCGAATTTGTCAAAGCCCACGTGAAGAAGCCGGTCATCGGCTTCATCGCTGGGCAGACCGCTCCGCCGGGCCGCCGCATGGGTCACGCCGGTGCAATCATCAGCGGCGGGCAAGGCACCGCCAAAGACAAGTACGCCGCCATGAGTGCTGCCGGTATCCATTGCGTAGAAACCCCCGCCGACATGGGCTCGACGGTGGCCGCCGCGCTCAAATAGTTCTTGTGGGCCTCGGGCTTTTGGCCCGGCCCTCTTGTTCGCCAGCTATAAAATTGAAATTCCGGAGGCAATTGACTTTGGCACTCGAACGCACTTTCGCAATCATCAAGCCCGACGCCGTCGCCGCTAGTCAACAGGGCGAAATTCTCGCACGCATCCACAAACACGGATTCAAGATCGTGGCCGTGAAATCCATGCGTCTGACCAAGGAGGAAGCCGGCGGCTTCTATGCCGTGCACAGAGCGCGCCCCTTCTTCGGCGAGCTGACCGACTTCATGAGCTCCGGGAAAATTATCGCCATGGTGCTCGAAGCCGATGGGGCCATTGGCAAATGGCGCGACGCCATGGGTGCCACCGACCCCCAGAAAGCCGCGCCCGGCAGCATCCGCGGCGACCTGGGCACCAGCATCGGTACCAACTGTACCCACGGCTCTGACGCTCCCGAGACCGCCGCCTTCGAAATCGGATACTTTTTTGCCGGTCTAGAGCTTCTCTGACGGATCGGGTCTGGTCCGTCGCGCCCAGAAAACTTCCGTGCACCCTCAATCCGCCTTGGCCGCCACCGCCCCTTTGTCGCCCAAATCGCCCGCGCGACTGATGCCCGCGAGGATGACCAGAGTCTGCGGCACGCCGCACAGCTTCTGCTTCTTGTGCCGGAACATCGGAAACAGAAACGCGCCCACCAGCGCCCAGCCGAAGGAGAGTTGCGCAGAAGCGATAACCAGCCGCCCGGTAACGTCAAGCGCCTTCTGGCGTGACAGGCTGCTTCGAAGATGCCTCGCCGGACCTGGCTCTCTGTCGTTTTTCCGTTTCCGCAGAGCCGCCTTGGCGGTATGCTCGGTAAACCAACAAGTCCTTCCTGGCTCGCTACCGTCAAACCAAATACAGCGTTGCCGCCCGGAAACTTTGCAAAGTGAGAGAGCTATGACCTTGATCGTTCGCGCATTCAAGAAATTCGCTTGGGTTGCTCTGCTGCTGGCCGGCGCATGGCAGGCCGCATCTGCCCAGACGCCTTACGGCCCGCATCTTTGGGACAAGCCTCTCGATCCGGCGATTCTCGATCAGCGCGTCAACGACCGTCTCTCGCTTGTACAAAAATCCATCGACCAGCTCCTGGCCGTGAAAGGCCCGCGCACCGTCGAAAACACCCTGGCCCTCTATGACGAAGCGGTCGAGCAGCTCGACACTGCCGGCAACCAGTCCGGACTGATGCAAATCGTCCACCCCGACGCCGCCATTCGCGACCGCGCGCAGGCCCTCGTCCAGAAGGTTGCCGCCGCGGGAATTGCGCTATCGCTCAACCCCGGTGTCTATCAAGCGCTATCGGCCATGGACGTCTCTCGCGCCGACCCCGCCACGCAATATTACGTAAAACGCACGCTGCTTGAGTTTCGCCTGGCTGGTGTGGACAAAGACGAAGCCACGCGCACCAAGATCAGGGCTCTCAACGATGACGTCACCCGACTGGCCACCCAGTTTCAGCGCAACCTCCAGGAGTCTCAGCTGAAAGTCACGATCAACGACCCCGCCGAACTCGCCGGTCTTCCCGCCGATTTTATCTCCGGCCACAAACCAGGACCCGACGGCACGATTACACTCACCAGCGATTCTCCCGACGTAATTCCCGTCGAGAAATTCGCCAGCAGCGCCGACCTGCGTCACCGCATTTACCTCGCCTACAACAACCGCGCCTATCCGCAGAATCTGCAAATCCTCACTGATCTGCTGAAGAAGCGCGAAGACCTCGCCCACCTACTGGGCTACAAGGAATGGGCGGACATGAACGCGGCCGATAAAATGGCCGGTAACGCGCAAACCATCAGCCGCTTCGTCGACCAGATTGAGGTCGCTTCGCGCCCTTCCGCCGAGCGCGAGTACCAGATGCTTCTGACGCTCGCCCAAAAAGATCAACCCGGTCTGACGAACATCTCCATGCAGGATCGCCAATATTATTTCGAGCAGCTGCGCAAAACGCAGTTTGCCTTTGATTCGCAATCCGCCCGCCCGTATTTCCCCTTCGACCGTGTGCAGCAAGGCATCCTCGACGTAGCCAGCAAACTATTTAACGTCACCTTTCGCCGAGCGAAAGACGCGGTCGTTTGGGATCCCGCGGTGTCCGCGCTTGACGTTTTCGACGGCGACAAGCAACTCGGTCGCATTTATCTCGACATGCACCCGCGCCCCGGCAAGGATCAATGGTTCAGCTCCGATCCCATTCTTGACGGCAAGCACGGCCAGCAACTTCCCGAAGTCACGCTCATCTGCAATTTCTCCGGGGGCAAAGCGGGCGATCCCGGCCTGATGGAATACGGCGACGTAACCACCTTCTTCCACGAATTCGGTCATCTGATGCACTGGATTTTTCAGGGCCAGCAAAAGTGGGCAGGCTTCAGCGGCAACCTGGAAAGCGATTTTGTTGAAGCCCCGTCGCAAATGCTGGAAGAGTGGATGCACGATCCGAGAGTCCTGGCCACCTTCGCGCGCAACTATCAAACCAACGAACCCATTCCCGCGGAACTCGTAGCCCGCGCCAATCGCGCCGACGCCTTCGGCCGCGCCCTCTGGGCCCGCGTCCAGCTTGTATACACTGCCGTTTCTTTCGATTTGCACAACACTCCCCCCGATCCCGCGCAAATCGAAAAGATCTTCCCCCTCGAAATCAAACGTTTCATGCCCTACACTCCAGTTGAAGGCGATCACCAATTCGCGTCCTTCACGCACCTCACGGGCTACTCCTCCGCCTACTACACTTATCTCTGGGACAAAGTCATCGCCCAGGATTTTTACAGCAAGTTCGATCACAGCAATCTGCTAGCGCCCGAGGTTGCCCACCGTTACCGCACCACCGTCCTTGAACAAACCGGCGCCATGCCCGCGAACGATCTCGTCACCAATTTCCTGGGCCGCCCACAATCCATCGACGCCTTCAAACTCTGGATGAACCAGGAATTCCAGTAGCGCGTTTCGGCGGATCGGGCTGCCCTGAGGTTTATAGTCAGAATCGCGGTACAGGGCGCGCAGAGAGGAAGTACGCGCCACCCGGTCGTTGCTGGCTTACACCGGGCGCGAGAAAAACGCCGCGCCCGCAAGCCCGGGACACCTGCGCGGCAAATTGAACCTCGCTGCGCGGTTTTCTAGAACCCCGGCCCAACGAGGAGCTGGAGGCCTGGTTCCTGGACTACTTCGTTTCGATCGCCCCAATCGCAGCCCAATCCGTCCCGTCGAACTTGACCAAGTAAAGCTGCGAGATCGGCTGATAATCCGTGGCGCTGGTCTTCACCCGAATCCCCGGTCGCAACATCCCCAACTCCATGTCCAAGCCGGCCGCTTGCTTCATGACGTTCCCCCGCGTCAAATCGTCTCCGCACCTGCGCAACACTTCCACCAACACCTGCGCCCGCTCATACCCCGCCACGTTATTCTGATCCCGCAAACTGGCCTCGAAATTGAATTTCTTCATCCATTCCAAGAATTCCCCCACCGCTGGATCTTTCTGCGTCCCCGGCCGCAGCCACCCCTTAGACCGGGCATTAGAAATAATTCCGATGGCCTTCTGCAATCCCGCCGGATCCAAAAACGCCGCTATCGACAGCGAAGCATTCGGAATAAATTGCAACGGCCGCCAGCCCAAATCATAAGCCGCGCGAATCGCCGCCGTCGTGTAGCGGCCCACCGACAAATTCAAAAACACATCCGCCCCGGACCCTTGCAACTCCGCAATCTGCGCCGCAATCGTGGGCCCCAGAGGAAAATCGCCCCTGAGCGCCTCGGGATGGTAGGCAATCTCCTTCACGATCAGCCCAGCGTTCTTGGCGCCCAGCCCCTCACGCACGCCCGCCAAATATTCCCGCCCGGTTTCGTCATCCGCATACCACAGCGCGATCTTCGCCGCGGGCTTGTTCTGCAATATGTATTTCGCATAAGCCGCGCCTTCCATCTTGAACGTCGCGAAAAATCCCATCGTCCACGGAAAATGCCCAGCATCGTCAAACGCCGCCGCGCTCGACTGCACAAAAAGCTGTGGCACCTTTGCGCGGTTCAAGTAATCCCGCACCGCCAGATTGGCCTCCGTACCAAACGAACTGAACATCAGCAGCACGCCGTCCTTCTCCACCAACTTCCGCGTCAACTCCTCCGACCTCTTGGTGGCCTCCGCCGTCCCTCCTCCGGCGCTCACAGCCATATCCTCGCTATGAAACTCGATCCTTCGTCCATTCACCCCGCCGCGCTCATTCACCATCCGGAAGTAAGCGGCCTCGGCCTTGCCCACCGCCCCATAATCCTGCGCCCATCCCGTATACGGCGATACATTCCCGATGCGAATCTCGGTATCTGAAGCCCCCGGGTCATATTGCTTCTGCGCCCTGGCCGGCCCCGCCAACAAGAGCGCCGCAGCAGTTATCGCCAGCATCTGCAGACGAATCAGCCCGTAGAAATTGTCCACGCCCGAAATCCCCCCCTGCGTCGTTTTCAAACCCCCGCGCCGCTCGCAAAATAACGCGCTACTCTCCGTCTCTGGCAACCTCTGCATTCAATCTTTTCCAACTGAATCTCCACCGCCTCCCGTACAATCGCAAAATGTTCCCCACGCGCGAACTCGGCCGCAGCCTCCTGATCCTCGCCGCCATTCTAGCCGCAATCGGCGGGAGCCTGTATTTCTCCGGCCGCCTGCCCGGGCGGCTCGGCAAGCTCCCCGGCGACATCGTTCACCGCGGGCAACACACCACCTTCTATTTCCCCATCGTAACCTGCCTAATCCTCAGCGCTGCCCTCTCCCTGATTTTCTGGCTAATCAACCACTTCCGGCGCTGATGGTTTGGCGTGCTGCGGATTGACACCGCGCCCAGGCCAACCCCGGCCGGGCCGACGGCCGCGAAACGTATCTATCGACGCCCAGGCAAATCCGGCATGGAGAGAACCGTTCCATCCAAACAAGCCGCTTCCGTCGCCGCAAACCCAACACCACCACCGCGCGTCTAACCTGGAGTAAAATCCTTCGGCAAGGAGGCCCAAGCCGTGCGCCGCCGAACCTTCCTCCGTCAAGCCGCGCGCGGCATCGCCGCCGCCAGTGTCGCGCAGCAGGCCTTCGCAAAGAGCGTCTTAGCCCAGCGCCCTTTCGCGTTGCCGGCCCTCGATCAAAAATTCTCAGCTAGCGACCGCGTCACGCTTGGCCGCACGGGCATCTCCACCAGTCGCCTGGCCATGGGCACCGGCACAGTCGGCAGCGGCCATCATTCGCACCAAACCGCCCTCGGGGTCGACGGTCTCTCCCGCCTCCTCCGCAACGGCTACGAGCAAGGCCTCCATTTCTTCGACGCCGCCGACTCCTACGGCAGTCACCCGCACGTCGCCGATGCCCTCCAACACGTCGATCGCAGCAAAGTTACCATCCTCACCAAATCCTGGGCCCGCGACCCCGCCGAAATGCGCGCCGACCTCGACCGTTTCCGCCGCGAACTCCGCGTCGACCACATCGACGTCTTGCTCATGCACTGCCTGACGGAATCCGATTGGACCACGCGCTATCGCCCGGTCATGGATCTCCTCGAGGAAGCCAAGCACCAGGGCATCATCCGCGCGCACGGTTGTTCCTGCCACTCCATCGAAGCTCTCCGCGCCGCCGCGGCATCCGCCTGGGTTGAAGTCGACCTGGTGCGCATCAATCCGATCGGCGCCGTCATGGACGCCGACCCGGACACTGTCGTTAGCGTGATCAAACAAATGAAGTCCGCCGGCAAAGGAATAATCGGCATGAAAATCCTGGGCCAAGGCGCCCTCCGCGACCGCCAGGACGAAGCCCTGAAATTCGCCCTGGGCCTGAATCTCCTCGACGCCTTCACGATCGGCGCCGAATCCATCGCGGAACAAAACGACCTGGTCCGCCGCATCAACGCCGCCTGATTTCTCGGTGCGGCACTGGCGCTGCCGCTTTCCCCCGGAACCAGCAAACCGTCACCTGCTTTCATCCTTCACCGCGAATTCTGCCCGAATAAACGCCTGCACTCCCTCCGGCCCAGTCAAACCCAAACAAACCAGCTTTCCCTCTTTCTCCAAATCAATATGGAAATTAAAAAACGGACAGCACTTGCTTTCCGCCACCACCCACTCCGCCAGCTCCGGTACGGACACATTCGCGGGAGTGAAGTGGAACTCGTAGCCGCCGGGGGTTTCCACCACCGCATCCCGCATCGCGATCAATTTCTTTGTCGTCGCACTGTGCCGCGCTCGCTCCTCCACAGGCAACGCCCCAACGTTGCAGTACAGCTTCCCCATCGCGCTCTCCGGCTGCTTCTCCGTTCCCGCCGCCTGCGTTGCCCGCAACCCCGTTCCGCATCCGCACAACGCCGCCAACACCGCCGTTGCGGCCACGCCCCAAGTACTTCGGAAATGTCTTCCACCTTTGTTCATAAATTTCTCCCCCTGCATGATTTGCCTAGAACCTCCTGGCCATGCTAGAACTTAAACTCAACTTTAAGTCAAGGTGTTGCTTTCTGGGCACAGGGGGCCTCGTGCCCGCTCCCCCCGGGAACACGATTCTCCCGAATGGCTCCGCGCACGCCGCCGCGTTCTCTGCCTCACCTGCGCACAGCCCGCGTCCCGGCGTTATCCTTTAGCTCTGGAGGAAGGGCGGCCAAATGAAAATCGGCCAACTAGCGGCCCGCGCCAACCTCAACCCCTCTGCCATCCGCTACTACGAAAAACAAGGCTTACTCCCGCGACCCCAACGTCAAGGCAACCAGCGCCGCTATCCCCCAGAAGCTCTGAATCGCATCCTCCTGATCCGCTTCGCCTCCGCAATGGGTTTCACCCTAACCGAAATAAAGCTCTTCCTAAGCGGCATAAAAGAAAACTCCTCGCCAGGCCCCCGCTGGAGGAAACTAGCCCAGCGCAAACTGTCCGAACTGGCCGTATCGATGCGCCGCACCCGTCGCCTGCAGTCCCTCCTCACCCACCTCCTCGACTGCCGCTGCACCTCCCTCGAGATCTGCGTCCAGCGCCTAACCCTCAGTCCCAACCTCCGCTCCCTGCAAGAGATATCTCGGCAGCGATCGGCGAAGAAGGCTTCACCCGCGCAGGGCCTGGTCTGACCGGCTGTGTTGCAGGTGCAGCGCGATGTATCAAAACCGTTCCGAGTTGCGGAAAAGGACTTCTCTTCAAGGCCCGGGGCTGCGGCCCGGCGTAGCGTATTCACAACCAGCGCGGGCTGCAAAGTTTATGCAAAGGCCCACATTGCGGGGGCCGGCATGAGGTGCCTGGGCGCTGAGGAGATCCGTTCAGGCGCGCAACCGAGTGAGCACAACGGCCAGAACGCGCTACACCAGCCCTCACGGCAGCCGGTACAAAACCGCCAGCGGAACTGGCCTCCGACGCAAGCATCCTTCCCGCCTTGAAACCCAATCCCTCCCTGATCATTCAACTCTCGGGTTACATATTAAATGGTGCAATATCTTCCCCTCTAAGCTCGCCTATTCTGAATGGCTCGACACGGTCCCTTGCGCCAGTCCGCTAACTCTTTTAAAATCCGCATTTACACACTTGTTTATTCTACGAAACTTCGGATTCTCTGGAATCAATATCCAGAAAACTGGCATGCTGGCCCCCCGCTCACAAGCGCTGATCGCCGCCGCCGCTACCGCCAGCCGGCAGCCCCGTTGCTTTACCTCCCCGACGCCCCGTACCTCTCCCCTTCCGGCTCCTCGCAGGCCACGGATCACGGGCCAGCTCCCATGAGCCAGCTTACCTTCAACCTCATGCCCCAGCGCCGCATTCTCACGGTCAGCGAACTGACCGGCAAAGTCCGCGACCTGCTGGCCAGGAATTTCACTGCCATCTCGGTCGAAGGCGAAATCTCCAATTGCCGCCCCGCGCAGTCCGGCCACATTTACTTCACGCTCAAAGACGACCGCGCACAGGTGCGCTGCGTCTTCTTCAAACAGCAGCAGCGCGGCGTCAAGTTTCGTCCCGAAGACGGCCTGCATGTCACCGTGCGCGGCTCGCTCAGCGTGTACGAAGCGCGCGGCGAATATCAAATTTACGTTGAGAGCATCGAACCGGTCGGACTGGGCGCGCTGCAGCTGGCCTTTGAGCAACTCAAAAAGCGCCTCGAAGCCGAAGGTCTGTTTTCGCAGGAGCGAAAAAAGCCGCTGCCCATGTTGCCGAGCCGCATCGGACTAATAACTTCGCCGGGCGGCGCCGCCGTCCGCGACGTCATACGTGTCCTGCGCCGTCGCTTTCCCAACGTTTGCCTCACGCTCTACCCGGTCCGCGTGCAAGGCGAAGGCTCGGCCACAGAAATCGTCAAGGGGCTGGAATTTTTCAATCAGAAAAAAATCGTCGACGTGCTGATCCTAGCCCGCGGCGGCGGCTCGCTCGAAGATTTGTGGGCCTTCAACGAAGAGATTCTCGCCCGCGCCATTGCTGACTCCGAAATTCCGGTGATTTCCGGCGTGGGCCATGAGACTGATTTCACCATCGCCGATTTCGTCGCCGACGTCCGCGCCTCCACGCCGTCCGCCGCTGCCGAACTAGTCGTCCAGACCCGCCGCGAATTCGACAAGCACATCGCCGACCTGCGCGAGACCATCGCCAGCCTCATCCGCCACCGCCTGCTCAGCTCTTCGCGCCGCGTTCACGAGCTCTCCGGTCGCCGAGGATTCCGCCGTCCGCTCGATTTACTCCGCCAGCAGCGCCAGCGCGCCGACGAAATGACCTCGCGCTTGGCGCAAGGCTTACGCGCCCGCCTCGAACAATCCCGCAAACGCTTCATGACCGCTCACGTGCGCATCCTCTCGTTCGACTTCCGCACCAAAATAAACGCCATGTGCCGCCGCGTCGACGCGCACGCAGCCCGCATGCAGGCCGTGCTGCGCGCCAAAATCGAACACTCCCGCAAAAAGTTCAACGTCTGGCAGCTGCGTATCCTGTCCTTCGACTTTCGAGCAAAAGTCTCCGCCTTGCAACTGCGCCTCGAAAAACGCGACGCGGATCTCTCGGTCCGCATGGACCGCCAACTCCGCGCCAAATCCGATCGCCTCACGCGCCTCGGCCTGCAACTGGAAGAACGCAGTCCCCTAAAACTCCTTGAACGCGGCTACGCCATCGCCACGGATGCCGGCGGGAACATTCTGAAATCCGTTGAAGGTGTGAACCTAGGCGACGCCGTAACTGTCCAGCTTCGCCACGGCCAACTCGCCACCGAGGTACGGCAAAAAAAGGAAACTTGAATCGCGCACGTTCCCCCCGTTTAGCGCGGGACGGGGACCGCGGCGCGGGTTTCCTTGATGGCTCGGACTCCAGTAATCCACCGCGTCGTCATAACCGGGCCGCAGGAGCGCCTGCGAAATTCGCTTCTACTCGTCGTCGGAGGAGGCTACCTTGAGCACGGCGAGGAAGGCTTCTTGCGGGATGTCCACCTGGCCGACGCGCTTCATGCGTTTTTTGCCTTCTTTTTGTTTTTCAAGCAGCTTGCGCTTGCGGGAAATGTCCCCGCCGTAGCACTTGGCCAGCACGTTTTTGCGAATGGCGGAAACGGTTTCGCGGGCGATCACGCGGCTGCCGATGGCGGCTTGAATGGGCACGTCGAACATTTGGCGGGGAATCAATTTGCGCAGGCGGGTGACCAGTTCGCGCCCGCGATCGTAGGCAAACTCGCGGTGAATGATCAACGCCAGCGCATCCACCGGTTCACCGCCCACCAGCACGTCCAGCTTAATCAAATCGGATTCGCTGTAGCCCGCCAAATGATAATCGAGCGAGGCGTAACCGCGTGAAACGCTCTTTAAACGATCGTAGAAATCGAGCACGATTTCGTTCAGCGGCAGTTCGTATGTCAGCATCACGCGCGTGGGCGACAGATACTCCATGTTCTTCTGCACTCCGCGTTTCTCCTGGCACAGCTGCAGAATACCGCCGACGGAATCCACGCTGGTAATGATCATGGCCTTGATGATGGGTTCTTCGATTTTGGAAATGTCGCTGGGATTGGGAAATTTTCCCGGGCTGTCGATTTCCGTGACTTCGCCGGTCACACGTGTGACGCGATACAACACGCTGGGCGCGGTAATAATCAGATTCAGACCAAATTCGCGCTCCAGCCGCTCCTGCACAATTTCCATGTGCAGCAAACCGAGAAAGCCGCAGCGGAAACCGAAACCAAGCGCCACGGAATTTTCCGGCTCGTAGAAAAAGGCCGCGTCGTTCAGCTGCAACTTGCCGAGGGCGTCGCGCAAAGGTTCGTACTCGTTGGCGAGCACGGGAAACAGCCCGGCAAAAACCATGGGCTTGATGGCCTCAAACCCGGGCAGCGCCGGAGCGGGCCGCGCGGCCTCAACAACCGTGTCGCCCATGCGCGCATCGGCCACGGTTTTGATATTCGCGACGATGAAGCCCACGTCGCCGGCTTCGAGCTCTTCAAGGGCGACGGGTTTGGGAGTGAGCGTGCCGAGCTGTTCGACCTCGTAGGTGTCGTTGCCGGCCACCAATTTAATTTTTACGTGATTGCTCAAGCGCCCTTCCATCACGCGCACCAGCACCACGGCGCCGCGATAAATGTCGAACCAGGAATCGAAAATCAGCGCCTGCAACGGGTTTTCTGCACTGCCTTTCGGCGCGGGGATCCTCTTGACGATGGCCTCCAGGACATCTTCAACGCCGAGCCCGCTTTTGGCGCTGATCAGCAGCGCGTCGTCTGCGGGGATGGCCAGCACGGATTCAATTTGCTCGCGCACAAATTCCGTTTGCGCGGCGGGCAAGTCGATTTTGTTGATCACCGGCAGAATGGTCAGATTATTGCCCGCGGCCAGAAAAGTATTGGCCACGGTTTGCGCTTCGACGCCCTGGCTCGCGTCAACAACCAGCAGCGCGCCCTCGCACGCGGAAAGGGCCCGGGAAACTTCGTAGGAGAAATCCACGTGTCCGGGAGTGTCGATCAGATTCAGGCGGTAGGTGTTTCCGTCCTTGGCTTTGTAGTGCAGGCGAATGCTTTTGGCCTTGATGGTGATGCCACGTTCGCGCTCGAGATCCATGGAGTCGAGAATCTGCTCGTGCCCGCTCATTTCGCGGGAGCTGAGCGCCCCGGTCATCTCGAGCAGGCGGTCAGCAAGCGTGGACTTCCCGTGGTCGATGTGCGCAATGATGCAGAAATTGCGGATGAATTTTGGATCCATTTGTGTTCGATTACCGGCAGGTGGTGTTTCGCATCGCAGCAGAGCGCCACGCCCGCACAAACCCGTGCCATGTAAACAATCAGTTTGCCATAAATCGTCACGGCACGCAGCCAACAGCGAGAGGTCGCGGCGATTCTAGGCCGAAGGCCGGCGTTTCCGCGGCCTCGCGAAACCCTGATTCCTCGCAGAAAACTGCTCGTACAATGCCTTAGGAAACAAAGGTTGATCCCCCGTTCGCCCGCGCAGGACGGCTCTTATGCCGAGCTCCTCGAGGAGGTCCAGGGCCGACCGTTCAAGCGGTGTATCAATGCTTTCCGCCTCCCTGGCGCGGTGCGACACCGATTGCTGGATCGGTCGCTTTAGAAGGCTTCGCGCCAGAGACGGTCTCGCCCTCCGACGAGGGCCCGCGAAATCTGTTGCCATGGCCATGCGTTGGCCGAACGCCGCGAGGTTCTCGCCGAGGTCGAGGATGCTGCAGCGCGACAGTGAGGCCGGAGCGAGCCCGGAGGGCGTTGCACTCGAGAAGGGAAGTGCATGGCCGCGCGAAATATCCGCGGGTTTCTTGCGCCCGGCGACGCGCTCTTCGATATTGGGTTGCGGGCTTTGGTAAGCTCACTGGGTGGGGACCTAGAAGGGCGGCACAGAGGGAAACGTGGAGACGCGTTGTGCGCGATGCGGGGCGGGGATGAGCTGCGAGCCGGCGGGAGATTGCTGGTGCAAGGAATTGCCGCACCGAGCCATGCCCCTAAACAATATCTCTACCGGGCCACCTCCCCTAGGGGAGGGCGAGGCGACGGGTTGCCTTTGCCGGGGGTGTCTCGAGCACGATTTGCGCTTGCAAGGGCTGCTCGACGAGCGTGCAGGCTGAGCGCACGCAGCACCCGGCGGCGTGCCGGGTTGCATACCGGATCCGAGGACTTTTTTGCCGGGCTTCTGGACGGGGTATATAGTTAATCAGGTCGGGCTGCGCGCTCGCAGCGAGGCACCGGCCGAATCCACGAATGCAACAGCAATTGCGACGGAAACTTCAGCGGCGAGAGTTTTGCGCGGGCCGAAAGCCGTAGGGCTCTAAACCCAGTCGCGGTTTCTAAGCTCAGGGGCGAGCCTGGGCTAGAGAAATGCGGAAACTGGGCACCCGGGAAGCAGCGAATCCCGTCACGAGGGCGTAGCCACGAATGGCTGCAGACGTCAGCAAAAACCTGGATCGCGCGAAGCGGTTCCTGGAAAAAAATCGCGTTGGAGACGCGGTCGAAGCATACCTGGCGGTGCTCAAGGAGTCTCCGCAACACCAGGAGGCTACGCAGGCGCTGGGAGATTTGTACGCGCGCATGGACCAGCCCGATCGCGCGGCGGAATATTACGGAAGATTATTCGATTTACTCGTCGAACCGAAGGACGAGACCAAAGCGCTGG
>JBEKSZ010000127.1:0-16598 GCA_049516615.1 Candidatus Acidiferrum sp. | reverse complement strand
GCCGTCGGCGGTTGTACACCTGTTCCAAAAAATGCGGGATGGCGGCTCGCGCTTCTGCCAAGTCGTAGACGCCTGCGCGCCAGTGCTGCCGCTCTTCTGGCGTCGCGCCTCGACTTTTTGCAAGGCACCTTTGAAAAAATCCAGCTCCAAGGTCTTGTCCACCAGCACGCGCTTCAGCTGGTTGATTTCCTTGCGAGCTTGGACTCACGAGAGCTCCCTGGTGGTGACTCCTCACTGGGGTCGAAGGGAGCGAATTGATCTCGCCACTTGTAGAGTAGCCGCCGATGCACACCAAGTTCTTGTGACAATTCCACGACATTGTCGCAGGCCTTCAATCGCTCGACAGCCATCCGGCGGAATGCTTTCGGATACCGTCCCAATCGTCTCTTCTGGGCCACTTGCAGTGCCTTTCCCTGCAAAGTGTGCCCTATCCGACTGTCTCAAGTTAAGGGTTCAGTCCAAAAACCAGGCGCAACAGACTCTGAAGGTAGAACTTCTAACTCAGTGATATGATGGAGTTAATCGACGGGCCCGTAGCTCAGCTGGATAGAGCATCTGCCTTCGAAGCAGAATGTCGGGGGTTCGAGTCCCTCCGGGCCCGCCAGTCCTCAAAGTGTACGGACCGAAGACATGCTTTACAGAACGTTCCGAAGACATAGCTTACACCCTAGGGCCAAAGGGGTTTTCTAGGGGCTGCAGAGTCCTTTCCTCGAGATCGATGTATCCAAGATCGTAGTCCATAAAGCTGACCAGCTAGATATCGTCGTGAATTTCCTTGATGCCGTCGCCTACGCCAACCGCTTTTGGCCGTTTTCCACATACAACGTCCCTTTCTCGCTGGTACAGCAATGCTCCGATAGAAGAGCTGGCGCTTTGCACGTATCTAGGGTCTGAGGCAAATCATGAGTACAACAACCGTGGTCGTTCTGGTTGCGATTGTGGTGGCGGTGGCCGCCGCGGTCGCCGTAATTTTAAAGAACCGTCGGAGCCAAAGGCTGCGATCCCGATTCGGTCCGGAATATACTCGGGCTTTCGAGGAATCCGGAAGCAAGAACCAGGCGGAAGCAAAATTGGAAAAGCTTGAGAAAAGAGTTCAGCGCTACAACCTGACTCCGCTTTCAGCGCCCGCCCGGGCCGAGTTTATGGCCGAATGGCAGGGCATTCAGTCCCGTTTTGTGGATGACCCGAAAGGCGCTCTGGTCGAGGCGGACACACTGATCCAAAAAATGATGACCGCCCGGGGATATCCAGTGAACGATTTCGAGCAACGCGCTGCGGACATCTCCGTGGATCATCCTCTCGTCGTTGAAAACTATCGGGCTGGACATGAAATCGCTCTGCGCCTCGCGCAAGGGCGCGCGAGCACCGAAGACATGCGGCAAGGGATGATTGAGTACCGCACGCTGTTTAACGATTTGGCTGGGGAACCGGAAATGGCCCGCGTGGCGACAAGCGCGCGCGCCTAGGAGAAGTTATGGATACATCGCGAGAACAACCTGAGTCTTTGGTCGAGGACCGCACTGGCAGGGCAGAAACCCCCGCGGAGTTCCGCGCCGAGAGCAAGCTTACAACCGCGGACCTGGCCGGACTTGGCCACGTCGAACCCGCTCCGACTGTGGACGCTTCCCCGGCAGTCGAAGCGCGAGGACCCGAACCTCGGGGAGCGGCAACGGCCAGCGGGCGCACAATGGCTGTCGGGACCTACGGCGCAGCGACCGCTCCCGCCCGGGAAGCCGAAACAGGTCCCCTTTTTTCGGGTGCCGAAGCGGGCGATCTGCGCGCCAGATGGGATGCCATACAGGTTGGGTTTGTCGATGAACCCCGCGGCGCCGTCGAGCAGGCGGATAATCTCGTCGCCGGAACCATGAAGCGGCTGGCGGAGGTCTTCGCCGCCGAGCGCAGCAAGCTGGAAGGGCAGTGGGCGCAGGGCGAAAATGTGTCCACGGAGGACTTGCGTCTGGCACTGCGCCGTTATCGCTCGTTTTTTGCGCGCTTGCTTTCCGTGTAGTTGGGCTTCCTTCTTCTGCCGGGCGCCCCGCGTAGCCATTGACCGGTAAGCCACGATCGCGTTCAAGGACGCCCGCACACCTTGCGCGTCTTGGCCCGGCGTTCCCTCCCCCGCGCAACAAGCGCACATCACGGATCCCGACGGCGGGTCGCCTCCCTTGCCGCCGCTTTCACCGCTCACTAGAGTTGCCATTCGATTTAACCTCCACGCCCATCCCTTCATCGAACAGTTGTATAAAGATAAGTGCGGCGAACATCTCCGATAAGGGATTGGCCATGTCCACACGAATGCTAGGTAACTCCGATCTCGCGATCACTCCCGTAGGCTTTGGCGCTTGGGCCATCGGCGGTGCGGGCTACGAATTTGCCTGGGGTGCGCAAGATGATCAGGATTCCATCGCGGCGATTCACCGCGCGCTTGAATTAGGGGTCAACTGGATCGATACAGCACCGGTCTACGGCCTCGGGCACTCCGAGGAAGTCGTCGCGCGGGCGTTGCAAGGCTGGCGCGGGGCGCGGCCGTACATTTTCAGCAAGTGCGTTCTGCGCTGGGACGAAAACGGCAAGGTGCACCAGGATTTTTCTCCAGCCAGCATCCGCCAGGAATGCGCAGACAGCTTGCGCCGTCTGCGGGTCGACACGATTGACCTGTACCAGATGCACTGGCCGCCGAGCGATGACAATCAGGAAAGCCTAGCGGGTGCGTGGAAAACGCTCGCAGCGCTAAAGCAGGAAGGGAAAATCCGCTGGATTGGCGTCTCCAATTTCAAGGCCGAGCAACTGCAGTTCGCCGGGAAAATTGCGCCGATCACTTCGTTGCAGCCGCCGTACTCCATCATCCGTCGCGCCATCGAAGAATCCGTTTTGCCGGAGTGCAAAAAACAGGGAATCGGCGTCATTTCCTACGCGCCCATGGCCAGCGGTCTGCTGAGCGGAGCCATGACTCGCGAACGCGCTGCGGCGTTGCCCGCCGACGATTTTCGCAGCCGCAACAAGGAATTTCGCGAGCCGCAGCTTTCCAAGAATATCGAACTGGTCGAGAGGCTGCGCAAGGTTGGCAATCGCCACGGCGTAACTCCCGGGGCCGTGGCCATCGCCTGGGTATTGCGCAACCCGGTGATCACCGGCGCTATCGTAGGTGCGCGCAATGCCCAGCAGGCCGAAGGCGTAATGCGTGCCGGAGAGCTGAAATTAAGCTCCGAAGAAATCGCAGAAATCGAAGGGGCCGCCGCAGTCGCGACGGCCCGGTGAGCTCGGCGTAATGCCTGCGGCCCGGCACGGCCGTAAGATCAAGCGCGCAAATGATCGGCGCGCCAATCGGTCACCAGCAGTTTGATCGCCTTGCGATCCGCCAATTGTTCCTGCAGCACCCTGCGCGTCAGCCCGGGCAACTCGGCATCGCTCGCAAAGCGCAGGGCCAGAATCTGATCGAGGCTGAGTTCGCCGGCCCGCGCCATTAAATCCGCTGGCAAGACACGCTCGTAGCGCAAGCGTTCTTCCAGGCGAATCACGCGATCCTGTACGCGCAAGGCAAACGTCCGCGCATAAAAAAAGCCCAGTCCCAGGGCGACAGCCAACAGCACCGCGACGAGCCCGCCCAAGGAAAATCTCGATTTCGTCCACGCATACAGCGACCAACCGAGATTCACAGCCAGCACCGGCAGCACGAAGAAGACGAATCCCGGCACGACCTTCCCATGATTCTTGAAATTTTGCACTTCCACGGAAAACGACCTCCACCCGTCAGTCGGAGTGTAGCCCGATCCTGCACAATTGCGCCATTTCCGTGAACACCGTTCCATAAACTGAGCATCTAATTCTCGGCAGCTCCATCAAACACTTTGCATGTAAAATGAATCCCATCAGTGGCATTTCATCGGAGAGTCCACCATGGCCAAAGCAACCTGGGGCGGTAAAACGATTGCTGAAAGCGACGCCACCGTTGTCGTTGAGGGCAATCAGTATTTCCCGCTCGAAACCGTAAAAAAAGAGTTTCTCAAGTCCAGTTCGCACACCTCGGAGTGTCCGTGGAAAGGCACCGCGCATTACTACCACCTGACAGTCGGTGGCATGCAAAATGACGATGCCGCCTGGTATTATCCGCAGCCCAAAGCGGCGGCTGCCGAAATCAAAGATCATGTGGCTTTTTGGAAAGGCGTGCGCGTCGAGCCGTAGAGTCCGCTCCGCTGTGCGCTTCTAGGGAATGGGGCGTGGGCCAGAAAAGCCGCTTGCATCTGGTTGCAAACTCAGGGATAGTAGCGCGGTTCAGCAAAGGCTTTTCCGCGTCTTGGCTCGAGCCAGCCGGGCTTTTCGATTGATACCGGCCCCTATCAACCGGCGCGCGGCGACACTGCTTCGAGGGAACCTAACCCATGGCCCTTCTCTCGTTTCTCGATCGCGAGCGTTCAATTGCTCCACCGGGCTACAGTCGCTGGCTCGTACCCCCTGCGGCGCTGGCCATTCATCTGTCCATCGGCCAAGCCTACGCCTTCAGCGTTTTCAAGATTCCTCTCACGCAACTTCTCGGCATCAGCAAGTCTGTCCCGGGCGACTGGAAGCAATCTCAGGTGGCCTGGATTTTCTCCCTGGCCATCGTCGTGCTCGGTCTGTCCGCCGCCACTTTCGGCAAGTGGCTCGAAGGCGCGGGTCCCCGCAAGGCCATGTTCGCTTCAGCGGTCTGTTTTTCTTCCGGTTTCTTCGTTTCCGTCCTCGGCGTACATTTTCACCAGCTGTGGGTCATCTACCTGGGTTACGGGGTGATCGGCGGTATTGGTCTTGGCCTCGGCTACATTTCCCCGGTCTCCACGCTGATTAAATGGTTTCCCGATCGTCCCGGCCTGTCGACCGGGCTAGCCATTATGGGTTTCGGCGGCGGAGCAATGATCGGCTCGCCCCTTGCCGTAAAGCTCATGGCCTATTTTCGCGCGCCCGGGCACGTGGGCGTTGGCCGAACTTTCCTGGTGATGGGGATACTTTATTTTGTTTTCATGATGTTCGGCGTTTTCACTGTGCGCGTTCCGCGTGAGGGCTGGCAGCCGGAAGGTTGGATTGCGCCGGCAAAATCCAGCGCTATGATCACCACGCGCAACGTCGAGGTCAACGCCGCCTTTCGTACCCCGCAATTCTGGCTGCTGTGGATCGTCCTGTGCATGAATGTCACCGCGGGCATCGGTATCATTGAGCAAGCCTCGCCCATGATTCAGGAACTCTTTAAAGGCGTGGTCAAACCCGTCGCGGCCGCGGGATTTGTCGGCCTGCTGAGCCTCTTCAACATGGGCGGACGCTTCTTCTGGGCTTCCATTTCCGATTACATCGGACGAAAGGCCACCTACTTCATCTTCTTCGCTCTTGGCGGGGTGCTGTACTATTTCCTTCCGCAAACCGGTGGAGACCATCTGAACAACGTCCGCCTTTTCGTGACCATCACCTGCGTGCTGCTCTCCATGTATGGCGGGGGCTTCGCCACTATCCCGGCCTACTTGCGCGACATGTTCGGTACCTATAACGTCAGCGCCATTCACGGCCGGCTGCTGACTGCGTGGTCCACGGCCGGCGTACTCGGTCCTCTGCTGGTCAACCAAATCCGCGAATCGCAGCTCGCTCAGGGCGTCGACAAGGCCAGCGCCTATCAGACCGTCTTGCACATCATGGCTGGACTGCTGTTCATCGGTTTTGTCGCCAACCTTTTGGTTCGCCCGGTAGCGGAAAAGTATTGGATGGCAGAAAAATCCCCTGCGCCCGTGCCCGGCGCAGGATCGACGTTGCAGCAGGCGCCGGCCAGATGACGTCGCCAAGGCCTGTGGCCCACATTCCGGGGGGAGTTGCAAACAAATGACCGACCAATCGAGCGGAGCAAGCAAAAAGTCCTCGCCGGCTTTAGTTTTGCTCGCTTGGGTGGTCGTCAGCATTCCTGCCGCTTGGGGCGTTTACAACACCGGCCTGAACGCCGTGAAGCTGTTCACGGAAACCTCCACCAGCGTGTCCGGTAAGCCCATCACGGCGCCTTCGAAATAGCCACCGGTCGCTCCCCCCAGGTCTTTTCCGCCTGGCGGCCTCTGAACCGGGCATTGCCTGCGTATTTTCCCTAAGGCCGCTTGTTCGCCAGCCGAATTTCCTCGCCCGGAGTGCCATAGGCGGATAAAATAAGCGTAAGCGCTGTTGCCACCGAAACAATCTCACCTCGGCCCGCGTAGTGCCTGATGGGTGGACGAGTGGCTTCGAGCCGAAGGAGCAGGGCTTCGCATGGCAATCAGTACTACAACCCCAAAGCCGGACCTGGGTGCGTTGCGAATCGACGACAGTCATCGTAAGCCTCGCAACACCGGCAAGCGCGTCGCCATCGTACTGCTCGTTTTTGTAGTCCTCGCGGGCATCGCCGCTGCCGCGTACGCCTTCCGCAGCACCACGCCGGTCGTCGACGTCACCACGGCCCGCAAAGCCGAGGTAGGCGGACGGGCCGCTTTGCTCAACGCCAGCGGTTACGTCACCCCGCGCCGCCGCGCCACCATCGCGGCGAAAATCACCGGTCGCGTAACTTCGGTCCATTTCGACGAAGGTACGCACGTCCAGGAAGGCCAGTTGCTCGCCACCTTGGACGATTCCGACGTACAGCGCGCTCTTGAATCCGCCAAGGCCGATCGCGACACTTCGCAAGCGGCCATCGCCGATTACCAGGTGCAGCTGAAAAACGCCGAGACGGAACTCAACCGCGCTCAGAAGCTTCAAGCGGCGGGTGTAGAAACGCAGCAGGCGCTCGACTCCGCCATCATGACCGCCGACAGCCTGCGCGCAAAAATCGCCCTGGCCAAGCAAACCGTGCTGGGCTCGGCCGCGCGCATCAACGAAGCGCAGCAAGCCGTCGACAATACCGTGATCCGCGCGCCCTATGCCGGCATTGTGGTCTCCAAGGACGCCCAGGTCGGTGAAATGGTCTCTCCGGTTTCGGCGGGTGGTGGTTTTACGCGCACCGGCATTGCCACGATCGTGGACATGAAGTCGCTCGAGATGGAAATCGATGTTAGCGAGTCCTACATCGCTCGCGTGACCCAAGGCCAGCGCGTAAAAGCCTTCCTCGATGCTTATCCCGACAGGGAACTGGGCGGCTACGTGCGCACGGTAATTCCGACTGCCGACCGTCAGAAAGCCACGGTAAAAGTTCGCATCACCTTCGACAAAATCGAAGATTTTATTCTCCCCGACATGGGCATCAAGGTCACCTTTCTCGGCGATGAGGAAATCAAGAAGTCCGGCGCGCCGGCACCCGTCGCGCTGGTCGCCCAGGACGCCATTCGCAGCGACGGCGAGCAGAAAATTGTCTACTTGCTCAAAAACGACCACGCCGAGCGGCGCGCCGTAAAGGTCGGCGGCACGCGCGGCAGCGACGCCGAGATTCTGGCCGGTCTGGCGCCCGGAGATACCGTTATTCTGAAACCTCTCGATTCCTTAAAAGACGGCCAGGCTGTCGAAATAAGAAAATAGGAGCCCCTTTTCCCATGGTCAAAGTTGACGGCAGTGGTGGTGCAGGCAGCCTCATCCAGGTTCGTGGCCTCGACAAAACCTATCGTCGCGGTGGCGAAGAGATTCACGTGCTGCAAGGCCTTAACCTGGACGTCAGCAAAGGCGAGTTCGTGGCCTTTATGGGCCCGAGCGGTTCGGGCAAAACCACGCTGCTCAATCTCCTCGGGGGCCTGGACGTCCCCACCCGCGGCAGCATCACCGTCGACGGCGACGAGGTCACCAGCATGTCTGCCAGCCATCTCACCGGCTGGCGCGCCCGCCACGTCGGCTTCATCTTCCAGATGTATAACTTGATTCCGGTGCTGACCGCGTTTCAAAACGTGGAGCTTCCCCTCCTGCTCACCAAACTCTCCAAAGCCGACCGTCGCAAACACGTCGAAACTGCTCTCGGGGTGGTTGGCCTTTCCGACCGTATGCACCATTTTCCCCGCCAGCTCTCGGGCGGGCAGGAACAACGTGTGGCCATCGCCCGCGCCATCGTCGCCGATCCCACTTTCCTGCTTTGCGACGAGCCGACCGGCGACCTTGACCGCAAAAGCGCCGACGAAATTCTCAATCTCTTGACCACGCTTTGTAACGAATACCACAAGACCATCCTCATGGTGACGCACGATCCGGCTGCCGCGGATCGCGCCGCCGCCACCCTGCACCTCAACAAAGGGGTGCTCGTTGAAGGGGTGGCCGTAGGGAGCCACGCATGAAATTCAGCCGCCTGATTCTCGCCAATCTGTTTCGCAAAAAGGTTCGCCTGGCGCTCACGCTTGGTTCGTTCGCGGTGGCGCTTTTTCTCTTCGCCTTTCTCGGAGTCGTCAAGGACGCCTTCGGTCGCGGCGCGGACGTTGCAGGCGCCGACCGTCTGGTCATCATCAACCGTACTTCCATCATCAATACCATTCCGCTGTCTTACCGCGATAAAATCCTCAAGATTCCCGGCGTCACCTACATCACGCACGACAATTGGTTCGGGGGCGTCTATCGGGACGAAAAGAACTTCTTTCCGCAATTCGTCATCGATCCGCAAAACCAGCGGCAGGTCTTTCCCGAACTCATCGTTCCCGATGACCAGTGGAATGCCTTCTTGAAGGATCGTCAGGGCGCTATCGCCGGTGCCGCCACCGCCGAAAAATATCATTGGAAAATCGGCGAGCGCATTCCCATTAAGACCACTCTCTACGGCGGTGGCAGTTGGGAGTTCAATCTGGTGGGCATCTATCACGGCAAAGATCCCAAGGACGATGAGACGCAGTTTTGGTTTCAGTGGGACTATTTCGAAGAAAAGGTTCCCGACCGCCTCAAGGGGCAAATCGGCTGGTACACACTGCGCGTCGCCAGCGTTGACGATGCCGTGCCCGTCGCCAAGTCTATCGACGATCAGTTTGCCAACTCCCCCAACGAAACCAAGACGCAAACGGAATCCGCCTTTGCCGCCAGCTGGGTCAAGCAGTTCGGCAATATAAGCTTTCTCATCCTGGCCATCGGCTCCGTCGTTTTCTTCACCCTGCTCCTCGTCACCGGCAACACCATGGCCATAGCCGTCCGCGAGCGCACGGGCGAGCTGGCCGTCCTCAAAGCCATCGGATTTTCCGACCTCGCCGTGCTCCTGTTCGTACTCGGGGAATCGATGGTCATTTCTCTCGTGGGTGGTCTGATGGGACTGGGCCTCGCCTATGCCATGATTCCCGTTCTCGCCCGCGCTTTGAACGGACTGCTCCCGGCGCTGGTTCTCGCCAAATCCGTCCTCATTCTCGGCCTAGTCACCGCTTTGCTCGTGGGATTTATTAGCGGTCTTCTGCCCGGTATCGGCGCGATGCGCATGCGCGTGGTCACCGCGCTTCGGAGAGTCTGAGAATGGCCGGCAAACTATTGGGTGGTTTACTCGTAACCGTCGCAGCCATCTTCGTTCTGGTTGTCGTCGGCGGGATCCTTGCCGGTCTATTGGCTCCTCTGATTGGCAACGTCCCGGTCTCCTACAATTTTCGCAGCATTCGCGCGCGCTGGACTTCCACCATCGTCGCCATTCTCGGAATCGCCGGCACGGTAGGCGTCTTCGTTGCCATGCTCTCGCTCGCGCACGGTTTCAAGTCCACTCTGGTAGCCTCAGGATCTCCCGGCAACGCTCTGCTGCTCCGTGCCGGCTCGCCCTCGGAAATGATGGGCGGCGTAACGCTCGATTCTGTAAAGATCGTGCAGGATGCCCCGGGCATTGCGCGCGATGCCGCCGGCCCGCTCATCACCCAGGAAGTCGTCGGGGTCGTGCCGATCCCGCTGGTTAGCACGGGCACGGATGCCAACGTGCAGATCCGCGGAGTTTCCCCCAACGTCCTGCGCATCCGCACCTTCGTTAAGGTGATTGCGGGCCGGATGTTCAATCCCGGTCTTAGCGAGCTTGTCGTTGGAAAAAACGCCTCCAAAACCTACTCTGGACTCACACTGGGGAACACCATTGACATGGCCGGCGGGCACTGGAAAGTTGTGGGCATCTTCGATGCCGGCGGCTCAGCCTTCGATTCCGAAATTTGGACTGATTCCAAAATCCTCAACGACGTCCTCAAGCGCCCCGACAATATTTTCCAGTCCGTCACCGTCCATCTCGACTCTCCGGAAAGTTTCTCGCAATTCAAGGCCGCCATCACTTCCGACCCGCGCCTGAATCTCGACGTCACCCGGGAAATCGATTATTACGCCAAGCAGTCCACCACCATGACCACACTGATTACCGTCCTCGGCGGACTGGTCGCCGCGGTCATGGCCATAGGTGCCGTTTTCGGTGCGCTAAACACCATGTATTCGGCGGTCGCCGAACGCGGCCGCGAAATCGCCACCATGCGCGCCTTGGGCTTCACCAGCTTCAACGTCATCCTGTCCTTTCTCTTTGAAGCCCTGCTGATTTCCTTTGTGGGCGGTATCCTGGGCTGCTTGTTCGTTCTGCCCCTGAACGGCTTCACGACCAGCACAATGAATTTTCAAACCTTCTCGAACCTGGCCTTCGCCTTTAAAATAACGCTGGATCTTTTGCTGCTTGGCGTCCTGTTTGCGCTGGTGATGGGCATCCTCGGCGGCATGTTCCCGGCCATCCGCGCCGCCCGACTCCCGGTAGCCCAAGCCCTCCGCGACCTGTAGGCCTTGCCTGGCCGACAATCGCTAAATCGGGCTTTGCTTGGTGCCTAATTGGGGATCGGCGAAAATCATCGCCGCGAGACTTGGCCCGCTACGTTGCCGATATGGAGTCTGGCCTTGAAGGAATGTAGCCTGAAAGGCGGCCTGTCGATTTGCCGAGCCGGATGGCATCCGCTCTCGCGAAAACTGCGCCAGAGCGTTTCGGAGTTCGGCTGCGCATTGCACGAGCTCCGATTAAATCGCTTGCTTGCTTGACTCTAGGCCGACAGCGACGCCGCGTTCGTCGCCGGCAAATTGGTATCCGTATCCTGCCCGCCGTTCGCCGCCGTCGCGCGATAGCGCACAATCAGCAGCGTCAAATCGTCCGCTTGGCTGGCTCCGCGCGTAAACGTCTCTACGGACTCCAGCACGCACTTCTGCAAATCCTCCAGCGGACATTCCAGTCGCCCATTCAACAATTCGCGCAGGCGCGGCACGCCATACAGCTCTTCGGCCGGGTCCATCGCTTCGGTGACCCCGTCGCTGAACAAAACCATCGTATCGCCCGGCTCCAGCTTCAAACACACCGCCGTATATTCCGCCTCCGGCACCAAACCCACCGGAAACGATCCCTCCGCGAACGCTTCTTCGGCCACGCCCTTGCGCAGCAAAATCGGCGAAGGATGCCCCGCATTGATAAATTCTAAATGCCCCTCTTGATCGAGAATGCCGAAAAACATCGTCGCGTAGCGCCCGACTTCCGCGTGACTGCACAGGAACTTATTTACGTGATTGAACACCAGCGCCGGATCCGTGCCGAGGGTCATGGCTGAAAGCGCGCCTTGCAGCATCGTCGTCAGCAGCGCCGCGCCCAAGC
Organism: Candidatus Acidiferrum sp.; assembly: GCA_049516615.1. Classification (GTDB taxonomy): domain Bacteria; phylum Acidobacteriota; class Terriglobia; order Acidiferrales; family UBA7541; genus Acidiferrum. Next base: position 5,101 of record JBEKSZ010000127.1, on the reverse strand, counting down.
CTTTGCCCGAAACGTCCGCGATCAAGAACGCCGTGCGGTTGTCCGACAGCGGGAACACATCAAAATAATCCCCCCCGACCGACAAACACGGAAAATTGATTCCACGCACAGAAAGGTGCGGAAACTCGCGAAAATCCTTGGGCAGCAGCGCCTGCTGAATGTCCCGGGCAATATTGATTTCCTGCTCCATGCGCTGCCGTTCGCGTTCGCGTTCGACCAGGCGCGCATTATCCAGAATGCTGGCAGCGTCGGCCGCCAGCGCATCGAGGATCTGCCGGTCCAATTTCGAAAACGCCGCCGGCCGCCGCGAGTCCAGATAAATGACGCCCAGGGATTGCCCGCGCTGCACGTTGACCATGGACTCATCCGTGTTCGCCCGCGACATCGCGTACAGCGGTATCACCACCACGGAACGTAACCGCTGCGCCACAATGCTCTGCGCCACCTGCAAATCCATGTCCGCCTGGGCCACGTCTTCGGTAATCACCGGGCTGGCTTGCCGCAGCGCCAATTGAATGGCTGTCTGGCTCGGCGTCAGGCTCTCGGGCGGCAACCGCATCCCGCCCGCGCGCCGCGCATAACGCACCTGCAATTTCCCCGCGGCATCCGCCTCGAGCAACAAGCCGCGATCCGCATCCGTAACCGACACCGCGTGATCGAGCATGGTCCCCAGCACGGCATCGAGCGGCAGCTGCGAATGCAGTAGTTTCGAAGCCTCCAGCAGCATGTTGAGCTTGCGCAGCCCCCCGCCGCTGCTTCCGCTCCCCGGTTCCGAGCTGGTGATGGTTTCAATCCGCGTCAGCAAATGCGGCAGATCCTCTTCGCTGGCTCCCGAAGACGCGCGAAACACAATTTCGTATGAGTCCTCTAGGCCAAACGTAATGATGTCGCCGTCTTTCAGCTCCCGGCTCTCGCACTTTTCGTTGTTGACGAACAGTCCGCGCCGCTGCCCGCGATCTTCGAGATGAAATTTATTGCCTTCGACGATGATTGCCGCACACTCGCGCGATATCCGCCGGTCGGAAAGCTGCAGGTGGTTGCCGGTCTCCGCCCCGCGCCCGATCATGAACGGGCTCTGCACCACGCGCGCGTATCTCCGCGCCCCGTCGGGCGACACCACCTCCAGCACCGCTTCACCCGCTCCAGGCGTAGGAATCGTTTCAGACATACCTGTACTTGCTCCGTCCCAAGCCCGGCATTGTAACACGCCCTGTCGCTCCTCAGGCGCGAGCCCGCCGCTCATTGCCCTGCCTGCCCGTCCCCCAACCTCCGCGGGCCGCACCTCGCTGACCGGAGCGCTCCGGCTGAAGCTGCGATGACCGCCGCCAGAAGCCGCGCGATTTGCCGAGATCGGGTGGTTTTATTTACTTCAAAGGCTTTTCCGGCGATCCTACCGTCATCGCGATTCGATGACCGGTTTGCTGACTGAAGATGAAGTACTCGCCCGGGTATAACTCCCCTAACTCCACAACGCGCGCCCGGGCATCCTCAAGCGTACTTGCAGGTTCGACCCACAGAGGTTGATTGTCCTGTGCAATCCGAAAAATATCGAACGGGGGGATCATAGCTCCTCATTTCAGGTTAATCTCGCCGTTGAACTGCTGAATCATCTCGTAGCACTCGCAGGCCGATTTTTCGAGCTCCTTGCGGTTCAGAATCTGAACCGAGCCTCTCGTGTAGTCGATGATCTCTTTCCGCTGCAGATTCGCAGCCGCCACACTGACACTTGGCCTGTCGGTCCCCAGCATGGTTGCCAGGAAGTCGTGGGTCATCTCCACACATCCCGTATCCACCCGGTCCTGCGCCATAAGCAGCCATCTCGCCAATCGCTGTTCGAGGTCGTGCAGCCGGTTACAAGCCGCGGTCTGGGAAATCTGCATTGCCAGGACGACGGAATAGCGCCCCAGCACCTCTCGCAAACACGGCGAAGATTCCAGAATGCGTTGCAGCGCGCTGGCGCGGACTCGGAAACCGTCTCCTGCGATTTGCACCACCTCGCGAATCGGGCTTTTTCTCAAGCCAAAGATTGCGGGCACTCCGGCCACTCCTTCGCGTCCCAAAACCGCCACTTCCACCGTCTTGCCGTCCGCCATGACAATCACCAGGGAGATCAGACCCTTATTCGGAAAATAAGCGAACTCCATTTTGCGATTCGGCTCGTAAAGAATTCGATGATGCGGCATTGCCAGAAATTCCAGCGCTGGGCGGAGGGACCGGAATACGTCGTCCGGAAGCGCCAACAGGATTCGGTTGCTGACCGGCTTTCCCTGGGGGTTCGTGCGCTCTCCCGGGCGGACCACCGCGAGATTTCTTTTGGACATGCCTGCCTTTCTGCCGAGTTTTGTTTCACCACGCGGAAACGGAAGCGAGACCCAGGGCATTGGCACGCCGCCAGATTCCTCTTGAGACTTATACCATCCCCGTTAGCTCTTGGCGCCTATGTAGGGTATGCGACAAAACTAGAGACCGTGGTCTCCTTGAAAGTCCTCCGCGCCATCGGGCGCTCCATCGCGGCCGGCTCGGGAGCCCGGCCCCTTTCACCCCGTTCCAGGAGCGAGCAGGCTGGTAATTTCTTCCCCACACGCCGCCCATCCGCCCTATAATTTCCCAGCCCATGCCGCTTCGTTCCGGGACCAAAATTGGGATCTATGAATAAATTCGCTGCTCGGCGTCGGCGGTATGGGCGAAGTCTATCGCTCCCGTGACGGCAAACTCGGCCGCCAGGTCGCGCTGAAGGTTCTGCCCGAAGGCGTCGCCCGCGACCCCGAGCGCCTGGCCCGCTTCCGCCGCGAAGCCACCCTCCTCGCCGCCCTCAACCACCCCAACATCGCCGCCATCTATGGCTTTGAAGATTCCGACGCCAACCACGCGCTCGTCATGGAACTCGTCGAAGGTCCCACCCTCGCCGACCGCGTCCGATCCGGACCCATCCCCACGCCTGAAGCCCTGCCCATCGCCAAACAAATCTGCGAAGCCCTCGAGTATGCCCATGAACGCGGCATCGTTCATCGCGACCTCAAACCTGCCAATTTGAAGGTCACACCCGAGGACACCGTAAAAATTCTCGACTTCGGCCTCGCCAAAGCCCTTGAAAACGAACCGGCGGCCGCCGACATCGGCAGCTCTCCCACCATGACCCGCATGGCCACGCAAGCCGGCATCATCATCGGCACCGCCGCCTACATGTCCCCCGAGCAAGCCCGGGGTAAATCCGCCGACCGCCGCGCGGACATCTGGGCCTTCGGCTGCGTCCTTTACGAAATGCTCACCGGCAAGATGCCCTTCAGCGGCGAAACTGTTTCCGACACGCTAGCCGCGGTCATCAAAGATCCCCCAGACTGGTCCCTGCTTCCCGCCAGCACCCCCGGCCGCCTCCGCGTCCTCGTCCAGCGCTGCCTGCAAAAAGATCTTCGCCAGCGCTTGCAAGCCATCGGCGATGCGCGCATCGCGATCGACGAAGTTCTCTCCGGCGCGCCGGAACCGTCGGCCACGGCGAATATGGCGCCCGCGCAAGCTCCCCTTCCCGCCTGGCGCAGCCTTTTGCCCTGGAGCATTGCAGCGCTCTTGGGCCTGGGGCTTCTGGCCGCCATCCTCGTTCTTCGCACATCCTCAAATTCCTCTGCGCAAAAGCCCATCAGCCTCACCCTTGCTATCCCAGCGGACCAGAAACTCGCCCTGATCAACGGCCCCGCGTTCGCCATCTCTCCCGATGGCTCGCGCATGGCCTATGTGGCCCACCAACTGAACACGGATACGGGCCAGCTCTACATCCGCGAATTGGGTCAGCCTTCGCCCGTCGCTCTGCAAAGCGCTACTCTTGCCGCCGCGCCATTCTTTTCTCCAGATGGCCAGTGGCTCGGCTTCTTCGCCGACGGCAAACTCAAAAAGGTATCCGTCCACGGCGGCGCTCCCGTCGACTTGGCCACCGCTCCGGGCTCGCGCGGCGGCGCCTGGAACGAGGACGACACCATCGTGTTCACCACCGCTTTTACCAGTCCCCTCTACCGGATCCCCGCGTCCGGCGGCGCTCCCCAACAAGTCACCCATCTCGACTCCAGGCGCCTTGAAACCACTCATCGCTGGCCGCAGTTCCTCCCGGACGGCAAATCCTTCCTGTTCACCGCCTCCAGCAATAACAATTTTTTCGGCCAAGCCTCCGTGCAAGCCGCAGACCTCGCCACCGGCCAAGCGAAAGTCCTCGTCGAGAACGCCACGTTCGGCCGCTATCTCGCCGGAGGATATTTCGCCTATTTCTCCCAAGGCACCTGCTTTGTCGCGCCCTTCGACCTGAAAGCGCTAAAGCTCACGGGCCCCGCCATCCCCGTGCTGCAAAATGTCGACTCGGACATCTCCAACGGCGGCGTGCAATTCGCCGTCGCGGAGAATGGCACGGCGGTCTACATGTCCGGCTCCGCCAATAAAGAAAATCTCAACGTCGCGCTACTGGATCGTCAGGGGAACGGCACGGTGTTGGTCAAAGGCTCGCCGGACTCCACATCTTCGCGCGTCTCTCCCGATGGGAAAAAAATTGCCTTCGAGCGTGCCGTCGGCGGCATCTGGGTTTACGACCTGGTCCGCGGGACCACCACGCCGATCACTTTAAAATCCGGCTCCGCCAATTTCCCTATCTGGTCGCCCGATGGCCAGTACCTCACCTATTCCTACTCCGGAGGCGCGCACTCGGGCGTCGCCGAGACCATCTACCGCGTGCGCGCGGACGGCTCGGGCGGCGAAGAACAACTTACTCCCAACGATCCCCTCAGCTCTTACCCGGCGTCTTGGTCTCCCGATGGCAAAACGCTGGTGTTCGAACGCAACTCGCAAAAGGGCGGGGGCTGCTGCGATATGTGGACTCTGCGCCTCGGCGATAACGGTCAGCCCGCAGCCCCGCAACGCTTCCGCGATGACACGCGCGTCACCGCCGTCAACCTGCCCGACCCGCAGTTTTCGCCCGACGGCCGATGGGTGGCCTTCAGCTCTGCGGACTCCGGTGCTCCGCAAATCTACGTCGTACCTTTTCCCGGCCCCGGCGGCAAATGGCAAATTTCGACCGACGGCGGCGTCGAGCCCCGCTGGTCCAAAAATGACCACGAACTTTTCT
>JBEKSZ010000126.1:0-16704 GCA_049516615.1 Candidatus Acidiferrum sp. | reverse complement strand
GTTCAACATTCTGCTCAAAGACACTTCGATGGGTCACGGGAGGAAGTTCAATAAATCATGGGCCTATGCCTATCCTTATTGCGGCTAAACAGAGTGCGCGCTGCCATGGCGATCTCCGCCGCTTTGCTGGCTGGGAGCTTGATCGGCCTTCGTGTCGCACATTCCGAGATTGCTAAACAAAGACCCTGCGACATCTACGCGGCCGCGAATACGCCATGCGTCGCCGCGCATAGTACGGTGCGATCGCTATACGCTAAATATACCGGCGCACTGTATCAGGTGCAGAGAGCTTCCGATAACGCCACCCAAAACATCGGCTTGCTTTCGGATGGCTACGCCAACGCTGTGGCGCAAGATGCCTTCTGCACTAACACCACCTGCATCATCACGAAAATTTACGATCAGTCGCCCGAGCACAACGACCTCGCCATCTCCTCCGGCGGCCGTTACAAAGGACCCGGCGCCAACGGTTCCGACCTTGGCGCCGCGGCCGACGCGTTGCCCGTCACCGCAGGCGGTCACTCAGTCTATGGTGTGTCGATTTCGCCGGGAATGGGTTACCGGAACAACGGCCCATCGGGCGTTGCCGTCAAAGGAAAACCAGAAGGCATGTACATGGTCTCTTCTGGCACCCATTTCAATTCGGGGTGCTGTTTCGACTATGGCAATGCAGAGACGAGCGCCACAGACACCGGCGCCGGCCACATGGATACGGTCAACGTAAGTAGAAATTTGGCTTGGCCCACCTGCCATAGCGGACCCGAGCCCGGCGTGCACGCCGACTTAGAGAACGGAATCTTCGACTGGAACCAGCGAAGCTGCAATCCGGCTGCGAGCCTCAGCGGTGGGCCACGTCCCTTCCTATCCGCATGGTTGAAGAACAATGGCCAGACGAGGTTTGCTTTGAAGTGGGGCGACGCCCGGTCGGGCGGGCTCTACACGATCTATTCAGGCGTCCTTCCGAGCGGATATGCGCCAATGCGTCAAGAGGGCGCGATCATCCTCGGCATAGGCGGAGATAATAGCCATGCCTCCGCAGGCTCCTTCTTCGAAGGCGTGATGACGACCGGTTTTCCGGCCGACAGCGCCGATAACGCTGTCCAGTCCAACATTGTCGCGGTCGGCTATGGCGCGCCCACTGGTCTATCTGGAACGCTGACACCGGGATCGGAAATCTCGCTCGAAGCGACCACGCCGTGCTGCACCGGAGACTATGTCCGTAACCAGAATGGCGCCGCGGTCATCGCGCCGATCACCTCGAGCAGCGTCGAGCAGGACAAGGGCAACTCAACTTGGATCGTCCGCCGCGGCCTAGCAGATAACGCATGCCTCTCCTTTGAGTCGCGAAACAATCCCGGCGACTTCTTGCGGCGGCAGAACGTTGCTCTGCGTGTACAACCGTTCGACGGCACAGCTCAGAATCGGGCTGACGCAACATTCTGTCCGCAGCCGGGGAAGAACGGGAAGGGAAATTCGTTTCGCTCGGTGAATGACGCAACGAAATACATTCGCCACTACTACGGCAAGCTTTATATCGCCAAGGACGGCGACGGCACAAAGTCTTGGAACACCACGGCGCTTTGGGCCGACGACGTAAGCTTCATCGTCAGCCCGCCTTGGTTGCCATAGCACCGACGGTGCCCGGAAAATTCAACAGGAGCTCTCACGATGATTTTTCGAGTTCCCCCAAAAAGACATTTTTGCAGCATTGTTGTGATCGGATGTCTACAACGCTTTACGGCGGCATTTAGGCTGTTCTCAAAATCGACGAAGGTGTTATCAGGCCACAGTGTTCGCTGCAATTCTTCGCGTGTAACTATCACGCCGGGCCGGGCCAGTAGCAACGCCAGAATCTTTATCCGTTGCCCCTGAAGCCTGATTTTGAGCCCATGTTTTCGCAATTCACCGGTGGAGGAATCGAGCTCGAACGGCCCGAAGCGGACGATCATTGACGATGAGTCCAGAACTGACAAAGGCACCTTCCACGCGGCAGATTGTAGCACTACTGTGCGACTGGCGCGTTCCAAGACCATCCCCACGCAGTTTCTCTGCAACTTCAATCATCTCTTCAAGTTGCCATGTCAGATCCATGTCCGCTAGATATCGCCTCCATTCCATTGCCATCTAAGGCTCACAAACTGAATGATTCCCCTTGCCAAGCAGTCCACTGCGATTTCCCTCGCGGCTTACGGCTGCAACAAACGGTAAGTTGAACCAGGCGGAAAAAGGGGTTTTCGAAATGCACACACAAGGAACTGCTCTGCTCAGATTTTTAGCGCTGGCCGCGCTAGCCGCAGTCTTTATCGATGGAGTTCCCCCGGTTCTGGCGGACACCGTTTCCACAGACTCTTTCATCGGAACGCTGGCATCGTCCAGTTCTGTTTTCGAGACGACATTGACGGTGGCTGCCGGTGACGATCTGTTGCTACAGACCTATGGATTCGGCGGCGGTACTAACGCTTCCGGGACAGCGATCGCTGCGGGCGGCACCGACCCGTTCTTGGCAATTTTCTCGGGTGCCGGCGTCAGCGCAACGCTCCTTAAAGACGGAATGGGCAATCCCTACGGCACCTCCCTGGATCTCGGAAATTATTCGAGCGTCATGGGTTGCCCGCCAGCGGGCCTGGTCGATTTCGCTGGCCCTACATGTGGCGATATCACCATGTCCCTCGCTTCGCTGGCGGCGGGAACCTATACCGTGGTTCTGAGCGATGGCCAATACATTGCCAACGCGGCATTCGATAACGGCACGCTGGGTGAAGGTTTCACGGACTTTACGGGAGGTGTTCTGCAACCTCGCTAACGGCAACACCAACTGTCCAAATTCTTCGGGTGCGTATGCGCTTGATGTCACCACCTCTAGCACGGTCACGGCAACTCCAGGGCCCACGACGATGGTTCTTCTCGCGATGGGTTTGTTAGGTGTGGCGGTTGGTCGCCTGTACGGCGCCAAGCCGCGCATCGCGTAGCACGCGCGGGTACTTTCAAAGCTTCTCCGTCGTTTCGTTCTCGCCGTCGCTCCCCAGCGAATAGCGAAGCGCATCGGTATGAGCCGGAGCGACAGCGACGTCCCATACCAACGGAAACCGATTGACCAAGTAAAGGAGAAACTACCATGCAATTCGCAAAAAGGTTGTTGATGGGTGCGGCGGCGGTGGTCTTGGTGGCAGTTTTGATGATGCTAGTGTCGCCAAAAACAGCGCGAGCCGTGGTCGCCACGTTGATCCGCGATGCAGACAATCCGGGCCGGGCCACGCAGGTGAGCGCGGATTGCACCGCCACAAGTCAGAGTGGCTTCGCAACCTTCCTCAACTGCTCCCCCTTTTACACGGTCCCCGCAGGGGACCGCCTGGTGATCCAGCAAGTGGACACTAACTGCTTCACGCTCCCGGGAAACTCGGTGGTTCACCCAAAGTTTATCGTGGAACCGGGAAATGCGTCTCCGCCGGTCCCCCACAATATTACGCTGGTCGATCAAGGTGTGGACGCCGAGTTCGTTAACGCTATATCCCTGGCAGGTAGTCAATCAGTAAACTACTTTGCTGATCCGGGCTCGACTCTTGTCTTCTCCGGCTATACCGCCGACACGACGGGAAGCACCGTTTGCACCATGCAATTCAGCGGCTACTTAATCAGCTACCCGTGAGGAAATCCGCTCTGTTACGGTCCGTCCCGCCGACGAAGTACCAGGAACGAGACACTCAAGGAGGAACAAAATGCAATTCGCAAAAAGGTTGTTGATGGGCGCTGGGGCGGTGGTCGTAGTCGTCGTTGTACTGATGCTAGCGGCGCCGAAAACGGTTCGAGCCGTGGTCGCCACCTTGATCCGCGATGCAGATAATCCTGGCCGCGCCACCCTGGTGTACGCGGCCTGCAATCTTCGTAGCTCCGACCACGAAGCAGGGGATCTTGGTTGTAGCCCAGACTATACCGTCCCCGCGACCGACCGTCTCGTGGTTCAACAGGCGGAGGTTCGCTGTCAAACGCCCTCGGGTAATTCCACCGCCGACACCTATTTCACCGTGACCACCAACGGCGTTGCGGTCCCACACGATTTAACGCTCTTCAATCAAGGTACCGATGTCTTCACCGGTGCTCCCGACTACGGCACGAACCAGGCTTTGACCTACTACGCGGATCCTGGCTCGACCCTCAGGTTCGACACCATCCTCACCGACTCCACCGGCAACACCGCCTGCGTGTTTGGATTTAGCGGCTATTTGATCAGCTATCCGTGAGGAGATCCGCTCTGCGAATGGACGTCCGCCGAAGAAAAGAGATTGTCCTTCCGACGACGGCTCAGAGGTGCAAGAAAGAGGCGGGTCATTTCCCGTCTGATTCAGCGGTTTTAGGTAGGGCGTATTCAGAACATTCGATCTGATTTCGAACGTATTTCGCCTCGACCACAGTATTGGTCAGATCCCGCGAGCCAATGTGTTTGAGCGCCGCAGTGAAGAGTTCTCGTTGGCGAGCCGGCATAACGTTGGGAACAATAATGATCACTCCCGCGTGCAACGGTTCTTGTCCATGTAGAAAGGAAATCGGAGCGATTGTTGGTTACAAACGTGTAGTCCTGAGCGCGGATGGTGGCCATGAGTTCCCAGTCTTTCGAACTGCCGGGCCCGAGATAATTGACATGATCTGCCAGGTGCCCCGCCGCGTGCGCTACTTGGACCAAGGATGTATGCAGGCATTCATCGATCAGGAGCTTCACTGTCACCCCGCAAGAGCGCGGCCATGCCGTGTTGCACGAATGGGCCTTCGCTTTGCCCAAGGGCGAGAAACCGGACGGCCGCGTCGCGGGAAGGCTTGGACGTAAAGCGGGGCAAGCTCCACCTTCTCTCGGTCCAGAGCGGGGTAGCCTTCGAGAATCTCCTCTAGGTTCGCTCCTTGGCTCAACATATCGGCAATCAGTTCGACGGGGATGCGCGTCCCACGATACACGGGGGTACCACGCATAATCTCAGGGTCGAAAACAATCATGTTCTCTGCTCTCTCAAGTTTCCTCAGGTCTAGGTCGAGTTCTAGCCGCACGGACTTCACTTGAATGACCACGGCTGAGCCCTCGGTAAGAACCACCGCGTCAACTTCAGGAGACGATTCAATCTTCTTGGCGATTGCACGGCGAGCGGCAAGCGGCAAGAGCCGCACACCTTCCGCCTCGAGACGCAGATACAGCACTTGCCCACGACTGAGCATTCGCTGGATGGAACGGCCTGTGCGGAGGCGACGCGGTCGAATGAGGCGCCGTTCGATAAGCTTGTGAACGGCGGGAAGCGGCAGATTCGCAACAGCCGAAGCTTGCGCCGGAGTGTATTCTGTAATATTCATTCACTTATTCTACCCCAAAGAGGACAGAATTAACAGAGTCCGCGGTTCGATGTTTGGCGACGCAAATGGGCTGAGATTCGACGATGGGATTTGGACTCACGTGTCGCTTTCGCCTCTTCTTCGCTATGGTGAAAATCCAGGGGACTCGATGCATGCGGAGCCACATTTCGGTACATCGTGCCACTATCAAATATTTTTCTAACTCGTTTGTTTTCAAAATAAAGATTGAAAAGGAAGGACTTCCAAGAGATCGTACGCCTGACTTGGGCGCAGGAGGCCCCCGGTTCGAGTCCGGGCGCCCCGACCAAAACTTCTCGCGTATTTTCTTTGACTTATTGAAAGTTCGCTTCACTCAAAACTCATCTGTGAAATTCAACCAGGCAGGCGGTCTGAATTCGCGAGGCGCTTTAATTCCAAAGAGTTCGCAGCATCAGAAATATTCAAAAACGGGTCGAAGCACGAGTGCCATCCAAAAAACATGGACCGGAGGGAAGTTAAACGCGCGCAATTTGGCTAGAATGGAGAAGATTCAGGCGATCCTGCGCATTTCTGCTCCCATCGATCTTCGGAAATGCAAATCAGCGACCTGCAGCGTAATGTTAGGTCACAGAGGGAATTTCAAAAGAGGAGCAGGAAATGTCTACAATACCGAGCACGCCAGCGATTCCGGCCGATGACACACGACGGAATCTGGTGGTTGCAAACCCGGATAACGGCAATGCCCAGCATCTCGCGGTGGTGGGTGACACCTACACCATCCTGCTGTCCGGAACAGATACTGCGGGTCAATTTACCTTGATTGATATGCACGTTCCGCCCGGAGGCGGCCCTCCCCCGCATCGCCATGATTTCGAGGAAAGCTTTATTCTTCTCGACGGCGAACTGCAAGCTACCTTCCGAGGAGAGCAGCGTACTGTGCGCTCTGGAGAAACGATCCATATTCCGGCGAATGCTCCTCACCAATTCCATAACGCCTCTTCGAACCCGGTCCGGATGCTTTGCATCTGCTCGCCGGCAGGCCAGGAGGAGTTCTTCAAAGAGATTGGAACAGTGGTCGCGACACGTACCACTCTGCCTCCCCAAATGGATGCCACGATGGTACCAGCGTTTTTCAAGAAGGTAATGGAACTGGCTCCCAAGTACCGAACGGAACTGCTCAAAGAAACGAAATAAGGCCGATCCAAGCACAGTACCGGCCGATGATGGACCTGTGCTCGTCTATGCGCGCAAGGGTGCAAATCACGTGTGAGGCCAATCGGATTCGGGATGGGGCGCTGCGGCGTTGCGGCAAAGTAGCGGCACTCATGAAAGATTTGGATGGGAAGATTGTGCTCATGACCGAGGTCGATCCTGAGATCGGTCCCGCGACCATATTCCGCTGACAGGTCAGCGGTAGGCGGCGGCCTGGATGCCGTACAACTCTGCGTACCGGCCGCCTTTGGCCATCAATTCCTCGTGCGCGCCGAGCTCCACGAGTTTGGCTCCGTCGAGCACGACAATCAAATCGGCCATGCGCACGGTTGAGAAACGATGTGACACGAGGATCGTGATGCGGCCGCCTCCACCCTCGCTATTGCCGCGCACCGCAGCGGCATAACGCTCAAACAGCGCGTGTTCCGTCTCCGCATCCAGCGCTGCAGTCGGCTCATCCAGGACGAGCAGCAGCGGCTGATCGCGCATAAAACCTCGCGCCAGCGCTAGTTTCTGCCACTGACCGAAAGATAACTCGACTCCGCCCGGCCATGTCGGGCCGAGTTGCGTCTCAAGCCCCGATGCCAGACGACCGACCACATCCGCTGCACCGGCCCGCTCGAGCGCCGCGCGCACTGCAGGCTCGTCGTCCAGCCTGGGAATATCGCCCAAACCTACGGTGTCCCGTGCGCGGAATTCGAATCGAAAAAAATCCTGGAACGCGCCTGCCAAACGCGTCCGCCACTCGCCCGCCGGCATGCGCGCCAGCGGGGTATCGTCCACAAGGATCGAGCCGCGCGACGGCTCGTACATCTTTGCCAGTAGCTTGACCAAGGTTGTCTTGCCGGCTCCGTTCTCGCCCACGATCGCGACCACCGCGCCTGCCGGCAACATTAACGACACGTCGTCAAGTACAACACGCAATGTACCGGGGTAGGCGAAGGAGACATGATCAAGTCGGATTCCGCGGCGCAAATTGTTCGGAACCGGCAGATCGCCCGACGCCGCCACCGACGAAGCGTAGTCCTCAAGCCATGCGAGCCGCCGCGAGCCGTCCATCCAGAATCCGCGCAGGAAGCCAATCTCGCCTACGGTGGCACCAATGTAGGCTGAGAGCCGCGCACCCGCGGCGAGTACCAGCAGCACCGCGCTCGCGGGTGCGCGAAGCTCGGACGACACAAATACAACAGCTCCGACATAAGCCAAACCAAATATTGCCCACGCCATCGCGTGCCACCGCGCAGAGGCCCACCGGGCGTTCGCCACTGGTCCATACCAACGCTGCCAGGCCGCTCGGCGCTGGGCAACGAGGCGCTCTCCGATACCCGTGACGCGTACTTCTTTCCCGGGCGGTGCGCTCGTCGCGATGGTGAACAGGTGACGCGCCAGCCGACCGCTTTGCGCCCCACGTTCTTGCGCCGATCGCTCTACTTCGGGCCGCCACGTCGAGGTCAGGACCGTCGGCGTCGCGAACGCGACCAGCAAGAGGAGCGCCGGGTGAATCGAAGCCAGCAACGCCATCGTCACGCCTAGTCGCAGGATCCACCCCAGTGTGGAAAACACCGACATATACATGTGGTCGAGAACAAACACCTGGTTGCGGAGCATGGATATTCGATCCAGATATTCGGGGCGTTCCTGGTGCGCGATTGTGGCCACCGACGCTTGCAGTTGCGCGACGTGCGACTCTAGGGCAATCGTTACCTTGTCGCGGAAACGGCGCTGCACCCGTGTGCTGATTGTGCGCAGCAACCAGGTTGCAGCCGTCGATACGGCGAGGCCAATCGCCGCGCCTAACACCATGCCGGGTCTCTGTTCGAGGACACCCTTGCCCAGCAGCATCAGCCACAAGGCAAGCAGCGCATCGGGCAGTGCAGCGAGTTGCGACAGCACGAAAGCCGCAATCATCAAGCGCGGCTCGTGGCGATATCCCAGCTTGCACAAGCGCCACATCGACGACAGAGCCGGGGGCAGCGGTTCAATCCCGCCATCTCGACTAGGAGAGGACGTCATAGGTCGCACCCACCTCCTCGTCCGGAATCCGGAAACGATGCGCCTGCAGATTGAACATCGTCCAATAGCGACCCGCTAGTCCCATCAGTTCGTCGTGCGTGCCAAGTTCAACAACGCGCCCGCGCTCGAGAACACAGATACGATCGGCGTGGCGAACCGTGGAGAAGCGATGCGAGATCAAAATCGTCGTGCAGTGCCGGGTCGCAGCGAGCAGGCGCTCAAAAATTTCCGCTTCCCCGCGAACATCGAGTTGCGCCGTCGGCTCATCGAGCAGCACTACGCCCGCGCCGAGCCTGACGGCTACTAACGCTCGCGCAAGTGCGATGCGCTGCCATTGACCTCCCGACAGATCTGTGCCGCCCTCGTATCCGCGAGCCAGCACTGTGTCTAGCGCAGCCAAGTCTCCTGCTCCGGCCGACTCGAGCGCGGCGCGCACAATATCGTCGTGCGCGCCTCCCGGTGCAACATTATCGCGCAGGGGTAGCTCGAGACGGATGAAGTCCTGGAACACCGCTGCGAGGCGCGAGCGCCACGACGTGAGATTGAAGTCCCGAATGTCGACGCCGTCAATCTCGATCGCACCTAGCTGCGGATCGTACAACCGGCAGAGCAGTTTTGCGATCGTCGTCTTGCCCGCACCGTTCTGTCCAACGATGGCGAGCGACGATCCAGCGGGAATCGTTAGGTCGAAATGCTCCAGTACGGGTGCTCCCGAACCGTATCCAAACGTGACGTCGCGGAGACGAATCTCCGTGGCAGGTGTCGCGTCCGCAAGGCGATCTCCAGAGCGCAGTGCACCGGCAGGACGCATCGCCGGCTCGAGTCGCAGCACGGCGGCGACCGGGGCGGCCGCTCCGTCAAGCGCCCAACTGAAACCGCCAAACGCGATCATGGATACTCCGATGGCGCTCTGCACGTAGACCACAGCTTCCCCAAGGCTGATGCGGCCATCTACGGCGCCGCTCGCCAAGCGCCAGAACACCAAGACATTCGCCGAGATAACCAGAAGCATGCTCCAAATCACGGGACGCTCGCGCAGTCGTGTCGCTGCGTATTGAAGCTCGTGCAACCGTGTGCGTCTAGCGACGAAACGGTCGATCGTCCAGCGGCCAAGTCCGAACAGCCGCAACTCCTTGCTCGCAGGGGGGTCGACGGCGAGTCGGTAGGCGTAGTCGGCGTCTCTCTGCGCGGCACGCACTTCGTCCGTGTTGCGGTCCCACCAGATTGCACTCTCGCGCAGAAGCCAGTGTGTTGCCATCCACGCGCCCGCCAGGACCATCGGCGCCCACCACGCGTATCTTGCGAGAATAACCGCGGACGCAAGGCCGCCAATCATTTCAACCATGCCACTCGCGATGAAATCCATGGAGATCGACAGCGGCGGCCCGGTCATACCGAGATCGAACTCGCGCGCGACGGCGAGATCGCTCGTGAGAGCGGGATCCTCAAGGTGTCCCATGCCCGGCGGACGGACGCAGGCTTCCGTGAGTCGGTCATAGAGCCACGCGGCAGTTCGGTCCCCTAGGTTGGCGCTGAGCGCCTGATGAATCGGGCTGAGCACCTGGAGCAGCACGAAAATAGTGCCGGCAAGCAGAAGGGAATGGAGGAGAGAATCGCCGCGTTGCACCGCCCCGACCAGCACACCCATGGCGATCGCGAACGCCGCCGGCAAAATCCCTCTGAGCAGAAGGATTGCCCACCAAGCGATGGCGAGACGAGGCGCGGCCTTCGGCAGGGCGGCGAAGAATGTCCATTCATTGCGATCGGTCAGTCGCTCGAACATGACGGCATTCTGCCACAGAAGCGCAGTGCCCTACCTACGCGGTGCGCGTGCGGGATTCGCAAAATCGCGTTCGAAGATTCCTCGGTCGCTCAAGCTTTGAGACCGTCCGGGGCCAAGGGAAGCGTATTCAGGCGACGGCCGGTGACGTCGAAAATGGCGTTGCCGATGGCCGGGGCGATGGCCATGATGGGTGTTTCGCCAGCGCCGGCAGAGGCAATGTCTTTGCGGTCGAGAAGCAGTGTTGCGATCTCTGGGATGTCGCGGAAACGCGGCACGCGATAGGTGGCAAAATGGGGATTGCAGATGCGGCCGTTCTCAAAACTGATGGCTTCAAAGAGCGCGCCGCCCAACCCCTGAATGATCGCGCCGACCACCTGGTTTTTCAAACCGTCGGGATTGACGATGGCGCCGCACTCGAAGGCTTCAACCACTTCTGCGACGCGCACTGCGCCGGAAGCCTTGTCCACGGCAATTTCGACGCAGGTGGCGACGTAGCTGCCTTTTTCGTTACCGACGGCCAAGCCAAAGCCCTGCCCATCCTTCGATCTTTTGCGGGGCCAACCGAATGACTCCGTCGCCGCTTCCATGACCGCGAGCATGCGCGTGTCGGACAAATTCTTCCGTCGAAATTCGCGTGGATCCATTCCGGCGACCCGAGCCAGTGCGTCCATGTGAGTCTCGCGGGCGAAGTGATTGGCGGTAGCGGCGAGGCCGCGATAGGAACCGCTGCGCAAGACGAGCGGGACGGCGTGATATTCGGTGTGAACATTTGCGACGTTATAGGGGGTTTCGATTCCCGAAACGCCGCAATGATAGTTATGAAACTCCCAAGCGGTCAGCGTGCCGTCTGCAGCAATCGCGCTCTTGACCTCAATCACCCCGGCGGGCCGGAAGTATCCCCAGGTAAACTCCTCTTCGCGCGTCCAGACCAACTTCACGGGACGCCCGGCGGCGTGCGCCAAACGCGCCGCCTCAAGCGCGGGGTCGCCGGTGTGTTTGCCGCCGTACGCCGAACCGGTATCCGGGACGATGACCCGCACGCTGCTTTCGGGGATGTGGAAAGCGTCGGCAAGTTCGTCGCGAACAGCGAAGGGACGTTGCGTTCCGGTCCAGAGGACCAGCTTTCCGTCGCTCCATTGTGCGAGAGCTGCGCGAGGTTCAAGGGGAGCGTGGGCGATGTAGTTCGCATTGTAGGTGGCGTCGAGGCGGTGCGCGCCCGCCGCGAGACCTTCTTCGATGGAACCTCTTTGTTCACGGCCGCGATTGTCTGACTTGGCGGAGGCGTTCTGTTTAAGGTGCGTGAAGATTTCGCGGCTGGAAATTTGCGGGACTTGCTTCCATTGAATCTTGATCGCGGACAGAGCTTCTTGCGCTTCGTTCACAGTTAGTGCGGCGGCGCCCACAAAGTCGCCATCGCGGACGACGATCACGCCGGGCATGGCTTTAGCCGCGCTGTCATCGTAGGAGGCGATGACGGCGGCAAACGATGGCGGGCGCAGGACTTTGCCGTAAAGCATGCCGGGCAAGGTCATGTCCGGCGTGTACTGGTGCAGTCCGGTGACGAAGGTGCGGGCTTCGACCTTTGCGACGGGTTTGCCGGCGACCGTCCATTCCCGAGGCGAGGTGACGGGTTCTTCGACCGGCAAGTCCCGGGCAAGTGTTTTGCCGGCAGCGAGGTCGGCGTAGCGCAAGGAGCGGCCCGAAGCAGGATCGGTGACCCTGCCTTCGGCTGCGACTAAACCAGCCGCAGCAACGCGCCATTCTTTTGCGGCTTCATCAATCAGCAACTGGCGGGCGCCTGCGGCCATGCGCCGGAACTGCGGAGTGAGCGTAGGCGTGGTGCGGCTGCCAAAAGTGCCGGCGTCGAAAGGGCTTAGTGCGGTATCGGCCATGACCATGCGAACGCTATCAAAGGGCACGTGCAGTTCGTCGGCAACGGTCTGGGTCAACGCGGTGCGGATGTTTTGGCCGAGTTCGGCTTTGCCGGTAAATCCGGTGACGCTGCCGTCTTCGCCAATGTGCAGCCAGGCGCTAATCTCCGTGGGCAGTTCTTCGTTATGGAAGGCATGAGAGGGGGCGGTCTCTTGCGCCAGCGAAACTTTGCTGACCACGAAGAAAGCGATTCCGGCACCGAGAAGTTTGAAAAATTCACGGCGTTCGAGAGCGAACTGGTGCATGGGTGCGGCGCGAAATTCGAAGCGCTCCGGCTCGAGTACGTAGTTATTTTCGAGCTTGCTCTTCATGCTCCCTGCTCCCCAAGGACCATTGCGGCATTGCTTACGGCTTCGAGAATGCGCGGGTGGCATCCGCAGCGGCAGATATTTCCCTGCAAGAATTGGACGATCTCCAGCCGAGTGGGCTTCGGATTGGAGCGCAGGAGACCGACGCTACTCATAATCATTCCGGAGGTGCAATAGGCGCATTGAAAAGCTCCGGCGTCGAGGAAGGCTTGTTGCACAGGATGGAGGTGGCCGTCTTTTTCAAGGCCCTCGATGGTGGTGATCGGCTTGGCCGCCGCGGCGCGGAGCGAAATCTGACAGGACCTGCGGGGGGCGCCGGCGATGAGCACGGTGCAGGCCCCGCACTGCCCTTCCCCGCAGCCGTACTTGGTGCCGGTGAGGCCGAGGTCATCGCGGAGAACGTAGAGGAGCGGAGTATCGGCGGGATAGCGGACCTGGTATTTTCTGCCGTTTACCTCGAGTTCGGTCGGGTCGGGCATATCTCCCCCAGGGCTGCGAAAACCGCGGGTGGTCAGTTTTTATGACAGGTATCACAAGCGGTTTTGGCGTGATTCATTTCGTGGCAGCTCAAACAGCTATACATGGTTACGACGCTGGTAACTTCGGACATAGTTGCCATTTCACGGACCTGGCCATGGCAGGTCTCGCACTTTACCCCGGCTTCAATATGAGGACGGTGGGTCCACGCAATGCCGGGAAGAACGGTGTAAACGCGGACCCACGGAATCGGCTGTTTGGATTTCGCGTATTCCGTAAGTTTTTGGATGGACGGTCTGTCCTTGGCGATGGTTACGTGGCACTGCATGCATTTGTCGGTGTCCGGGAAGGTCATCAGTTTTCCCGGTTCCGGATTGCCGTGGCAATTCTTGCATTCCAGACCGAAGGCGAGATGTTGCTTGTGACTGTACGGAATCGGCTGCTGCGGAGCGGGGTGGGGACTGGGATTGTCCGGGACGGCCGGCTTGGCGATTTGCGGGTGGGGCTGTTGAGCTCGGGCACGCGAGGCGGCGAAGAAAAGTGGTACTGCGAGGGCGGCAACGCTCAGCGCACTGGCGGCGGAGATCGCGGTTAAACGTATCGCTCTTCTCATGTTTAGCTCTCCTCGCGGACTACAACGCGATTCGTCGTTATCATGGGGATCAGCCTTTGCCGTTCACCACGGCTTCGATACTCGTACCAAAATCTTTCAGCATGACCACGGCGGCGTTGCGTCCCGGACCGCCGGTAACTGAACCTCCGGGATGGGTGGTCGCTCCGGTTTGATAGAGGCCTGCAATGGGCATGCGATGCTGCGCCCAACCGGGCATAGGACGCATAGCGCCAACTTGTGCGGCGCTTTGCGCTCCGGCGTGAGCACTGCCGTGCCAAAAATGAGGATTCATGCGTTCAAGATCGAGCGGGCTTTCAACGAAACGGGCGAGAATTTTATCGTCGCTCAGGTTGGGAGAATATTTTTGGAGAAACTTCAGATTGGCGTCGGCGACTTGATACTTAATGTCGTCCCAATGTTGCGGGCCTTGTTTCAAGTCGTAAGGCTGCCAGCCGGTAACTTTTAGCGTGTGCATGCCCGCAGGTGCGCGCGTGGGATCGGCAACACTGCAGCAAATGATTTGCAGCGGTGGATCTTCGAGGTTTATTTCGCCGCGGGCATCGTCGTAGCCAAAGCGTAGCGCGCGGCGGGCGTTTGAGAGGAGGCCCGATTCCACCGGCGAAATGGTGCCGCCCGCGACAGGGTAACGTACAGGTTCGGTGGTGGCGTAGTGAGCGACGATCATGGCGTTTTCCGCTTGCCAGGTGTCCACGCCGTCGATGAAATCCTGGCCCCAAAGCTCGCGCGGCGCCATGTCGACGAGATGTTTGATGTGCATGGTGGAAAGCACGGCTTTTTCGGCGCGGTAGGAAGAGCCGTCGCTGCATTCGACGCCGGTACACCTTCCGTTTTCGACGATCAGCCGCTTGACCCATTTATTGCTGAGGAGCACGCCTCCGTGGGCTTCGATGCAACGGCCCAGGGCTTGTGTCAAGGCGCCGGAGCCACCTTTGGGAATGGGGCGACCGGTGTGTTGCTGGCGGGCGGTGCCGTAGGCCAGACGACCGGTGGTTGGAGCGTCCGGAGGCTCGGCGGCCAAGTGCGACATGTAGGCCATGAAGGTGCGGCAGTGTTCGTCTTCGAACGTGTCGCGGATGATCTCCCAGGCCGACATGGCGAGGCGGCGCTGCCACAATTTGCCGCGCGGTTGGGTGGCCAGCTGGTCGTTGAGGGGCTTGCCAAAACCGATGGGGGTAAAGCTGGCGGACATGAGGATGGGCCGGATGGCGTCAAATTCGGCAAGCATGCGGCGGTAGGCATCGCCGTCTTTTCTGGAGAATTTGGCGAATTCCGCGCAGGTGCGGTCGACATCGCGCCACTGCGTGAGATAAGTGCCATCGAGAAATGGAACGTGAAAGATAGGATCGGGATCGATGTATTCGAGGCCGTAATCCGCAAGTTGCAGTTCGTTGTTGCGGATCATGGGATTGTCCTGGAGGAAGGGATGCGCGGAGGAGCACACATCCTCGTGGAACCCGCGGAGAGTCAGTTGTGCGGTTTTTACTCCACCGCCTAGCTTGGGACGGCCTTCCAAGACGAGACAGCGATAACCGGCTTTGCCGAGGTAAGCGGCGGTAATCAGGCTGTTGTGGCCGCCGCCAGCAACCACAATGTCGAAGCGGTCTTTCCCGGGAGTCTGCGCGGCCTTGGCGAAGGGAGCGGCGGCCAGCGGAGCGAGTGCTGCCGCTTTCACAAATCCGCGGCGGGATATTTTCTTCATGGCGTGCCTCAATTTAGAACCGCAGTGCACAAATTCAGGCCTTGTTCACAACGTCTTCGATGGTGGTACCGAAATCCTTGAGCATCACGGTGGCGGCATTGCGGCCGGGCCCGCCGGTCACCGACCCGCCGGGATGGGTGGTGGCCCCGGTTTGATACAGACCGGGGATGGGCATGCGATGTTGCGCCCAACCGAGCATGGGGCGGAGTGGGCCGGATTGCGAGGCGCTGGATGCGCCGGCATGGCAACTACCGTGCCAGTTGTGCGGGTTCATGCGCTCGAGATCGAGAGGACTTTCTATGGTGCGCGCCAAGACTTTGTCGTCGGTCAAATTGGGTGAAAATTTTTGCAGGTATTTTAAGTTCGCGTCGGACACTTTTTGCTTCATGGCGTCCCAATGCATGGGGCCTTCCTTGAGAGAGTAGGGCTGATAGGAGACGACTTTCACAGTGTGCATACCGGCGGGGGCGCGCGAGGGATCCGCGAGGCTGCAGCAGATAACGTGTAGCGGAGGACTCTCGAGGTTGATGTCGCCGTTGAGATAGTCGACGCTCATACGCAGGGCGCGGTCGGCGCTGGCCATCATTCCGGAATGGACAGGAGAAAGAACCCCGCCTTCGACGGCATATATCGGTGGTTCTTTCATTGCGTAGTTGGTGGCGAAAAGCGTTAGACCGGCTTCCCAGGTATCCACGCCATCGATAAAATCCTGGCCCCAAAAATCGCGCGGGGCCATGTCGACGAGTTGCTTAATGTGAATGGTAGAGAGAACGGCTTTTTCGGCGCGGTAGCTTGAGCCATCTTCGCACTCGACGCCGGTGCACTTGCCATTTTCGACGATCAACTGCTTGACCCATTTATTGGGGAGCAGCACGCCGTTGTGGGCCTCGATGAACCGCGTCAGGGAATCGGTCAAAGCGCCGGAACCACCCTTGGGAAGCGGGCGGCTCTCGCGCTGCTGGTGAAGCGGAATGTAGGCAACACGGCCGGTCATGGGATCCTGGAGAGGCTGCAGAGAATAGGGGCAGCCGGTCATAAAGGCGCGGCAATGATCGTCTTCAAAGGTGTCGCGCAGAATTTCCCATGCGGACATGGCCAGGCGTCGCTGCCAAAGTTTTCCGTGGGGGACTTCGTTGAGGCGATCGTTGAGGGGTTTTCCGAAACCCACAGGAGTAAAGGTGTTGGCGTTCAGGAGAGGTTTGACGACTTCGTACTCGGTGATCATGCGGCGATAGGCTTCGCCGTCTTTTTTGGAGAATTTCGCAAACTCCGCGCAGGTACGGTCGAGGTCGCGCCATTGGGTCAAATAGGTTCCGTCGGGAAAAGGCATGTGGAA
>JBEKSZ010000125.1:0-16840 GCA_049516615.1 Candidatus Acidiferrum sp. | reverse complement strand
CGAGCAGGGGATCGGCGGGAGTCGAGCCGGAAGCCGGGCAGGCGCGCCCGACATAAATGATATTGGAGGTCACTGTGGAGGTGATCGGCGCGAACGTGAGCGTGGCGGTATTTGAATAGGTGCCGGCGATAGATGACGGGCTGATCACCACCAGTGGAATTCCGAAGGCATTGACGGCGTTGGTCGCGGCCAGCGCCAGGACTTCGGGTGTGGCCGCGGGGCCGGCAAGAATGTAGGGAATATCGCCGTCGTTTCCGGCGGAAATAACACTGACCACGCCAAAATTCACCACGTCGGTGAAGGCTTCGCCGTCGTCCGCCTCGCGCTGACCAAAAGACCCGCCAATCGACATGCTGATGATATCGACGGCGTCGTTGAGCGTTCCGGTGTTGTTGGGATCCAGGGCAAAGTCGATGCCCTCGAGAATGGCCACGCCGCTGCAGCTGGAGGAAACCGAGCTGCACACCTTTACGGCGTAGAGTTGCGCGCCCGGTGCCGCTCCCTTGTGCAAGCCGTCGGTGGATGCCCCGCCAAGAATGTCTGCCGTGTGCGAGCCGTGACCGTTGAGATCGAGGGGATTGGGGTCGGGAGCCAAGGGCCCGTTAGGCCACACTTCGCCGGTGAAATCGTATCCACCGATGACTTTGCTGGTCGGAAAGAGCGCGGGTGGAGGCGTGCCCGCAGCTACGGCTGCGGCTGCGGTATAATCGGAAATTTTTCCGGAACCGCCGAGATTGTAGTGGGTGTAGTCGATGCCAGTATCGAGCATGGCCACGCGCACGCCAGCGCCGGTAGCACCGTTGTTCTGTACCGTGGTGGCACCAATGTAGGCATTGGTCACCGCCAGGGTGGGTGTGGCGTCCGAAAGCACATGGTCGGAGACGGGGCGAACCGCGATTACGCCTTCGATGCCGTGAATGTCGGCGATGTGGCTGGCGTCAACGGAGACAATCAGCGCGTTGTGGCCCTTGCTGACGCGCCCGAGTTCGGTGCCGCCCATGGCCTTGACCTGTGCCATGACCGCGTCCTGCTTCTGTTTAATGGATGCCAGATAAGCGCGCTGCTGGGCGTCGCTCATGGCGATGCCGTTTTGCTTGGCGTTGGCGCCCACAGCCACCACGAGCGGAGGATCCTGCAGTTTGATACCGAGTTGCACCGGGCCCTTGGCGGAGCTTGCCGCGATACCGTGTGGGCCACTCGCCAGCGCCACGGGACTAGCCGTTTGGACATTGACGGGCGGTCCCGCGGGGAGATGTTTTTGCGCCTTCGCCACCTGAACCGCCAGCAAGAAACAGAACACGACGCACACCATTCGCTTCATCGCACACCTCTCCTGAGACGCCTCTTCGCATACACCCCGGGGGTAACTGATACTTTCGCGCCAATTCGGACTAGTTTTGCGGATGCCACCAATTTGGCTATGGCTGGGAGTTTTCACAAGCAGCCGTCTGTCGCGTACGCCAAACGAGAAGACACAATCCTACCGCCAGCAGTATCACGACTCCCGGCTCCGGCACTTCGGCGGAAACGCCCGTGAGCGTAATGTCGAACCCCGTCAAATCCGTGTCGGCACTGGTGAACGCCCCTCCGTCCCAACCGGTGATCGGATCGTTTCCGCCCATGGTTGTGTCCGGTCCAACCACATCGGTCGAATCGAAAATCGTAAACATCTCCCCGCTGACGCTGAGCGGCATGTTCGACGAGCGCGTGATGGCCAGGTAGTAGATGCCGTCGGATGTGGGACCAACGCCCGATGGCCGGGTGGCCGGGCAGGGATTGCTGCCGTCGTCCGAGGGCAGGCAGGATAGCGTGTTGCCCCCGTCGATGTCGTCATTGGCGTAGACGCCCAAGCCGCTGGAATCGAACAGGAACAGTTCGGTGTCTGTAATCCCAAAGGCCTCACCGGTTGTGATCGCCGAAAAATCGACGTAGTTCGTGATATCGAGCTTGAACATTTCGACGCCCAAAAGTGGGTCCGTTGTATCTGGAATGGTTCCGGTGATTTGCGTGACATTGTCTGCGGTCAGATCGGCGGCGGTACCCGGCAGGGCTCCAGCCCCGACGACGTTAAACGTGTCGGCGCGCGCGGGCACCGCAAAGCAGAACAGCAGGGAAGAAACTGCGAGAAAAACCAGCCTTCGTAACATGTGTGTGGGCTCCTTAGTGGAAAAACCTGGCAAGTTCAGAGAGCAGATAGTTGGTCACAGCACCAGCTGAGGACAGCCAACCGGCCCACCGCAACGTCTCCAAACTTCTACGCAACTCTTCAAACAGGACCTGAAAACGGGAGAGTGTACCAAGGCTGATAACCCAAGTCTCGCAGCGCTGTCAAGCGAAAAACTCCTAAACTCCGGCCAGCATCTTGTTCCATTACTTTCAGTACCGGGTCGACCGCGCTTCCACACCTCTCCTCTAGAGAAGGACGATTCGGCCTTCGCATTTTCGCGCTCATCTCGTTTAAGCGAAACCGCTTCACGCGAATCAGCGCTGCACCTGCTCAGGGAGAGAGATCGGCAGGGAACTACTGGGGCTGGAGTGCGCCGATGATGGCGTCGGTGAATTCTTTGGTGCCGGCGGTGCCACCTAGGTCGCGGGTGTGGTGTTTGCCTTCGCGGTAGACCTTGTCAAGGGCCGCTTCAACGCGGCGAGCGGCACTGCGCTCGCCGAGGTGATCGAGCATCAGAATGCTGCTCATCAGCAGCGCAGTGGGATTCGCTAGACCTTTGCCCGCTATGTCCGGGGCAGTGCCATGCACGGCCTCGAACATGGCGCACTCGTCCCCCATATTGGCGCTGGGGACTACGCCGAGGCCGCCTACCAGGCCGGCGCAGAGATCGCTCATCACGTCGCCGTAGAGATTGGGGAGCAGGAGCATGTCGAATTGCTGCGGATTTAGAACCATTTGCATGCAGGCGTTGTCGACGATCATTTCCTTGTATTCGGTTTCCGGATGATGCTCGGCTACAGCGCGGATGGATTTCAGGAATAGTCCGTCGGAGAGCTTCATGATGTTGGCTTTGTGGATGGCGTGAATTTTCTTGCGACCGTATTTGCGGGCGTACTCGAACGCGAACCGGGCGATGCGCGTGGAGGCGCGTTCGGTGATGATTTTCAGGCTTTCGACCACACCAGGGACGACTTCATGCTCGAGCCCGGAGTAAAGGTCTTCGGTATTCTCGCGGATAAGGACGATGTCGACATTGTCGTAGCGCGAGCTCACGCCCGGCAAATTCTTCACCGGTCGGACATTGGAGTAGAGGTCGAGAGTGCGGCGCAGGGCTACGTTGACGCTGGGCGCGCCGCCGGCGATCGCCGTGGCCATGGGGCCTTTGAGGGCCACGTGATTGCGGCGGACTGCTTCGACCGCAACTTGGTTGATGACTTGACCTTGGTCCTGAGAGCTATCGGTGCGTCCCTGGATTTCTTCCCAATCGATCAGGACGCCGGAAGCTTCGAGGATGCGACGGACGGCGGCGGCGACTTCAGGGCCTATGCCTTCGCCTGCGATTAACGTGACCTTGTGTCTCATGTTGGCCTCCCATTGTAGGCGAAGCGTTTTAGGTTGTCGAAAGACCTTCTTGTGAGGGTTGTCCTCGAGAAACTCTCGCCGCGCCGCGCGACGAGGGCCCTGCGAAGGCCGCAGGTCTCCAAGGCAATCGCCCCGCGCCAGGAAAGGGTTCCGCGATGGACGAGGTTGGGCCGCGGTGCGTCAGGGGGCCCTCCTGCAACCGTAAAGCGGCGCGGTGTCAAGTTTGCCGCACTCAAAAAGCACATCGCGCTGCAGAGTGATTTGAGATTTGCTATACTGGTCGGGTAGGAATGCGTCGCGGCGACTGACCGCGAGCGGAGGCCATGGAATTATGATTAGTTTAACTCCTGTTGCTACGAGCAAGGTCAAGGAAATCATGAGCATGCAGACCCCGGTGCCGACGGCTTTGCGCGTGGCCGTGGTGGGCGGCGGTTGCTCGGGTTTCCAGTACCACATGGCGTTTGAGAATCAGACGGGCGAAGCCGACGACGTGGTGGAATTCGACGGCCTCAAAGTTGCCGTGGACCAGATGAGTTCCATGTACCTCGATGGCGTGGAAATTGATTACATCGAGACCGTGGAAGGCGCGGGCTTCAAGTTCAATAACCCCAACGTCAAGAGCACCTGCGGCTGCGGCAGTTCCTTCAGCGTTTAAGATGGCAGCGTCTTAAGTTCGTGATGCGCAGAGGTTTATCGCGCGGGTGGAAGCATTCTCGAGGCTCTTGAGCGGACCGTTCAAGAGCCTTTGTTTTGTGCGGCGTCAGACTGAAAGGTGATGCCTGATGGGCGTCGAGCCTCTCAGCGCTAGGATCGCAATGTCCCCAGACGGCTCGTATGCTGCGAAGCAAGCATGAAGATAGCCCTCGCGCAGTTTAATCCCACCATTGGTGATTTCACCGGAAACGCAGCGACCATCTTAAGTATGGCAGCGCAGGCAAAGGCGCGCGGGGCGGATCTCGCGGTGTTCACCGAACTTTGTTTGTGCGGCTATCCGCCGCAGGATTTGCTCGAGCGTCCGGCGTTTATCCAGCGCAATCGCGAAGAATTGCAAAAGCTGGCGGCGACCGTGCCGCTGCCGTCCATCGTGGGATTTGCCAGCGCGGTAAGCGGGCGCGGGAAGTCGGTGGCCAATTCTGCGGCGCTGTTGCGCGACGGGGTTGTGGCGTTTGAGCAGAGCAAGATGCTGCTGCCGACTTACGACGTATTTGACGAGTCGCGTTATTTTCAGCCGGCGGAAACGCAAAATACCCTTGCCTTCGCCGGCGAGACGCTGGGAATTACCATCTGCGAAGACGCCTGGAACGATGTGGGATTCTGGCCGAAGCAGATGTACGAGCGCGACCCGATTACGGAGATCGTTGCGAAGGGAAGTGGGGTCATTCTCAATATTTCGGCCTCGCCCTACACTTTGGACAAGCGGGCCCTGCGTTTTGAGATGCTGCGCTCGACCGCCGTGCGGCACAAGCGGCCGGTGGTGTACGTGAACCAGTTTGGCGGCAACGACAGCCTGGTTTTTGACGGTGCGAGCCTGGCGTTGACGGCGGATGGCAAGGTGGCGGCGCAGGCGCTGGCCTTCGAGCAGGATTTGGTGTTGTTTGACACGGCTACCGGGAAGGGCGAAATTCATGAGCAGCCGCGTGAAGAGATTGCCTACGCATACGCGGCGCTGGTGACGGGAGCGCGCGATTACGTGCGCAAATGCGGTTTCCGCAAGGTGTTGATCGGACTGAGCGGCGGCATTGATTCGGCCGTGGTGGCCGCGATCGCCGTGGATGCTCTGGGAGCGGAGAACGTTTTGGGCGTTTCGATGCCCGGGCCGTTTTCGTCCGAAGGCAGCCAGACCGATGCGCAGGCGGTGGCCCAACAGCTTGGCATCCCGTGTTTGACGTTGCCCATCAGCGATGTTTTTGACGCGTACCGGAAGGCGCTGGCGCCGGCCTTCGGTGACCGGGCTGCCGACGTCACCGAAGAGAATCTGCAGGCGCGGGTACGCGGCAACTACTTGATGGCACTTTCTAATAAGTTTGGCTCGATGGTGCTCAGCACCGGGAACAAATCCGAGCTGGCGGTTGGTTATTGCACCTTGTATGGCGACATGGCCGGAGGGCTGGCCGTGATTTCCGACGTGCCGAAGCAGATGGTGTATGAACTGGCGCATTGGATCAACTCCAGGGAAAAGCATAAGGACGGGCGTAGCCGGGAAGTCATTCCCCAGGCGACCATCGATAAGCTGCCCTCGGCGGAGTTGCGGCCGAATCAGAAAGATGAAGACAGCTTGCCGCCCTACCCCGTGCTCGATTGCATACTGAAGGCTTACATTGAGGATTTGCTGTGCCCGGAGCAGATTGCTGCCAAATATGGTTTTGAGTTAAAACTGGTGCGCGAGATTGCCTTGCTGGTGGATCGGAACGAGTACAAACGTAAACAGGCAGCGCCGGGGTTAAAGCTTACTTCGCGGGCGTTCGGGTTCGGGCGACCGTTTCCGATTGCGCAAAAGTTTGTGCCGTGAAGCGAAAGTTTTAACGCTGCGCCCTAAAAGTCGCAGAACAGAGTAAACGGGGGAGGATTGCGTGCGTTCATCCTTATATGGACATTGCGCGAGGGTCTTGTGGACCGCGGCGCTGCTGCTGGGGCTGTTGGCTGGGAGCGCGGCTGCGCAGCAGGGGGCCGCGGCTCCTACGGGCGCGCAGATACAGAAAACGCTCGAAGCTTACCTGCGGCATCTTTATGCGTTTGGGCCGGACGTGGCGGTGCAGGTCAGCGAGCCCAAGGACACTCCCATTCCCGGATTGTTGGTCTGCGATGTGAACGTCAAGCTTGAGGAGAACGAGCAGAGCGGCAAGTTTTATGTCAGCAAAGACGGAAAGTTTCTGTTCCGCGGGGAGCTTTCTGACCTCACCAAGGATCCTTTAGCGGAGTCCCGCGCTTTGATGCATACCAAGGACGCGCCATTCACGGGCGATGGCAAGGCCCCGGTGGTTACCGTGGTGGAATATTCAGACTTCGAGTGCCCGGTATGCCGTAGTTTGCACGACGTGATACGCGGGATGCTTCCCAATTACCCGCAGGTGCGGCTGGTGTTTATGGACTACCCCCTCGAGCAGATCCACCCTTGGGCGCGGACGGCGGCTTTGGCGGGCCGCTGCGCCTACACCCAGAATCCCCAGGCATTCTGGAAGATGTACGATCTGATCTACGACAACCAGGAGCTGATAGCCGCCGGGAATGCCTACCAGAAGATGACCGACTATGCCGGACAGACCGGCCTGAACCTGGACACCTTTAAGTCCTGCATGGCCGGGCCGGCTGCGGCGGCGGCCGTGGACGCGAGCATCGCCAACGGACGCGACCTAGAGGTTCAGAGCACGCCCACGATTTTTGTGAATGGGCGGAGGATCGTTGGCGCGGATCCACACGCGCTCGAGCAGTATATTAAGTTCGAGTTGGCGCAGAAAAATGCGGGAAGCAAGTAGCAGCGGTCGCGAAACAAATTCCCACACATAAAAAGGGCCGACAAGGCAGAGAAGGGCCCGCGCGGGCGGGCCCGTGCGAGAATTCCACAGGGCTTGCACAGGGCCGGTTGGCGTCGAAGATTTCGTAGTTAACATAATATTACTTATGAGACGCGACCTCCGTGGAGTCCCGTGGGCCTCTTTCTGCGGCTGTGGATATCTGCTCGGGTGGCTGCGTAGCGCCGCGTCGTCTGGGCTCTAGCCAGCGCTCTGGGGGCGATTCCTGCGTTTTGGCGGCGCCCAGAGCGAACCATTATCGGGGCGAGGATGCAGTTCGGGAGACGGATTCCCTGCTGTCGCGTGGCGGTGCGGGAGCCGGGGTTTCTAGCTTCGCGGCTGCTGTGGTGCTGCGGCCATTTGCAAAAGCGGCAGGCCGCCGTTCGAGGCCTCTGGCCATTAAGGTCGTACCCGCAGGATCACGACCCGCACCAGTCGCTGGTCGTCCAGAATGCGCATACCGTGGAAGTCGCGCACCTCGGTTTGCGCTATCGGCGAGAATCCGCCTTGCTCTTCGAGGGCGCGCAGCGGAGCCGCGATGGCTGGCGGGTAGTCCGGGGAGCGAACCACCCAGCGGATATTGTGCTGGTGCAGAAACGCCAGCCAATCCGAGGCGGTGCGCAAGTGCTCCGGATCCACGGGCCAGCTGTCGTCCGGGCCGCCGTAGAAGTACGGGACATGCAGCAGATACACATGCCGCAGGAAAACCAGCGTGCGGCCAGTAAGAACGCCGGCGACCGCGGGTTGCGCGCTGACCGCGCGATCGATAAATTCCGAGACGGCATATTCCTGAGCACGCTCCTGCAGATATTTCTCACGAGGAACCAACCCGATCCCCGCAGCTAGCGCCGGCCGCTCATAGACGAGCAATCCGGCAAAACCAGTCAACAGTGTGACGGCCACCGTTGCTGCCGCCAGGCTGCGGAGGAAACGCGAACTGCGCGCCTCGACTGCAGCCACGCCGGCGAAGGTGCAGGCCAGCACTACGGGAAAAGTGGCCACCAGGAATCGCAGCGTGCCGGAACTGCGGCCCACCGCGACGGCGCTGGCGAACCAGAGAATCAGCGAAGTGCGCCACAGGGCTTTCATCGGTTGAGCTTCTGTTTTAGGAATATTCGTCCACGGAGCGCCAGGCGGCGGAAGGTAACGCGGCAACAAAAACAGAAACATGGGGGAGAAGAGCAAGCAGAGCGGGCCGAAAAACTGCCAGAAGCCCAGATGTTTCGGATCGATAGATGCCAGGAAGGGAAATTTGAGAATCTCCCACAACCCGAGACGCGTGGTCACTCCAGTGTCGGCCAGCAGCGCTCCGAGCGCCTGCGCGTTCACGGGCGCTTTGGGAAACCATTGGAGGGCAAACGGAAAAACGGGATCGCCGGTCCAAGCAAAATTTCGCGCGTACGGCCACACGCCGGCTCCGAGGGACGCGGCCAAAAACAGCAGCGCCAAGCGCAGCCTGCGGGTTTCCCAAACAAAAGCCACAAGCAGGCTGGCGGCCAGGAAGCATCCGGTGTATTTCGTGCCTGCGGCAATGCCCGCGCACATGCCGGAAATTACGGCGAGGTTCGTTTCGCGCGTCTTGCTCGCATGGGCGACGGCCAGCACGCCCACGGCGGAGAAAAAGGCCATCCAAAGATCGGGCGCGCCGGCCACCGTGAGCTGCCAAAAGATCACCGGGGTAAGCAGAAACGCCAGCGCCGTCAACCACGCATAGCTCGGAGAGACCCACGCGCGAGCCAGACAGGCCCCAGCCGCCGCGGCCAGCACACCGCCGAGAAAGAGCAGAGCCAGCGCCAATCGCTCGCTGTGAAAGGCCAGGCCCAGCAGAATGAGCAAATGGCCTTGCCCGGTTAAAAAGCTGTGAGCCAGAAAAAAGTCGGGCAGGAAACCATCGCGCAGCGTTGCGGCGGGTGTGGCGAAATGATAGTGCAGCGCGTCCGAGCCGGTCACGGGGGCCATGGTTGAGAGGCCTTCGATGAGGAGTACGAGGAGCGTGGCGAATGCCAGCCAGCGATTCGGCCGCGAATCCTGTCGCACGCGGCCAGCGATGCGCGCGAGGCGGCGCAGGATCCCGGGAAGCTCTGTTGCGCCGAGAAGCACGATGGCCGCGATAATCACCGCGAAATTTCGCGTGATGTGACCGCCAAGCTGTCCGAAAAAGAGCGCGGCCTCGAGAAGCACAAAACCCATGGCCGCGCTGAATAGTAAATGGATGGCGTCGCCGGGAAATTCAAAGCGCAGCAGTCGCAAGAAACGAACGCCCAACGCCGCGGTTGCCGCGCCGATCACCGCAGCGCCTGCCAACGCGCAGAGAGAGAGAGACAGCTCCGTCAATGCCATAGCCGGCGCAGGATCGGAGCCGCGACATCACGAAAGAGTCCCCGGAATTGCAGGTAGTACCAGATTTGCGCAGTGATCAGCCAGACGCAGCAAAGGAACTGCGCGAGGGGACTCATCTGGGATTTTGGCTGGTCCACAAACGCAATTGTATATGAATCGAAAACAACTTTGTTTGAAGTTCAGCGCCCTGAAAGGCGGCCTCCGGGTGCGCGACTGCGCGAATACGGGAGACGCGGCGGCGGCGTAATTTGGCGGGTGTCCGGCAGCCCCGGTGATCTAAGTGGCCATGTGGTGTGTCACGCCTTGGCGGCGGAATCGTCGAGTCAAACTGCTGCATCCAACGTGGCACGATTGTTTACGCGCGCTCGACGGCACCTGCCGCGGAAACCACTGGAAATTTTGCGGAAAGTGAGCTATACTTTTTCTTGTAAATTGATTTGGGAGGCGCCATGGCTACCCCGATGGGTCCCGGATTCGATAGGAAGTAAGCCGCTACTACGTTTTTCCCGGCCCGAAGCTTCCTGCGCTGCAACGCCGTTGTAATTAGCCCAGTTTAGTGTCCTTTTCCGCCCGGCTCAGGTACTCGTCTAGGCGAGGAGCCAGGTCCGCGTCATCGCGACAGAGTTCGCGAACTTTTGTCAGCTCGTCGGGACTCAGGGTCATGGCGCGCAGCTCTTCATACCAGTAGTAATAGGGGCGGTTGGTCTCATAGGTAATGATTTTGGTGAGCGCGCTGAGCAAGGCGTCATCCTTGCGTTGTGACACGCCTTTCACCCACACCTGAAATTCATTCCAGAAGCTTATCTGCGCGTCGGTGAGAGGTTCTCGCAAATAGCGCAGTACATCGGCTACGGTAGTTTCCTTCTGCAGCGCATCCAGGAACTGGTCGAGCGCGGCCTGGCGCATTATATCGGACAGGCCCAGGCTGCGGCGATGCTCCTGGAAGAGGGTCACTACGATGCCCTCGGCGGTAAGGTCTTTGAAGTACCAGCTGGCGCCGCTGCGTTTCATCTGGCGCACGCGCCAATGAAAGCGCAGCAGGTAACAGAATGCGCCTACCGTATTCTCTGCGGGGTCGCTTTGCGCCTTTTTCAGGCGCTCGAAGTACAGCAAAATTCCCTGGGCGGTGCTGACAATCGGCATGTAGTGCTGAAAGGCCAGACGGTGAACCTTCAAGAGCAGCAAGTTCCAGGTGTTGCGCTGTTGCGCCGATTCCGTGGCTCGCTTGCTGGCTTGCCCTTCGCGCCAGCTTTTCCACACGGCGTAAATCGCGCTGAAGACCGCCAGCCAGACGGGAATGCCGATTTGCCACTGGGTCGTGACCAGCTCCCACCAGGAGCGGGCGGTTCCGAAGCTTTCCATCTGCCCGAGTGGGATGGCCGAGCGGGAGACGAATTTGTCCGTTGTCCAGCGCACAACCGCAAAGTCCGTACCGCGCGGCGCGGGGTTGGCGTAGGCCAGGTCGCCCCACACGGTCAGGGTGTGCCGGGGAGGCAGCTCAGCGCAGAGTTCGTTGGCGCTAGCACCGTCCCCTGGCCCGCAACTGCTGATCAGCGGGGCTTGTGGCTCTTTCGCCGAGTAGCAGGCGTCGCTGGCGCGGTCTTCGCTCCAGCAGCGTCGCGCCACGGTAAGGCCAGGCGCGTACAGATGCTCGAGCCAAATCTGGCTGACGGGCTTGTCCGAGTGATTCTCGATGGTGATCCAGAAGCGCACGGTGTCGTGCGGGCCAGCGGTTTCCCGGGAAAGCTGGCCGCCGAGCACGACCTCCGGTTTACCGTCAGGGGTGGCGCTGGACCCTGGGTTCTGCGCCGTGTTGCGCGTGGCCGCGGAGCTCGCACTTCCCTGCTTCTGCGCTGGCGGATCTTGCAGTGCACCGGCCCGCGAGCCGGTGGCGCAAAGTTGCGGCACGGCGGCCAGCACGCCGAGCGCCGCGAGGATTGCGGACAGCGACGCGGCGCATCGGCGGTGTGCGGACACGAGGCGATTGAAACAACCTGTCCGAAACTTGTCAAGGCATCACGCGCAGTTTTTGCCGGATGGCAGCCCTCAGAAAAGGGTGTCGCCGCGGCGCGGGCTCCGCGGCACAAACCACCGCTATCCACGTTAGACTATTGCCGTGAATCCTTCTGAGCTGCGACCACACCTGGCGCGCATTCGTATTCATCCGATCAAGTCCTTAGATCCCGTAGAGCTAGCCGAGACGCGCATCGGGCCAAGCGGCGGCCTCGAGCACGACCGCGCGTGGGCGCTTTTTTCCGTTGACGGCAACTGGGTGAACGGCAAGCGTACCGCTGCGGTGCATTTGATTCGTGCCGAGTATGCGCTGGACTTGAGCGCCGTGACGCTTTCCGCACCCGGAGACAGCCGCAAGATGTTCACTGCCACGCTGGCCTTCCCCGGCGATACGGAACGCGCTGCGGAGTGGTTCAGCGCCTATTTCGAGCAGCAGATCATGGTGCGTTACTCCGCAGACGGCTTTCCGGATGACGCACTGGCCAGCGGACCGACCATCGTTTCGACCGGCAGCCTCGATGCTGTCGCCGAGTGGTTCGCGCTTACGACCGACGATGTGCGCCTGCGCTTTCGCAGCAGCCTCGAGGTTGCGGGCGTGCCGGCGTTCTGGGAGGACCAACTCTTCGCCGGGGACCCCAACGGCATGGTGCGCTTCAAGATTGGCGAAGTGAATTTTGAGGGCAGCAATCCCTGTGCGCGTTGCCCGGTGCCGGCACGCGACGCGCACACCGGCGCGGACTTCTTGGGCTTCCAGAAACGCTTTGTGGAGCAGCGCCGCGCACAGCTACCGGCGTGGTCGCCGGCCGAGCGCTTCGACCATTTCTATCGCTTGTCCACCAACACGCGCGTGCCGTCCGCCGAAGCGGGAAAACTCCTCCGTCTCGGCGACGAACTGCGCGGTGCCACCTGATGGCATGTGGGAGGAGCCCGGCGGACGACGTATTCGCTGGTGTCCGCGAAAAGCACACCCCGCGCCGCGCTTGCTTTCCTGAACAGGTCAGCTCCCGGGACCCCGGGTGAGCGTGAGAGAATGCCGCCGACGCTGAAGATACCGGCACGGAACGACGCTGCGGCGAAGGTTTATTTCCCAGCGGGAACCACGGCTACATCTTTCTCGAGCAACTGCTCTTTGCGATACACCAGGGAATTGATGTCGTAAGTGGCCAGTTCAAATCCATGGCCGTGGGTAATCGCGTCCGTGGGACACGCTTCCACGCAGTAGCCGCAGAAAATACATCGCGAATAATCGATGTTGTAGACGCTGGCGTAGCGTTCTCCGGCGGAGATGCGGTTTACCTCGGTGTTCTCGGCCGCTTCAATGTAAATGCAATTTGCCGGGCACGCCGCGGCGCATAAAAAGCAGCCCACACATTTTTCCAGGCCGCTCTCATCGCGATGCAACACGTGAATGCCGCGATAGCGCGGCTGGAAATGCACTCTCTCGTACGGATAGTTTTCCGTGACGGTCTTGGTGAACATGTTGCGGAAGGTGACGCTGAAACCCTTCACCAGTGCGCCGAACGTCTCTCCCACTTCGCGGATGATCGAGGGCATAGAGTTAGGAGTTTAACAAAGGCTTATGCCCCGGGCAAATCAGCCGCTAGCCCACGTTTCCGGAGCCTGGCGAACCACCCGTGACGGCCCCCGACCCGGTGCGCGGAGCCGCGCCGGTTAAAGCGTCGATGATCAGCTTTCCGTGAAACCGGCCGTTCTCGATGAAAATCTCCCCGGTGTCCCGTCCGCCGATCACCACGCCTGCCAGATGAATTCCGGCGATGTTGCTCTCAAACGACTGTGCGTCGAGCGTGGGTTTGCGGGTAATCGGATCCAGATGTACTCCCAAGCTCTCAATGAAGCGATAATCGGGATGATAGCCAGTCAAGGCAAAAACATGCTTCGCAGGAAGGTTCCGTTGGCCATCTCTAGTTTGCACCACCACGGCATCGCGCGTGATCTCGGTCACGGCAGTATCGAGGAGGCCGACAATCTGACCGGCTTTCACGCGATTCTCGATATCCGGCTTGATCCAGTATTTGATAGACGAGCTCAGGCGCGAACCGCGGCAGACCAACGTCACTGCGGCGCCGCTGCGATATAGTTCTAAGGCCGCGATGGCCGCTGAATTTTTTCCCCCGATGACCACCACCTGCTGTCGCCAGTAGGCGAAAGGTTCCGTGTAATAGTGCGAAACGTGGGAAAGCCTCTCACCCGGCACGCGCATTTCATTGGGCAGATCGTAATATCCCGTGGCAATAATGATGCGCTGCGCGCGATGGCGGCTCTCCGCGCCCTCCGGCGAAAGCGTGGCCACTTCAAAATTTCCGAGATGGCCGGTTACCGCCGTAACGCGCTCGAACATGCGGATCTCCAGCCCGTAAAACTCCGCGGTCTTGCGATAGTACTTCAGGGCTTCGATACGGGTCGGCTTTTCGCCACAGCTGGTCATCGGCAAGTCGCCGATCTCCAACAGCTCCGGCGTGGTGAAGAAGGTCATGTTCTGCGGATAGTGATACAGGGAATTGCAGATGGTGCCTTTGTCCACGATCAGCGGCCGCATGCCGGCGCGAGTGGCTTCGATGGCACACGCCAGGCCGGTAGGTCCAGCGCCGATGCACAAGATGTCATACGCGCTCATGAGCCATTCAGTTTGCCGGGACTGCCGAACAAGTGCAAATCGAAGATTCGCCGGCCACGCTATCGAACATCGGGTTGCCCGCCGACGGGTCGCCTCGATAGCACCACGGGAAAAGATCTTGGCCCGTGCGCTTCCGTGTCACCGCCAAGGACGACGGAGCGGCTGGCGGAACCCGGCCTGACTCTGAATGGGCAGCGCATGGGACGGGGGGCGGCTGAATGTTATGAGCGAGCGGTGAGCCCAAGGACCCGCAGCGTTGCGGCCGGGTACGTCCGGGAAGCGCGCGTGCGGGCCGAGAGCACGCGCCATGGTCGAAAAAGCGCAACGTCCGGCGGGCGCGTTCGAATTTAGATGGCGCCCGGCATTTCGAGGATTTCGTTCAATTCCCTGCTGAAGATCGCTAGCGCAGACAGGCGTTCAGGCGTTGCCGGCACCTGTACTTGCTTCCAGACAAATACATCCCCGCTCGCGCGCTTCAGCCGGACGGCGAAATGCCCGTCAATCAGCAGCGACGGCGGAGCAATGATCTTTAATCCGCCATTCTCGACGGGCGCGAGCACTGCCGCGTACTCGCCGCGATGCATGCACAAAGCGCTCTCGTACGGGGGAATGGCGATGGGCCGCAAGCCTGCGCCGATCAGGTGCTGCAAAACTTGCATCTGCCTGGGAGTGAATTCAAACATTCCGGCGACACATTAGCGCACAAGCGGATGGCGAGCCCGCCAGCAACCTAAGCCGCGGTCGAGTCGGCGTTCACGTTCGCCGATGAACCCTCGAGCTGCGCGAGAATATCGCGCAGGGTATGAATCAACTCATCGCGTGAAACATGGCTCTTTTTGAATTGGATGCGGAACTTGAACGCGTCATTCTGCGGCTCAAAATTAAAAATAAACGGCTGGGGACGCTGCGGCCCGGCTTGTTCTTCGCGTCGTTCGCGGCGCGCCTCATCGCGGGTCAAGCCGCCTTGCAAAATCCGCTGGAACATCTCCAGCATTTTCTTTTCCGTGGGCTGCCGCGCAATTTGTAACAGCAGCGACTTGGAAATTACGCCATGCTCGATGCATTTTTTGCGCAGCGATTCCGGAATATTCCGCAGGGACAGCGTTTCTGTCACGGATGATCGCGCTCGCCCGATTTTCTTGGCGATGTCTTCGTGGGTATACTCGAACTGCGTGCCCAGCCGGTGCAGTCCATCCGCTTCCTCAAACGCGGTCAAATCCTTGCGCTGAATATTTTCGATTAACCCGATTTCCAAGGTCTCGGCATCGTCAGCGGTCTTCTCGATGCACGGCACCTCGCGCAAACCCGCCGCGCGCGAGGCATGGTATCGCCGCTCCCCGGAAATGATGTAAAAGCAATCCTCGCGCGGAACAAAGCGCACGAGCAGCGGTTCCAGCACGCCCTTCTCGCGAATCGAATCCGCGAGTTCCCGCAAATCCCCCAGGGCCTTGCGCGGCTGGTCCGGATTCGGCCGGATCTGGTCCACGGGAATCATCCGCCCAACCGCCGCACCGCTATAACTCGTCAGTGATTCGACGTAGTGCGCGTCATGCCGCATCTTCAGCGTGACGGGCAAGCCCATTCTCTTCGACACGATGGATAACCTCCAAAGCCAATTTCTTGTATTCCGCAGCGCCCGTGGACTTCGGCGCAAACGTCAAGATGGTTTCCTTGTACGCGGGACTTTCTTCCAGCCGCACATTTTTCGAAATCTTGGTCTTGAACAGCACTTCGCCAAACACGCTGCGGATCTGCCCGTGCGTATCCCGGGAAATATTGGTCCGCTTGTCAAAAAGGGTAATCACCACGCCCAAAACCTTCAGCCCTGGATTAGGCCGCGCGCGAATTCGTTCATAGGTCTCCAGCAAATCGTCCGTGCCTTCAATCGCAAAATAAGCCGCCTGGATAGGCACCAGCAGATGGGTGGAAGATACCAGCGCGTTGACGGTCAAAATCCCCAGTGACGGCGGCGTATCGAGCACCACGTAATCGAAATTCTTAAGTACCGGAGCAAGCGCATCCTTCAAGCGGTACGGCGCGTCGAACTGCCCGGCCAGCACCTGCTCGAGCTTCGCCAGCGCGAGCCGCCCTGGCCCTAAAAACAACAGCGGATCCTTGCTGGGCTTGATGATGCTCTCCATCGTGGCGCGGGTGTCGCTCAAGACGTCAAACATCGATAACGCGATCTCGCCGGAGTTGTAGAACGCGATGGTCGAGTTGGCCTGAGGGTCGAGGTCGATCAGCAGCGTCTTTTTCCCGCGATTGGCCAGCGCCGCCGAGAGATTAATCGCGGTGGTGGTCTTCCCCACCCCGCCCTTCTGATTGGCGACGGTAATGACCGCGGTCATCCGCACCTGCCTTGGCTCGCGCGCGGCCACGTCCGCATTCGCGGACCGGCAACCATATACATATAAGTGGGTATATCTTGCAGAAGTCCCCCAATTACTAGGCTCACTTTACGTTCCCGACGCGTTTAATGTAAAGCAAAAACTTCACTCGCCCGCTGCCTTGCGGTGGAAAACTCAAGAAACTCTTCTAAATACCATTCAAAAAATGGAACACTCCCCGTTTTCCGTGCGACGCGCGCTTCCCTGCGCGGAGGCGAAGGGCACATTGCATGAACGCACAAGGCTAGACGGTAGTGCCGACGGTCTTCATGAGATCCAGAACGGTATGCACCACGGCCGCCTCGCCCATGGCGGTATTGATCATGCTGTGGTACACCGCGCGGTCCGGCCACTCCACGTGGAAATATTTCTGGATGAAAGCGACCCGCTCCTGGTCAACGGTGTCGACCAACTGATGGGCTTCCTT
>JBEKSZ010000124.1:0-16959 GCA_049516615.1 Candidatus Acidiferrum sp. | reverse complement strand
TTCCGCGGGTTCATTCACGTACTGGTCGAGTTCGACGACAGCGCCTGGCATCAAACCAAAAACCTCGCGGAGCAGCATGTCGCGCTGCCCGAAGCGGATGGTGGCCTGGAGCTCGACGTCGAGCAGCAGGGCGAGATTGGGTGTAGCGCTGAGGTTCAGCTCACCGTCGGCGGCCAGGGCGGGGGTCGGAAGCGCTTCAGCGTTTTCCTCGGGAGGCGGGACGGCGACGAGCGCGGCGCAAAGAGGCGGATCAAGAAAGAAGTGCAGCTCGAGCGGGGCAAATTTATCGGACTTTATTTCGAGTACAGAAGTCTGTGTCCCCGGGAGACTGGGCGGCTCGGGGGGCTCCGCGATGCTTAAATCGATTTCCATGCCATTCTCCGCTTTCCATTCGGTAGCCACCTGACCGGCGATCTGGCGCAGGAATTCGGCGAAGGCATCGCGATTGATTTCGGAAAATTCCGCGGCGGGATCAAGCGCCTCGGATTGCAGAAGCTGGGCGAACTGCACGGCGACGGATTTGTCGCATTGCACGACAGACAGGCCCTGCAGTCCCTTAGAGATTTGGAAGCGCGTGGCGATGGTATTTTCATTTGGAACAGCGGGAGCAGCGTAATCTGCCAGTGGAGCGCGCCAGGAGCACAGGACGGCGGTGGCGCCGAGCGACTCGAGAACACCGCCAAAGGCGATCTTCCAGGCATCGCAAAATTTCTGAACGGCAGCGAGAGCAATGGGTTCCATTATTTGGACTCCTTCCCGTTAATGGGCGCGAGTGAGGAACGGTGGTCAATGCGCGCGCCTTTTTTGGGTCCGTGACGCACAGGATAGGCGAGGAACATGGGTTGTCCGGCAACATTGAAACTGATGGGCGCGCCACAAGGGACCGGAAGAGCCAAAACGTTGCCGGGCTCGAGGGCGAGGAGTTCGCGAATTTTCAACGGGCTCGGCGGCAGGCTGAGGTGGGTGAGGAACTGGCTTTCGAGCAGCAGCAGCTGGAGGCGGTGGCGGACCTCCGGTGAGGGGACGCGTTCAAAGAGAACGCCCTTTGAGGAAAGCTTGCGCAGCAGGGCGTTGGCGATAACCGCGGGAAAGGCCATATTGAGGGTGCCGCGGGCTTCGAGGAGGCGGATTTCGAAGCTGAGGGAGAGAATTTTTTCGTGCGGCGCCATGAGATTCTGCACCTGGCTGTACTGCTGACGCTGGTCGAAGCGAATGTCGAGCTCGATAACCGCGGCCCAGGTGCTTTGCAGATCGCGGGCGATCAAGCGGATAACAGTTTCAAAAATTTGCTCCTCGATTTCCGTGAAGTCGCGCGGCTCGATGGGGTCGCTGCCCGAACCGCCGAGAACCAGATCGACGATGGGGAAGACCAGAGAGATGTCGGCTTGTAGCGCGGCGCGCGCGTCAATGGGCATAACGTGAAGCGAGGCGAGGTAGGTCAGCTCCGGGACGCGCGAGAGGAATTCATCGAAGGTCAATTGCTCCGCGGAAACCAGATTCATTTCAAAGGCCACGCGCAGGTAGACCCCGAGGGAAATGCCGAGGCGGCGTGCCAGGGATTCATGGAGGGCGGTGACCACCCGAACCTGGCTGGAGGTGAGGGTACTTGAACGGCGCAGATCGCAGGGCTCGACCTTCTTTTCCGCAACAGGGCGGCCGCTTTTTGGACCTTTCTGCGCGGTGCTGAAGAGCGCGTCGATTTCTTCCTGGTTTAAAATTTTGCGCATCAGTTCTTCTCCCCCACAGCCGATTTTTGGCTCGGCGCCGGGCGGGCGCTCGATCGCGCGCCCGCTGCGCCGAGACGCACCTGCATGGACGCGCGCAAGGCGATGAGCGCGGCGGTATGAATTTGTGAGACGCGCGATTCCCCGATGCTCATGATGGCTCCAACTTCCTTCATAGTGAGTTCCTCGAGATAGTAGAGAGCAAGGACCTGACGTTCTTTTTCGCCGAGTTCGTCGATGGCGTTCGCGAGGAATACGCGGACCTCGGCACGAAGGGTTTGTTGAAACGGATCGTCTTCGGGACGGGAGGCCACGATGCTGATGGTGTCTTCGGCGCTGTTTTCGTCGAGCGGACCCTGCAGGCTACTGAGATCGAGGCCGCGGAGATCGCCGAGAAGATGCTGGAACTCCACGAGCGGCATCTCGAGGTGGGCAGCTATTTCGGGCTCGGAGGGAGCTCGGGCGAACTGCGCGGCGAGATCGCGGCGAGCTTCCTCGATGCGCCGCGCCTGGCGGCGCAAATTTCTGGGGCTCCAGTCCATCTGCCGAAGACTGTCGAGGATGGCGCCGCGAATGCGGAAGCGGGCATAGGATTTCAGCAGCACGTTTTTTGTCGGATCGAATTTGTCGACGGCGTCAATCAGACCCAGGATGCCGGCGTGCACCAGGTCATCGCAGGAGACGTGCGCGGGAAGGCGGTCGTGAATGCGGCGAGCGATGTAGCGAACCTCTGGAAGGTTTTCGAGCAAGAGGCGCTCGCGCTCCAAAGAGGAGGGGCGGGCGGCAGCGGCGATCACATTGGAATTTTCCGTCACCATAGAGGGGACCCGCTACGGGTTACCGCGGACTGCCGGATGGGCACAGTTTTCATCGCACTACCCCCATGGATTGCACGGAAACGTTGGCGGGGATTTCCGCAGGAGAGAGAACGACGATGCGCGGGATAAAGGGCTCGAGCAAGCGGCGCAGATGAAAGCGCACCGGAGAGTTGCAGAGCAGCACGGTGGAGCTCAGGGCCACGCGGTCGCCCACGAGGCGCTGGAGACTTTCAAGCACGGTGCGCAGCGCGCCGGTGGCGCCAGCCGCGACGCGGTCGCCGACGATGGCTTGCGGATCGATTTGACGTTGCAGGTCTTGTTCGATGGCGGGGTCAAGGGTCAAGACTTTTAACTTGCGGTCTTCACCGAGGAGCGGGGCGACGAGCGAGCGGCTCATGGCCTGACGGCAGGCTTCGACCAGAGCGATGGGATTTTTGTTGACCGCCGCGGTCTCGAGCAGGGCTTCGAGAATGGTGGTGAGATCACGGATGGAGACTTGTTCCCGGAGGAGTTGCTGCAGGACGCGCTGCACTTCGCCAAGGCTGAGCAGGCGCGGAACGAGTTCATCGACGAGCTTGGGCTGGGTTTCGGCCAGGGCGTCCAGGAGCCGCTTGGATTCCTGGCGGGTTAAGAGTTCGTGAGCGTACTGGCGAATGATCTCCGCCAGGTGCGTGGCGAGGACCGAGGTTTGGTCGACGACCGCGTAACCGGTCGCGAGGGCATGCTCCTGCAGGCCCGGAACGATCCACAGGGCCGCAGCACCAAAGGCCGGTTCATTGGTCGGAATGCCTTCGATAGGCTGGGCCGCAGCTTCCGAGCTGATGGCCAGGAGGCGATCCTGCTGCATCTCCCACTTGGCCACTTGCACGCCGCGAAGCAGGACCACGTACTCGCGAGGCTTGAGCTTGAGGTTGTCGGTAATATGCACGCTGGGGACGAGAAAACCCAGTTGCAATGCCAGGTGGCGACGCAACGCACGAATACGCTGGAGCAACTGGCCGCCTTGCGCTTGATCGACCAGCGGAACCAGGCCGTAGCCGACTTCAAGGCCGATCTCGTCGAGCTTGAGCAGCGTCTCGATTTGTTGCTGGGCCTCGGGTTTTTTCTTGCTGCTAACCACTTCGGCAGGCTTGGCGTCGCTGATGCTGACTTGCGGAGCGCGCGAGGCCATATAGGCGGCCGCGCCGGCAAGTAGAAAGAAAGAAAACTTCGGCAGTCCGGGAATGATCCCGAGTAAAAACATTACCCCGGCGGCAATGCGCAAAGGCATGCGGCGCCCGAGCAGCTGGTTCGCAAAGTCTGCGCCCACGGTTTGACCGCTGGAGGTGCGGGTGACGACGATGCCGCCAGCCACCGAAACGAGCAGCGACGGGATGAGGGTTACGAGACCGTCGCCAACGGTGAGGACGGTATAGGTTTTCGCGGCGTCGGCGAGCGGGATGTTGAGTTGAAAGACGCCGATGAGAAAGCCGGCAACGATGTTGATAGCGGTAATGAGAATGGTAGCGAGGGAATCGCGCTGGCTGAAGCGCGCGGCGCCGTCCATGGCGCCGTAGAATTCCGCTTCCTTGGCAATTAGTTCGCGGCGGGCGCGCGCCTGGACCTCGTCGATCATGCCGGCGTTCATTTCGGCATCGACAGCCATCTGTTTGCCGGGCAAGGCATCGAGCGTGAAACGTGCGGCAACTTCGGCGGTGCGCACCGCGCCATGGTTGATGACCAGGTACTGGATAGCCACGAGCGCAAGGAAGATGACGAAACCCACAACATAGTTCCCGCCAACGACGAACTGGCCGAAGGCCTGAATGACGTTGCCTGCGGCGGAGGAGCCCTCCGTGCCGTGCAGGAGGATAC
Source organism: Candidatus Acidiferrum sp. (assembly GCA_049516615.1). Lineage (GTDB taxonomy): Bacteria > Acidobacteriota > Terriglobia > Acidiferrales > UBA7541 > Acidiferrum. Next base: position 12,563 of record JBEKSZ010000124.1, on the reverse strand, counting down.
GCCGGCTGCTGGCGATGTTGAGGGAAATGCGGAACAGGGTGAGAAACAGGAGCAACGTGGGAAACACGGAGAATTGCACGGGGCGCAGGATGTACAAAGCGGAAAGCAGCACGATCACGCTAAGAGTCATGCTGAGCGAGAGAAAAATGTCGAGGAAGATGGCCGGGACGGGTACCAGCATCATGAAGACGGTCGAAACGGTGGCGACCGGGACCAGCCATTCAAGGGAGTTGCGTTTCGCGATGGGGTTTTCGATGGCCATGGTTTCCTAGCGCGCCGCGCCGCTCGCCGCACCGCGCCGGGCGGCGGCTTGCATGCGCATCTGCGCGCGATAGAGGAAAGCGAGAATCTCGGCCACCGCGGCATACAGATTCGGCGGGATCATTTGGTCGATCTCTGCAGCTTTGAAAAGCGCCTGGGCCAGCGGAGGATTTTCGACGATGGGTACTTCGTGCCAACGGGCGAGTTCCTTAATTCTCTGGGCGAGGAGGTTGCGGCCCTTGGCGACGACCACGGGAGCAGCCATGGTCGCGGGGCGATATTCAAGAGCCACGGCGTAGTGTGTAGGGTTGGTGATGACGGCGGTAGCGCGTTCCATGCTTTTTTGCAGCGAGCGGCGCATGGCTTCGCGGCGCAAGCGGCGAATCCTGCCCTTGACTTGCGGATTGCCTTCGTTGTCCTTATTTTCGCGACGCACTTCCTGCTTGGTCATACGCAGGGATTTCTCAAAGGTTTGCCGCTGCAGGATATAGTCGACGCCGGACCAGGCGAGCAGGACCAATCCGGATTGCCAAGCCAGGGAGTAACAAATGTGACCGAGCAGGGCCAGCGCGGCGCGCGCCGGCAAGCGGGCGGCGTGCAGAATCGTGGGCGCCTGCTTCAGCATTAAATTCAGCGCCAGATATAAAATCACCGCCGAAGGCAGGAGCGACTTCAATACCCGGCTGAGCACAGCCAGCGAAAAGAGCTGTTTCACATTATTGACGGGATTAAGGCGAGTAAATTTTGGCGCGAAGGCCTTGGGGGAGATGTTGATGCCGCCTTGCGCCAAGGTGCTGGCGACGGCCATAACGAAAGCGACGCCGAAGAGCGGGATGACCCACTGGGCGACGGCCAGCGTGGTCCAGCCGAAAAGCTGGGACTGGTCGGAGCGCTCGCCGTGGATGCTGGACTCGAGGACACGGGAAAAATAGGTTTGCCAGCGGCCAATCCAGACTTCGGGATGGAAGGCCAATACGAAGACCACCGAGAGCAGCGTAACCGTGGAGATGAGGTCGCGGCTGCGTAAGACCTGGCCCTCTTCCGCTGCGGTGGTGCGGCGCTTGGGAGATGCTTTTTCTGTGCGGTCGTCGGGCACGATGCAGGGGCCTCAGTAAAACCGGTTCAGTGCGAAAGACGCAGCAGGCGCTCGCTCCATCCGAGGGCCAGCGCGAATTCCCTTTCGAAAAACACCGGCCACAGTTCCAGAGCGATGCTCAAGACCACGTAGCCCACCAGAATCTTCATGGGGATGCTCAAAAAAATTGCGGACATCTGCGGCGCGGCTTTGCTGAGAAAGCCGATCGTCACGTCAATGAGCACGGTGGCCAGCAGGATGGGTGTAGCCAGCTGCAAGCCGGTGAGCCACATGGCCCCGGCATCATGAAGAAAATCCCGCAATGCCAGCGGGCCGACGAGGAAAGCGCCGGGCGGCACGTATTCGAAACTTTTCGCCAAGCCGCGCAGGATCCAGTGGTGCACGTTGAGGTGCAGAAACAGCAGGAGCACGACCAGTTGGTGGAAAGTGGAGAGCACCGGAGTGTCCACGTTGGTGGTCGGATCGATAACGTTGACGAGGGAGAAGGCGAACTGGAAGCCTCCGACCTGGCCGGCAAGCTGCGCGCCCTCAAAAATAAATTGCACACACAAGCCCATGGCAATGCCGAGCACGGCCTCGCCAAGGGCCAGGCGGGTCCAGGCCAGAGGCGGCAGTGCCAGATGCGGCACGGCGGTGACAGGATAGAGCAGCGCGGTCAAAGCGAGGGTAAATCCCGCGCGGACGGCGATGGGAGTGGATACATTTCCGAGAAAAGGGGCGAAGGACATCATGCCCGCGACGCGCAACCCGATGATGAAGGCGTGAGACAAAATTTGTTGCAGGTCAATAGGCACGCGCAGCAGTTCCTTTAGAGGGTGTACCGGCGAAAATCGGAAAACAGCGATTCCGTGAAGATCACCAGGTGGTGGAGCATCCACGGGGTGAGAAGAAAGACTATGGCGCCAACGGCGGAGAGGCGCGGCACGGTGGAGACGGTCATATCCTGAATGGAAGTCATCACCTGGCCGATATTGATGACGAGTCCGACGACCATAGCGGAGAGCAAGATCGGCAAGGCCACCCAGAAAGCGGCTTCAATGGTGCGGCGCGACAATTCGACAACGTCTGCGGCGGTCATCTTCAAATTCCTCCTTGACACTCGGGGTCTGCGTCAGTAATGAAAGCTTTTCAGCGTCGAGCCGACCACCAGGTTCCAGCCGTCCACCACCACGAAAAGCAAGATCTTGAGCGGCGTGGAGATCACCACGGGCGGCAGTTGCAGCATTCCTATCGAGGTGGTCACCGAGGCGGTTACCAGATCGATGACCAGAAACGGCAGAAACAAGACTGCGCCGATCTGAAAGCCGGTCTTCATTTCTGAAAGAATGTATGCGGGAATAACGACACGCATGGGGATGTCGTCGGGCGTTTGCGGTCGCGGTGAGTGGCTCATTTCGACAAAGAGCGCCAAGTCTTTCTCGCGCGCATAGCCCAGCATGAAGTTGCGCACCGGAACGGAGGCCAGATCCAGGGCCTGGAAGGAGTTCACTTTGCCCTGTTCAAAGGGCACGATGGCCTGGGCGTGGACGGCGAGTCCCACGGGCTGCATGATGAAATAGGTAAGGAACAGCGAAAGGCCAATGAGCGTTTGATTGGTGGGTGCGGTCTGCGTGCCCACGGCCTGGCGCAAGAAATGAAAAATGATCAAGATGCGCACAAAGGGGGTCATGGACAGCAGAATGGCCGGCAACAAGGTCACAAACGTCAGCAGCAGGATGATGGTGATGGAAGTGGAATCACCGCGGACGCTGAGTCCAGGCAACTGCAGCAGCGGACCAGAAGTGAGCGCAGCTAAATACATCAGACGGCGTCCCCGTGAGTCGTCGAAGACTGCTGGCCGCCGGGAGGCTGCTCCTGATCGCCAAGTCCCTGCAGCAACGATACGGAATGGGGGGTGACGCCGAGCAAGAATCTCCGGCGCTCGAACTGCACCACGGCCACAAAACGCTTCTCACCGAGCGATACGGTCTCGCACACGCGCAAAGAGCGCTCGCGACGCCGGATGCTTAACATGCGGAGGATCCCGTGCAGGCGCTCCCAAATGCGCAGCGTGTGTCGTTGCAGCGAATCTACTGGCGTCCCTTGCATGCGATTGCGGCCTTTCCTAACAGTCCCCAACAGAAGATCGTGGCATGCCAAATGGCCAAGCGCGGTGAACGCTTTCTAGCGGCAGTCGCTGTTCACGCCAACTCGGTGATTCGCACGGCGATGCGCTGCGCCACAATTTCAAACTCGGCCCAGGCGATGACCTGGGTATTGACCACCACCGGAACGTCCGCGCCATTGACGTTACTGCTCTCGAGAATGCTGCCGGCCTCCAGCTGCAAGAGGTCGCGCACGGTGAAGTTACGCAACGGCAGGTCCACGCTGATGGTGCACGGCAGATAGCCGGCTTCCGACCAGAGGTCGTCGGAGGCCAAGGGCGGCGTTTCTTTTATGGTGGCGACGATGGCGGACATCGCTTAGCGCTGCACCAGAAATTCCGTGAAGTACACATCGCGAATGTCGAGCTCGGGAACGTTGTGTTGCAAGCTTTCGAGAATGTTCTTCTTCAGCTGCAGCTTGCCTTCCGGCGTGAGCAGCTGCGCTGCGTGGCAAACCGTCAAAACGGAAAGTACCGCGTCGCGAATGCGCGCGACGGGCATGCCGGCGGCCATGTGGTCTTTCTCGACGCCCTCCGGCAAGCGATCGATGCCCAAATCCATCGTGACCCGTAAAAAATGGGTTTCCTCGGTGTCCGCCAGGTTCACCGTGAAACCTTCCAGATGAACGATGTATTTCGGGACCGTCCCGGCGTCCGGGCTTCTCCCTACCTCAGCGGTGCGTGCTCGCTGCATGACGAACCACGCCGAACCGCCTCCGCCGACGACGGCCAACACGGCGATGGTCAACAAGGAAACTCCCGAAGATTTCGTTGCCGCCGCTGTGGTTCCAGATTCCGTCACTATTCCCGCTCCTTGCTGCGACATCAGAAGGAGGAAGTGCAATCCAATCACCGAAGCAAGAGAATTGCGCGGGTGCGAAGCCGGACTTCGCTTCGCGCAAGTTGCTAAAAAGGCGTGGCTTAGAAGAAGCGAACGGAAGCAGAGGGGCGAAGTTCCTGCCGCATCGCAAAGCGCGGGCGGGACTCGGAAAAAGCTCATTAGAGCGTTCCAAGAAAAAAAATGCAGGCTGCCGCATTTTCCTGCCGCGGCAGCCTGCCGTTCTTCAATTACCTGGCCGCTACGTGTCGAGCGAGCGGAGGGCTAATTAGGGAATCAGCGCGATGGCTGCCTGGGTTACCTGGTCGATGGTCGTGACCGCTTTGGCGTTGGCCTGATAGCTGCGTTCTTCAACGATCAGGTTGGCAAATTGCGTGGCGATATCCACGTTGGACTCTTCGAGCGAACCGCCGCTCAGAGTTCCCCGTCCGCCCGTTCCGGGCGCGCCAACATTGGCCTGCCCGGAAGCCAGACTGGATAGAAACTCGTTCGAGCCATTGAGAATCAGGCCCTCATCATTCTCAAATGAGGCCAGTGCCACCTGTCCGATGGCCACGGTTTGTCCGTTACTGAAGGTGCCTTGAATCGTGCCGTCAGCCCCAATCAAGTAGCTCGAGAGCGTGCCGCTGGCATAACCATCCTGGCTGGTGGAGGACACCGCCGAGGGCAAGGAGACCTGGGTCACGGCGCTCGTGCCTGTGGCGCCGTAGAGATCCCAGGCAAAGGTGAGCGGATTGGCCCCATCGGCCAGGCCTGGAATGGTGATTCCGGCGACGTTCGCCGCAGGCGCAGTGAGTTGCCCTGCGCCGTTGAAAGTGAGCGCCCCCGCGCTGATGGACACGGGAGGGGCGGTGGCCAGCCCTCCTACGTCCGCCGCGGGAACCGTAATTGTGTAGGCCCAGGTATTCGACGCTGTTTTTGTGAAGTTGAAGGACAGCACGTGGGAGCCGCCGAGCGAATCATATACCGCCGCGGAAGTGCTAAAGGTGCCGCCGACCGCGGTGCCGGAATTCAGGTTGAGGGCCAACGAAACATTGGCGGTGGTCTTCGCCGGAGTGTTTTGGCCGAGAGCGATCGTGATCGGACCAAGCGGAGCACCGGTCGGGATCACACCGCCAACCGCCGTGTAGCCCAGTACCTGCGCACCGTTTTGCGTGAGCAGGTTACCGGTGTCGCTCAGGGAAAAATCTCCCGCGCGCGAATAGAGCTGCTCGCCGTTTTGTTGCACGATGAAGAAACCGTCGCCCTGAATGGCCACGTCGGTCGGTACGCCGCTTTGCTGGATGCTGCCCTGCGTGAATTCCGAGTCCACCGCTTGCACCGTGGCGCCAACGCCAATTTGCTCGGGGTCGCCGTCGCCGCTGGTGCCAACCTGCTGATAAAACAAATCGGCAAACAGCGGACGCTGGGTCTTGAAGCCGACGGTGCTCAGGTTCGCGAGGTTATTTGAAGTGACCGCCAGTGCTTCGGAACTGCTTTCCAGACCTGTGAGTGGGACGTATAGAGATGCCATCGTGTATCTCCTAGAAGTTATGAGTTAAGGAACGTGATTTCGAGTAATGAGACGCCGCCGAAGCGGGCGCGCCGGATATCGAGTGATTGAACAAGCCCTTAAGCGAAGAGAGCGAGCCTTGTAACGATGCGGCGGCCTGAGCCTTGAGCGCCGAAGCGGCGCTGGAGGTCGCGCCTGTGGGCGTCGCGCCCACGGCGCTGGCCTTGACCGCTGCCGTACCTGCGGTCCCAGCGATACCACTGGTAGGCGTTCCGGAAGATGCCGCACCAGTGTCGCTGACCAGGGTGTCGAGGTCCGCACGGATCTGAATCAGCTGCTGAAGACTATTCAAGTCTGTTAATTGACTCACGAGAGTTGTGGGATCCAAGGGATTCGTGGGGTCCTGCGCCTGCAATTCCGTGGTCAGCAGCGTAATAAAGGAATTGGCGTCCAGCGTGTCGTTAGGAAACGCCGTCGTATCGGAGTTCGAGGAACCCGAGCCGGAGGTGCCGGTGGTGCTGTGGGCTCCAGGGCCCAGTGGGCGAATTGGCTGGAAAACGCTGACGTGGTCAATCATGTTTTGTCCGTTTCTCGGGCGCTCATCACGCGAGCACGCTTAATCTGCCTTGGGCGTCGAAGATGTCTGCTGCTTCCGTGCTGAATGCCGTGGACGGCAGAAAATTGCCCGTTCCTGTCGCTACCCCGTGGGAAAAACCTGAGGCCTGGCGTTGCCCGCCTTGACCTTGTCCGGCGAAATGCTGCGCTGGAGAGTCTCCGGCGGTTGCATGCAAGGGCCCATGCATCAAGGAGATTTGGTCGACGCGCAACTGCCGGTCACTCAACGCCTGTTGCAGAGCGGGCAGGTCAGTGGCCAGGGCCGTGTGCGCGTCGCGCTTTTCCACGGTGATATTGGCGCCGAGGCTGTCTCCCGAGACCTTGGCATGCAGTTCAATGTTGCCTAGATCGTTGCTCTGCACCGCAATGCGCATCTCGCTGCGCCCGGCGGTTTGCGAAAGCTGCGCGTCGCTGACAAAGTGGCTGGGGCTTGTGGGATCCGTTTGCGGGGCGGGCAACGCCGCAGCAGTCGGATCGGGCTTGGGACTTTCTTGCGTTGCCGGCAGCGGCGCGACGGCAGGCGGCAGAGGTCCGCTAACCGGCGGAGGCGGTGGCGCAGCGCTCGCTGGCGCGGCGTTAGGAACCGACTGCTGCGTTGTTTCCAGTGCCGAACTAAAGTTGCCAGGACTGTTCTTTGACGTTGCGCCGGGTGCGGGCAGTGTCGAATCCGGCGTTCCCCCGGTATGATGCCCCAAGGTCGTGTCCTGCGAGGAGGCGTCGCTGCCCCCGTTTGACGCGTTGGTATTCGGTTGAGTCGCAAGACGTTCTGACGGCTCTGGCCCATCGGACCGATTCGCTTTCGCTGCCGAGCCGAACGGCTGAATCGTGGACCGCGCAGAGAATGCCGGCGGGACCGGCGGGAAAAATGGCAGATCGGCGGCGACCCCGACAGGACCCGCGGCGCTCGTCGTAGACAACTGCTCGCTCGAATCCGCCTCGCTTGCGAGGCCTGGCACTCTGGCAGGTTGTTCAAAAAGCGCAGGTACTGAGGTAGGCGAAATGGGAAGCGGCGATACCACGCCATCTTCGGCGTGGCCGGTCTGCTCGAACGCTTTTGTGGCGGTAACCGCCTGAGACGCGGGGATCGAAGTATTTGACGCTGCACCGCGGGCGGCGAGTGGCGCAACCGGCGATTGCGAAGCGATCAGCTCAGAGTCCCGGGTTGGCGAGACTGCGAGAGGATTCTTGTAACTGGTGGGCGAGACTCCGAGAGGATTCTTGTCCCCGGCTGGCGAGACTGCGAGAGGTTCCTTGTCCCTGGCGGGCGAGACTCCGAGAGGATTCTTAGGGGTATTCGGCTGCTCATCATCGGCCCGTACCCCAGCCGGACTCGGCACAGGACTCGTTCTTGACGTCGCTGCGAGTGAGGGACGTGCGGCTGTTGACGTCGAGGAGAAGGTTGTAAATGGCGGCGCGCCGGCATTCTGCCGAGGATCGAGCCGCGGAGCGCCGGGCAATCCCGAGCCTGTGCCCGCTGCAGCAGGATTGCTGCCGCGCGCCGACATCGTCGAAGGTGCGGTAGGCGAGTGCGGCCGTGGGTTACGATCCGGCGCACCGGTACCTTCCCGAGACAATGCGGGTGCAGCCGCGTTTTCTCCCAATACCAGGGCCGGCGGGTTTGCGGCATTAGGACTCCCCGTGCGCGTCGCCACTAAGGGCCATTGCGCTGCGCCCGCCGTTGCCGCTCCCGGCGGCAAACCGGGCGCCAAGCGTTCTAGGGGCAGTGGCGCTGACGTAGAATCTTTTTTTTCGGGACCATGAGATGTCGCCGTTGAAATCGGGACAGCGGGCCTGGACAGAGCAGGGGACGCCCAAGGCAGGACTGCTCTGACACTGGAAATCGTAGCGGGTGCCGCGGGTGGCAGAATCGTAGGTAGCGGAAGGGGTGCTGGTTTAACGGCTTTTGCCACCAGCAGTGAGGACAACTGGCTCTGGGGGTTTGCAGGTTTCCCATCTTTGGCTGCGAGGCGTTGCGATGACCAGGCTTCTCCAGCACTCTGCGGACGTTGCAGTACTTCGTGAATAAAGGCTGCGAATGCAGGCGTGCTCGGCGTTGCGGCCGTTGTGCTCGGCCCGCCAGAACCGGCCAGTGGGGCGGCCAGGTTTTCGACGCTCGTTATGGATACTGGTTGCATGAAGGCGCGCAACGCGCAGAGACCGAAGATGCAACTGGCGGTCCACGCCATCGGTTTTGCTCGACATTCTGCAGCCCTCATCTAAAAGCTAAGAAACAAAAGGGATAACTCTCCAGTGCAAAAAACTGTGTCACCATGACGCGGGGCCCGGGCGGCGCCACGCGGCACGATTTGCCCGGTCCCCCGGCAAGACTTAGTCCTGTGACACGCCAAACGTGCGGATCAGGAAAGCTTCGTCTGTGGATTGTTGTTCCCGTCGCGCCAATTCCTGGTCGTACACTTCTTTCTGGCGTTCGCGCAGACCTTCAAAAATTTCGCGCCGTTGCCGCGCGTCCTGGTACACCTTCAACTGTTCCAAGCGCTTGCGCTCGGCTTCCTGCAATTGCCCTTTCAAAAACTCGATCGCCCGCTGGGAGGCCGCATCACACCAGGCGCGAAACTGGAGTTGTGCGCCGGAGGAGAACAGGGCCATCTCCGCAAGCGCGGCGCGGCGTGCAGCGAGGTCCTGGCGCTGCCGCGTCTCAAGTTCGGCGCGCAGGCGGTTCACGACGGAGGCTGATGCAAAGAGCCGCTGCTCCTCTTGATACTCAAGACTGCGATGCAGGCGCAAAACGGGTTGCAAACGATAGCGAAAGGGCATAAATCGTCACCCGGGAAGTTTCAGCAACGCGGCCACGGTCTGCGCGATCGGCGCGATCTCGGTCCTTTTCTGCTGCAGAAACGCGTTGATCGCAGGGAGGGCCTGAACGGCGCGGTCCAGCACGGGATCCGCTCCCTTTTGGTAAGCCCCGACGCGAATTAGATCCTCCGAGGCGCTGTAGGCGGCCAGCAGCTGACGAATGCGCCGCGCTTTTTCGATGTGTTCTGCGGAACAAACCGCAGGCATTAGGCGGCTCAAGCTATCGAGTACGGCGATCGATGGAAAGTGTCCTTGCGCGTTCAGTTTGCGATCCAGCATCACATGTCCGTCGAGCAGCGCGCGCACGGCATCCACCAGCGGGTCTTGCTGGTCGTCGCCTTCCATCAACACCGTGTAGAAGGCCGTAAGACTTCCACTTGCGTAGTTTCCCGCCCGTTCAATCAATCGCGCCAGCAGCGTGAAAACGGAAGGAGTATAGCCTTTCGCTGTCGGTGGTTCGCCCGCGGCCAGGCCGATCTCGCGCTGCGCCATGGCAAAGCGCGTCAGCGAATCCACCACCAGCAACACGTGCTTCCCTTGCGCGCAGAAGTATTCCGCCACGGTGGTGGCCGCCAGCGCCGCGCGAATGCGCAATAGCGGCGACTGATCCGAGGTGGAGACCACCACCACGGCGCGCTGCAATCCCTCCGACCCGATCGCGTCATCCAGAAATTCGCGAACTTCGCGGCCGCGTTCGCCGACCAGCGCCAGCACGGTCAGGTCCGCGGACGTGGCGCGCGTCATCATGCCGATCAGCGTGCTTTTGCCCACTCCGCTGCCGCCGAAAATTCCCACCCGCTGCCCGCGCCCGCAGGTGATGAGCCCATCGATCGCGCGAATCCCGCACCCCAGCGCCTCGCGAATGGGCACGCGTTCCAGAGGCAGCGGCGCGTTCTTTTGCAGCAGCCAATACTCGCGCGCGCGATAACGTCCTTTTTTATCGATGGGTTTTCCCGAACCGTCAATCACCCGTCCGAGCAGCGTCGGGCCGACACGCAGCGCTGGCTGTGTTCCGCGCGTGACGATGCGGTCGCCATAACGGATGCCGATGGGCCTTTCTAAAGGCATCGACAACACCGTGCGCCCGCGAAATCCCACAATCTCCCCGGAGTAGGTTTGCCCGCCCTCCGTCACGATCGCGCAACCCTCACCCACCGAGCAAATCGGCCCTTCCGACTCCACCAGATAGCCTACGACTTTGGTGACGCGGCCTGTCCAGCGCAGCGTGGAAAACTCTTCGAGCCGCCGAAAGTACGGGCTCAGCAACGAGGCTTCGGTCATCAGCGCACTTGCGGCCGCTGGTCAAGCAAGTCCATAAAACCTTGCTCGATTTCTTTAAGGTGCGTCTCCAGGCTCACCAAGGTGTTTCCCATTTCCGTTTCGAGTGCACACTCCCCGCGTTTCAGGTGCGCGTCGCCAACCAGTTCCGGGACCACCTGGCCATCCGTATCTTCAGCAAAATGTTCGATCCAGAAACGCATGTCTTCCGGATGCGCGCGCAGGCGTATTTGTGTCCCACGCTCCAGCTTTTCCAGCGCCACATGCACCATGCCGGTCAAAAGCAATGGATCGAGCTGCGCCTCGCGATGCAGGATTTTTCGCGCGATGGCCAGGGAAAGCTGCACCACCTCAGGCTCGATGCGCGCAAAATAACTGGTGCGCTCGGCTTTGAATGCTTCGAGCGAGGCGCTGATGGCCACGCGCTGTTGCGCGGCCTGCGCTGTAAACTCCGCGCGGGCGCGCGCTTCGCCGTCCTGCATGCCCCGTTGCAACGCTTCTTTCTCGCGTTGCTCCGCCAAAGCCCGCAGCCCGGCGCTCTGCGAACTCCAATCCGGCGGTTCCTCCGCCACACTCACCCCGCCATCCCCTGAAGGCGCGTATTGAAACGGTTCGCTGCTCGTTTCTTGCCGCTGCGTCGCTGTACGCTCAGACCACATAGGATTCCCCTTGTTCCGCTTTTAACACCATCTTCCCCTCACCCTCGAGGCGCCGCGCCGTAGTGACCACTTCCTGCTGTGCCGTGTTTACGTCGCGGCTGCGCAGCGGTCCGAGCGCCTCCATGTCTTCTTTCATCATTTCCACGGCGCGCGTCGACATGCATTTGAAAAAGTGGTTGCGCAAGTCCTCGGTTGCCCCTTTCAGCGCGGTGGCCAGAACTTTCTTGTCCACTTGCCCAAGCAGTTCGCGCAAGCCGGTGTCCTGCACTTCCAGGAAATCGTCGAACGTGAACATCAGGTTACGAATGGAGGTAGCCAGTTGCACGTTGTCGGTTTCCACGATCTCCAGAATGGTGCGCGCGGACTCCGAGTCGATTTGATTCAGCAGGTCCGCAACCGCCTTTACGCCCCCGAAAGTGTGGCGTTTTTGCTGGCCCATGCTCTCCAGGTGCTTGTGCAACACTTTTGCAATCTTCTTGACCATTTCTGGGGAGAACTGTTGCATCTGCGCCAGCCGCTTGACCGCTTGCCCGCGGACCTTCTCGGGCAGCAGCATCAAGACCCCGCGTGCCACCCGCGAGTTAAGGTGCGCGAGCACCAGGGCGATGGTCTGCGGATGCTCGCCTTGAATGAATTTTGCCAGCAACTGGGGATCGGTCTTCTGCAGCGCGTCGAGATTCTGCGAGTTGGCCTCGCGGTCCCGATTTACCTCCGCGATCAAGGTGCGCGCGCCTTCCGGGCCAAACGCTTTGGTCAATAGCCGGCTGGCGGTTTCTTCTCCGCCCTGTTCTATAAACGAATCCGTCTCCGTCAACCGGCAATATTCGGCCAACACTTTGGTCGCCATCTCCGGGGCCACGTACTCCAGGTCCGAGATCTCCTGGGTAATCGCCCGCACGATGCTCTCCGGCAGGCTCTTATAAATCGCCGCCGCGGTCTCTTCGCCGAGCAACACCATCAGGATGGCCGCCTTCCGCGGTCCGTTCATTATTTGCGTGCTGTCGCTCTTTGCCACCTCTAGGTCTCCCGCATCCAGGTTTCGATTACCTGCCCGGCCGCTTGCGGGTTGTTACGCACCCGGGCCACCAACTCCTTCTTCAACGTGACTGCCGCGGAGACCTCGGACAATTCTCCAGCGGTCGAATCAGGAATGGCTCCCGTAATTCCCGCCGGTAGCGCCGCCGCTCGCGCTCCCGCCGGCAACGCTTCCCCGGAACCTTGCAGTATGTGCAGCACCTGCTTCTTTACCGGGCGCAGCAGCAGCAGGTACACCACCATGAACAACGCCAGTAACCCGGCATAGCGCAACAAACTGGTCCAGCGTTCCGCGTAAGTCATGATCTTCTGAAATTTTCCGGGAGGTGTCG
>JBEKSZ010000123.1:0-21784 GCA_049516615.1 Candidatus Acidiferrum sp. | reverse complement strand
CTTAGATCTCCCGCCTGGCACATATACGGTCAGTATCGTGCTGCAGGGTTTTCAGGATTTCAAATTGATAAATCAAGTGGTTACCGCGGGTCAGACGACACGCGCGGATGCGACGATTACGGCAGCCGCGGTGGCTACGACTGTGAATGTGTCGGGATCAACCGTCGGGCAAGTGGAGACGGGAACGGCGCAAATCGCAGGAACGCTGACGAGCACGGAAGTAACAACATATCAGCTGAACGGACGCAATTTCACGCAGTTGATCGCGCTGGCGCCAGGGGTGAGCAACCAGACCGGGCAGGATGAAGCGCTGGTGGGGGTGAAGGGTAGCGTGAAGTACAGTGTGAATGGAGGGCGGACGGAGTACAACACCTACGACGTGGATGGCGGCGACATCCTGAATGCGAGCATCAACAAGAGCAGCAGCACGCTCATCGTGTACCCCAGTGTGGATGCCATTGGAGAGTTGACGGTATTGACGTCCAATTACGGGGCGATGTATGGACGCAGCGCTTCCGGAACGATTTTGGTGACCACTAAGGCCGGCGGGAGCGACTTTCATGGCGACGCGTATTTTTTTTTGCGGAACAATATTCTTAATGCGCGAAACTTTTTCGATGAGACTTCGCACGCGCCGCTGTACCGCAAATACGATCCAGGAGGCACCATCGGCGGGCCGTTGTATATTCCGGGAAAGTACAACGTCAACAAGAACAAAACGTTTTTTTTCTATTCCGAGGAGTACCGGCATGACCAGGAACCGATTACGATTAACCAGGGAGTGCCTTCGTCGCAGGAACACAATTGCGAATTAGCACCACACCCTTCGGCGGCTTGTCTAAATCCTGCCGCCTATGGATTGAACTCCAACGAAATCTATGCGGACTTCAGCGATGTTTGCCCTTCGGGTTCCGGGGGCGTGTTTTTCTCACGGACGCCGGGACAACCCAACTATTATCCCGATTGTCCTTCGAGCGGTGGCAATATCTTGGGAGTTCAGCCTGTAACGTTTAATTCGAACCTGGTGCCTTACGGCAGTTCGAACACGAGCGGTGCCTCGCCCGTAAACCTGGTGCCTTATACGCTGGAACAACTAAATTTCGTACCCTTTCCTACTTCGTCCACGGGGTGTAACTCGACGATTCATTCTTGTTATGACGCCTCACCCTCGCTGCTAACCGAGTACCGCGAAGAGCTTTTTCGCATCGACCATAATTTCAGCCCCACACAAAAGCTCTACGTGCATTACATTCATGACGCCTACGACACGATAACGGGGACGCCGCAATACGCCTATATTGCCAACAGTTTTCCTTCGATCGAGAACAATCTCGCGGGACCCGGTATCAGCCTTTCCGCGCACTTGGTGAGCACCATAAAAAATACTTTCGTCAACGACGTTTCGATGAACTTCACGACGGACCATATCACCCTAACGGCTATACCCGGCCCTGGGGTGTCGTCAGTCGCCCGTCCGGGCTGCGCGCTGTCCCTGCCAGGGGCGGGCTGTGATCTCGGTTCGCTTTTTGGGCCATCTAATATCCCCGGTTTCGATTTTGGCAACAAGGCCCCTGGATTGTTATTTGTTGGCGGTGAGGAGGCTTACGGAGGACACGGTTTTGCCGTGGACCCGGGTTACACCCCGTGGCACCACTCGAACCCCACGTACAGTCCTCGGGAAGATGCAACGTGGGCATTCCCCAAACACACCCTTGAATTCGGCGTGTTGTTTATAATCGCGCAGCGCAATGAAATCAATCCTCCGGTGGGAGCCGACATTGGAGACGTACAGGGGCTAGCGACGTTCAATAGCCTGAACAACGTTTATTCGACAGGTAATTCCTGGGCCGACTTCGTGCTGGGTGATTTACAAAGCTTCGAGCAAACCAGCGCGCAATTCAAATACTACCAGCGTTACAAAATCGCAGAGCCATATTTGCAGGACGATTGGAAAGTGACGCCCCATCTGACCGTGAATCTGGGACTGCGTATCAGTTTATTTGGGACATATTCCGAAAAAAACGACCAGGTATATAACTGGGAGCAGTCGCAATATAACTCGGCGCTGGCCTCGCAAATTTATGCGTATTCGGGGCTCGGCACTGGATTCCACATCCCGGTGGGCGAGTTGTACTACAACAACGGGGTTTCGCCCAGTCAGCCGGGGGCAATCACAGTTCCGCTGAATCCGCTGGCTCTAGACTCGCACTTGACCAATGGATTGGTACGCTGCGGGGTAGAGAAGGTTCCGGCGAGCTGCATGTCCGGCCACTTATTCAATCCTGCGCCACGCATAGGTTTTGCCTGGGATCCTTTCGGAAATGGCAAGACCTCGATTCGCGGGGGCTACGGCCTGTTTTTTGAGCACGGAACTGGCAACGAGGCTAACACTGGATCGTTAGAGGGTAGCACTGGCAATTATGGCGGCGGAGGTGTCGTCGACGTGACAGAATACAACCCCACCTCCCAGGCCATTGCAAACGGCGAAGGCTTCGATGGTTCCGGCGTCTGGCAATCGATCGGCGCCGGTGGCGGCGCGTTCCCGCTAAACTTCACGCAGATTCCGACGCACGCCGTTTGGCCTTACGCACAGCAATGGAGTTTGAGTGTGCAGCAGGAGCTTCCCGGCGGAATTTTGGGGAGCCTAGCTTACGTGGGCAGCAAGGGTACGCATCTGACTGCCGAATTGCAAATTAATCAGTTACAACCTCTCCCTGCGAGCTTGAATCCTTACGCACCGGGACAACCACTCACTGGGCAGGATTGCGAAGTCGCTACTCAAGTGATTGGCGGTGTTGGTGTTCCAGTATTCCGGATCGGGGTAGGCCCTGGGAATCCTTCGGGGACAGTCATCGCTCCGTCGAATCCGGCATATAACAATTTGGCGACCGCATGCAGTGGTCTGAACGGGACGGATCCGCGAGGTTTTGCCAATAGCAGTAACTCTCTAGCGCCGACGATCGGGGCGATTTATTCGCTTCAGAATATCGCGAATTCCAATTACAACGCGCTGCAGTTCACGCTGCGAAAAGTAAGCGGTCCCGTGACTTTGGGTCTTTCGTATACGTACAGCCATTCGCTGGACGACTCCTCCGACCGAACGGACACTGCCTTCGTGAATGCTTACGATTTGAAGCAAAATTACGCGAGCTCTGATTTCGACGAGAGACATCTCCTGAACATCAGCTACATTTATCAGCTTCCCATTCGATCCGTGTGGCAAAGAATGACGCATTGGGCTAACGAGGATCCCACAAATGAAATCGGTTACCGCGGGGATCTGTCGCAGGTGGCAAAAGGATGGCTTGACGGATGGGAGTTCTCAGGAATCACGATTTATCAAAGTGGCACGCCGTTTAGCGTTCTGAACGGTGGCGGTCTTGGAAGCTTTGGTCCAGGCACCGTCGGCGGCATCTCGTCCGCTGATAATGCCGGTGTGGACGCGGTGCAAGGGCCGGGATCCTACCCGGACGTGGTCAAGGCGGCTCCGCCAGCTGCGGGAAGCGGGATAAGCGGCTCAACGTTTGGACCACTGCTAGGAAATCCGAATGTGTTCGTGGCACCGACGGGGTTGACTTATGGGGATGCCGGACGCAACAGCCTGAACAATCCGAGCCGGTTAAACTTTGATGCTGCGCTGCTTAAGAATCTGAAGATCAAAGAACGTTACTCACTGCAGTTTCGCGTGGAAGCATTCAACGTGTTCAACCACACGCAGTTCCGGATCTACGATCCGTCTAACGTCGGAGACACGGGCAATAATGTCATCACGTGCTACGGCGGGCCGAACAATTCGGCCGGGTATAGTTCCTGCCTGGCCGACAGTTCGTTCTTGCATCCCGTGGATGCGCACCGGCCCAGAACTTTGCAGCTAGGAGCAAAATTCAATTTCTAGCGTCGATGGCTGGCAACAAAAGTACCCGGCAATGTTCACTGAGAGAACCCTGGCAACTCTGCGCCAGTTATGCGGTACGAATCGATGTCTCGGCTCCAGCTGAATACGGCTCCCTACATAATCTCCGCCGATTGCGAACCCTGATGGTCAGAGCATGAAGCGAAGTGTTGTTTTGGGTTTGTTCAACAGCCAGAACGGCCAGAAATCATTTCTCCAGCACGCAACGAATTTGAAACCGAGGATATTCGAACGCCGACTCTTAAACAAACTACCACGGCATCCCCGTACGAGGTCGGGTTCTCGGCCACCAAGGAAACGGCGTGAAGGGTGTCAATTCGCGACCGCTGTTTTGGCTTTCGGAAGGTCCATTTCGAGATTTGCAGCAGCTACAACTCGGCGGATGTGGTCGCCGCCAAAGACGGCCATGATTTCCGCGTCGAAATCGCTCTTGTTCTCCGGGGATCCCCACTCGCGGAGAAAGACTAGGTTGCTGAATTTCACGTCCTTGTAGTCGACGATCTGGTTGGATTCAAACGCCAGTTTAATCTCTCGAACGCCGTCGGCCAGGCTGTAGCGGGAATGAAAGGCGACGCGATCTCGAATCTTATTGAAGTTGACGCGATAATTCCGGCGGTCGGAATTTTCCACGGCCTCCACCCTGGTGCCGGGAAAGATTTCCTTGATGACGTTTCCGACCTCGTCGAGAGTGTGGTTAAGCCGGTTGTCGCCGATATTGAAGATCTCGCCGCTCACGCTATGCACGGGAGCTCGCAGCAAAAGAATGATGGCTTCGGCGAGATCTTTTACGTGCACGAAGGGCCGCCACTGCTGGCCGTTGTAGATGGTAATTACGCGATCCTGATAGGCGCGGGCGGAAAGAAAGAGGGATATGGGTTCAACCTGAGAGTTTTCGTCCATCAGTTCATCAGTGGCGCCGTAGACACTGCAACTGGAAGCGAACAAGAAGCGCTCCACGCCGTGCCCTTTGGCAATCTCAACGAGCATGCGAGTGGCAGCATAGTTGATCTCGATCGTGGTCTTGCGATCGAGTTCGCAGGCGGGATCCCCGACGATAGCGGCAAGATGCACGACGCTGGAGATGCCGCGCATGGCTTTAACTACGTCTTGAATGTTGCGGCAGTCGCCGTGCAAAAATTCGAGGTTGGGGTGATCCAAAAGATTCTGTATGGCGCCAAGCCCGTAGATGGCGCTGTCGAGCACGCGCACGCGTTGACCGGACTCGAGTAACCGGCCAACGAGCCAAGAGCCGACATAGCCGGCGCCTCCCAAGACCAACACAGGCGCTTGTACCGGGGTTAATTTCTGAACCGTGCGCTCGGCGCGGTCAACGCCGATCAGCCACTCTTTGCCAGCGCGCGCGGCAAGCAGACAAGCTACCGCCAGGACCGCAAACGGCAAGGCGACGCTGCGACCTACAGGATTCTGCACCGGCCATAGCAAGAAATTAGCACCGATAAAGACAATGCAGGAAAGCAAGACGACGGCAACGAAGCGCCGTAGTTTGGCTTTATCGGAATAACTGCGGACATAGGTGTACAGCCCGTTGAGAAAGAATACCAGTGGGAAGAGAGGGGAAAGCGGCAGAAAAGCGTGGAAGTAGTAGTGGCGAAACGCATCCATCATTTCTCGGCTGCTCAACCAACCGTCGACTTTGCCCTGATAAGCGATGGAAATAACCATGGCCAGAAGCATGGCCAGGTGAATTAGGGCGAAGTCCATAGCGATTCGAGGAAGTACTTCCCGCCATTTCACTGCTTTCAGTGTTTTCCACATATGATTCTGGCCCTCGCGCGCGAACAAGGTCTTTTGTGATGTGCTATTTTGCGGATACACCAAATGCCTCAAGTCACTCGAAATGAGCCTTTTTTGTTCCGAGGGGTGCGGTCCAAAACAGGCCTGTCTGCAGATTGAGAAATGCAAGTGTAGTGCTGCTGGGGGCGAGTAATCTTAACGTTCGTTGAATGTTTTGTTTTAATTCAGATGCGGAAGAACGACTCATCGTTTGAGGTACTTCCGATTACGGGGTTCGCGGGAATGACGGTAGCTCCGCCGGGGCGCCTCAAAAGCTTGCCCATGGTCTGGAAAAGCACGCGCACGTCGCCGGCGAGGGTGATATGGCGGCAGTGCTCGAGATCTAAGGCAATTTTGTAAGGCATCAGGATCTTCACATAGAACAACTCCTTGTCCTCCTGGGCGGCCAGAAGCTTTTCCTCGCCGGAGAAGGCGACGGAGGCGAGACTGGTAATGCCCGGCTTGACGCGAAGGATTTCACGTTGTTGGAGGGAATATCTGTCGGTGTACCGTGGGACCTCAGGTCGTGGGCCGACCAGACTCATATCGCCGGTAAGGACGTTTATAAGCTGCGGAAGTTCGTCAATTTTGCTGTTCCGCAGCCAGCGGCCGGCGGGAGTAATCCTGGAGTCGCCGGATGCGGTGAGTAGCGACGACGGGGCGCGACCCTGGGTGAACATGGTACGGAATTTAAAGATGCGGAAGGGGCGGCCTTCAACCCCACTGCGAAGCTGGCGAAAAAACACCGGGCCCGGGCTGGAAAGCTTTATGAGTAATGCGCAAACGAGGAACAGCGGGGACAGGACTACAAGCCCAAGTAAAGAAAAGAACAGATCGCACCAGCGCTTGGCGCGCCGGGCGTAGAAGGATTGCGGCTTGGGTAGCATGAGGGGCAGTGCGCGACGAATTTGGTCGAAATGCCTATCGATGATCTCTATCTTCGGAACTTGAAAGCGATTTCGGTCAGGGCCTCGGCGACCTTGGCGATATCTACCGAGGTCATCGAAGGGTAGAGGGGCAAGGAAATCGCTCCTGCGAAGTGACGTTCGGCGTTCGGAAACTGTCCCAGGCGGTATCCGAAACGCTGATTATAAAGCGGATGGCTGTGAAGCGGGATGAAGTGGACGGAGGTTCCAATGCCGCGCTGCTTGAGCTCTTCGATAAAAGTATCGCGACCAACGGAATAAAATCGTTCGTCGATTTGCAGGACATAAAGATGCCAGGCATGCGAAAGGTGTGGGGGCGCCGTGGGAAGTACGAAGCCTTCGACAGGTGACAACAGCGCCTGATATTGCGCCGCGATCGCTGCACGTTTTTCGCGCATGGCATCGCATTTGGCAAGTTGGACCAAACCTAAGGCTGCCTGAATGTCGGTCATGTTGTACTTGTAGCCGACCTCCAGGATTTCGTATCGCCAAGAACCTTCGGCAGTGTAGCGCTTGTAGGCATCCTTACTGATTCCATGGAGACTTAGGATTCGGATGCGGTCGGCATACGCAGGATTTTCTGTGGTGATCATGCCGCCTTCGCCGGTAGTGAGGGTTTTGGTGGCGTAGAAGGAGAAGCAAGTGATGTCGCTTAGCGAGCCGATGCGCTTTCCCTTGTAACTCGCAGGCAAAGCATGAGCCGCGTCTTCGATCACCTTGATGCCGTGGCGGCGGGCAATGTCCAGAATGCGATCCATGTCGGAGGGGCATCCCGCGTGGTGCACGGGAATGACAGCGCGCGTCCTGGGAGTGATCGCACGTTCAAGAGCCTCAGGACAGATTTGAAAGGAGTTTAGCTCGCAATCGACGAGTACGGGGCGAGCTTTGAAGTAACAAACGACTTGGCCTGTCGAAGAGAAGGTCATCGTTGGAAGAATGACTTCATCGCCTTCTTGCAGCCCGATGGCAGCGAGCGCAAGATGCAGGGCTGCGGTGCAGGAACTCAG
This sequence comes from Candidatus Acidiferrum sp., assembly GCA_049516615.1. Taxonomy (GTDB): domain Bacteria; phylum Acidobacteriota; class Terriglobia; order Acidiferrales; family UBA7541; genus Acidiferrum. The sequence continues at coordinate 14,144 of JBEKSZ010000123.1, read as the reverse complement.
GGTTACGGCGTGTGTTGCGCCGACGTATTCCGCGAAAGACGCTTCAAACTTTTTGGTGCGTGGCCCGGTGGTTAGCCAACCGCTGCGCAACACCTCCACAACAGCCTGGATTTCTTCTTCTTCGATGGACGCCACGTGAAACGGCAGAAAGCTGGTAGCGGCGAGAGTTGACACGGTGTAGCCTCCGGAAAGTTGTGCTGCGCAGGTGGCCCGGCGCTTATCCATGCGAAGCAAATGCTGTGGATGCCGGGAGGGGTTGTGGGAGAGTTGAAACCCAAGCATTCACAAGCTTGGACCACTCGTAATTGTCTTCCACATATTTGCGGCCGTTGGCGCCAAGTTCGCGAATCAGCGCAGGATTGCTGAGCAAGCCGGAAACGGCTTGAGCCAAGGCTGCGCTGTCTTCGGGTTGCACAACCACGCCAGCATTGGCTGACTGGACCAAGCGGGCACCTTCGCCTTTTCCGAAATAAATCATGGGCTTACCGGAAGCGAGCACCGCGAAGATTTTTGAAGGACGGGCACTGTCGAATATGGGGATGTCCAAAAGCGAAGCCAGGCCGCAGTCGGCGATGGAATAGAAGGAGTGCAGGCGAGCGACGGGAACAAAATCGTGAAAACTGACGTTGTTCAGCTGCATTTCATCGCGAAGCTTTTCAAGTCTTGGACGTTCCGATCCGTCGCCAAGAAACAGAAAGTGAATTTCGGGCTGGTGGGCCAGCATTTGCGCGGCGCTTAGCACATTTTCGAGGCCATGTGCGCGCCCCAGAGTACCGGCGTACAGCACGATCTTTTTCCCGGACAGTTTGAGCACTTGTTTCAACTTCTCGTCGGCCAGACCGGGTTGATAGTAGTCCGTGTCCACACCATTCGGCAGGTAAAGAACTTTTTCTGGGGCGAGATGTTTCTGGTTCACGAGGGTGGCGCGGATGCCCTCGGTGATGGCATTCACATAGGTGGCCTGACGGTAACTCCAGCGCTCGAGCATGGAGAGGGCCTCGGTGGCGAGGCCCTTTTTCAGGAGACCCATTTCGATTACCGCGTCGGGCCAGAGGTCCGCAACGTTGAGAATCAGAGGAACGTTGCGCAGCCGCGAATAGAAGTAAGCCGTGGGAGTCAAGAATAAGGGCGGAGATTCAACAAAGAGAAAGTCGGGCTTGGTGGCGCGCGCCAAGCCCCACAGAGAAGTCACAGCGAAGGTCAAATAATTTAACAATCGAGGAAGTCCGCCTCCAGCTGTGGCGTACAGCCAGGTCCGGTGGACGACGACGTTTTCCCGATTCTCGCTGCGAAAAAACATCCCTTGGTATTCTGGAGCAATTTTGCCGGTGGGATAGTTGGGAAACGCAGTAACCACCTCGACATCGTGACCAGCATTGCGAAGCTGGCGAATTAAAGCTGACAAGCGCGTCGGAGCCGCTCCGATTTCCGGGGGGAAGTATTGCGTGAGTATCAAGAATCTCATTTTGGGGAACTCTGCATGGTTCTGGCCATTTCGGGCGCCGATCTGCAATTCGACCTTTCGCCTTCAGCGCAGCCCGAAACTATCCATGATTGCTGATGTTCGATTTCAGCGAGGCAACCACGAGAAAATTGGGCCCGAGCATAAATTTGCGCGCCGACAAATACCAGAGCAAACGCGAAGCCAGGAAATAGGTGCGGAAGGCCATGTCCTTGTAGAAATGGCCTTGTCGGTTGGCCGGGACGGGAAGAAAAGCTTCGACGTGGAAACCCGTGCGCTCCAGAAGAAATTCCATCGACGAGCGATTGAAGAAAAACAGATGGCCGCATTTGGTCAGAAGCCTTCCGGGGCCGCCGGCGAGGAGGGCGGTGCGACCGGTATTGCGCAGCAGTTGCGTTTCGGCCAGCGGAAGTTCGATCAGCAGGAGTCCATCGGGCTTCATGGCCTTGTGGATGGCCCGGAGTTCAAGTTGCGGGTCGCGGAAGTAACAGAAAACATCCATGGCGGTGACCACGTCGAAGTGCCCGGCGGGCAGGTCGACGGAGAGCACTTGTCCTTGGTACATGCGAATGCCTTTTTCCTCGGCCTTGTGTGTGGCGTAGCGTGAAGGTTCTAGGCCGTAGCGAGTCCAGCCAAGCCGCGAGAAAAAGCGATTCAGAAAGTAGCCGCCGGCGCAGCCGATGTCGAGAATATTGCCACCCTCTTTGCGGTGCAAAACATTCCTAGCCACTTGCGCCAGGATGACCTCGCGGGTCTTCTCGAAAGTTTTCTCCAGGCGCTCGTCGTCGGTAATGTAATGGTCAACGAAGTGGGCGGCCAGTTCAGCTTCGGTCGGCGCGGGGTCCAGCATAGTGACGCCGCAATGGGCGCACTTGAGCAATCGCGAGTCACCGGAATCGAGTAACACGGCCAAGGCGCCGGAGTTCATGCAAAGACGGCAATGGCGGATGGCGGTGGCTCCGGGAAGATAGTTTGACGCGGTGATCGGTGTGGTGCTCATAAATTCGACCGGTGATTCTCTATCGCGTGTAGGCTATGGCTCAGGCAGTTATTCCAAATCCGTGGACGACGCTTGATCGGCCGCGGGAAGGCCGCGCACTGCGCGGGAGAAGATGGAGAAGTCCTCGGCGAGGGCCGGCTTAAAAAGGCGGAGGACTCTTTCGGTGAGCCAGGCGCCTGGACTTGAGAAAGCGGGACGGAACAAGGGGTGCACGGCAATTTGCCGGCGCAATTCGCTCTTTCGGCAGCCCATGGCCATCTTGAAGCGCTCGAGAGTGGGGCGCGAAGTGTAGGATTCCACGCCGTAGGAGATGCATCGCACCCCGGGGCGCTGCAGCATCCGCTGGACCAGCGAGAAGATCAAAACGTTCATTGGGTAAAATCTGAGGAAATCATCGTGCGCATAAGGGTGGAAGGTGTAGCAATAGTCATCGACGAAAAGCGCCAGGGAGTACGCGCAGAGCTGGCTCTCACGATAGACGCCATAGGCTTCTACGAAGGGCAAGGCCGCGCAAGTTTCCATGTAGCTCTTCCAGCGAACGGGATCGGTTTGAAAATCGGCACGGCGATTCTGCCGCGCGTAAACATTCTCATTGATCGCGCGCCCTTCCTGGATTAGGCGATCAAAATCAATAGGTGCAAAAACGCAGGTGCTCATGTTTTTGCGCACGTTTCGGCGCGCATCTTTATGCAAGGAGGGCAGGCCGTATTCGGGGTCGTCCCAGAGGTATTCGTAGGTCTGCGAACCCTCTGTGTCGGGGCAGGTGTATCGAATGGCGATGGCTCCCCGAGCAAACAGCTTCCGGGCAGTCGCGGGTGACAAGCGAACCCTGCGATGGCTGGGAGCGCTCTCCCAAAAGTGCTTTTTCTTCTCCACCCAGTAGCAGGATTCATCTTCGACGATGCGAAGTCCCTGGGCCGAAACGAAGCGATAGTAATCTTTCAGAGGACTCTGCATGCCGACTGCGGAGGAGGACGAAGCGGCATCAAGAGCGAAAGTGTTGGATGTTGACATGGCCGAGCCTGGAGATTTGTTTATTTGCGATAAATCAGGAGACATCATGAACTTGAGCCCAAGTTTCCAGGGATATAGCTCGAAAGATGGTGTTGGCTGGAAGAGCCCCGCTCTCCCGTGTGAAGAACTTGTTGCATTCGACGGCCATCTTGGCAGCGGTCAGGAAGCGCCCCATACGCAATTTACGCGGGGCACAAAAATCGCCGTGGCCATTCTGCAAGCCTTGTAACATCCACTGGCTCTCAGGGGGATTGAAGCCCAGTTTGGTTTTTCGCAGGCGAATCTTCTCTGGCAGGGAGCCCTTCAACGCTTCGCGAAGAATCCACTTGCTCCAGCCGTCACGAAGCTTGAGCGACATAGGACAGTTCACGGCGAACTCGGCAAGCCTGTAATCGAGAAATGGCAGACGCGATTCCACCGAGTGGGCCATGGAATTGCGATCTTCGCTGTGAAGCAGCGCTGGAATGCTCGAGTAGGTGAGATCAATTTTTTGCCGCTCAGGGATATTGGCAGCGGCACCGACGCCGGGGGCGGTGCGCGCAAACTCAGCATGAAACGCGGGATTGCAGAGGCGATCCGTCGAAGAGAATTGGCGGCTCAATACGGAGGGGAGGTAGCGTGCCGCAGAACCAAAAGTCCAGTAATGTTTGGTGCCATTTTTAAGGCCCAGGACGCTTTCACGGATAGCTTTGGGATCGCCGGTACGCAAAAGGTGCAGCAAATAAAAGTAGCGATACTTCTGATAACCGCAGAGAATTTCATCCGCGCCCTGCCCGCCCAGAACGACGGGAACGCCATGATCGTGGGCATCTTGCATCACGCACCACTGTGCAAAGGAGCCGGTACTGCCAAGGGGCTCATCGTTGTGGTAAACCACGCTCTCTATTTTCTTCCAAAACGCGCTGGCCTTGGGAAAGATGGAATGACCAATGCATCCGGCCGCGGCAATCATAGCGTTCATATATTCGCGTTCGTCGAAATCCACATCTTCAAAGCAGGCGGAGAAGGTTTGAAACTGATTCTCGGGTGCCAAAATGGCGGCTTGCGAGAGAATGGCGGAGGAGTCCAGCCCGCCACTCAAGCAAATGCCGACGGGTACGTCGCTACGCAGGCGCAGCCGTATGGCGTCGGCGAAGCGGGCGTGGAACTCTTCAACGGCTGTCTCCACACTCGTCTCTGGCTCTGCCGCGACGCGCAACTCCCAGTAGCGGCGGATTTTCGGTGCAACTGCTTCCGATAAATCAAGGGTCAGGCTATGGCCGGCGGGTAACTGAAAGACGCCATCGAAAAAAGTTTCGGCGGAATAGTCGACCAGGCCCCACTCGAGGAAGCGATAAACGGTTCTGGGATTGGCAGTTCTCGGGAGTGCCGAGCCGAGAAGTACCTGTTTTATTTCCGAGCCGAAAAAAAAGCTGGAGCCTTGCACGGCGTAATAGAAGGGTTTGATGCCAAAGCGGTCTCGGGAACAGAAGAGACGCTGCCGTCTGCGGTCCCACAGGGCAAAACTCCACATGCCGTTGAAGCGTTGCAGACACTCTTCGCCCCATTCCTGATAAGAGCGCAGCAGAACTTCCGTATCGGTGCCGGTCCGGAATTGATAACCCAAGGTCTGCAGCTCGCAGCGAATTTCCTTGTAATTGTAAATTTCCCCGTTATAGGCCACGCAATAGTCGCCATCTTCGATGACCATGGGTTGATCGCCTAACGATGACACGTCCAGGATGGCCAGGCGGCGACTGCCGAGTCCCACAATCGGGCGCTCCATGGCAGGCGGACGATCCTGGTTGTGAACAATTTCGAGCGGCCGGTTCACGCCGGCCTTGGCGAAAGCAAATCCAAACCCACTGGGTCCGCGGTAGCGGACCATTTGCGTCATAGCCACCAACGCCTGCGGATCAAGACCATCGAGCGCCACGATTCCTGCTATGCCACACATGATGGTTCTCGCAATCCAGAGTACAGATTCAAAAGCGTGGTGGCTTCGGTTTCCCAATTGTATCGATTGCGCATGGCTTCGCGTCCGCGCCGTCCCATCGCTTCGGCTTCCGCTGGGTGGGTGAGGATGAACTCGATGGCGCTAGCGATGGCCTGGGGGTTCATCGGGTCGACAAAAAGCGCGCAGCCCGAGTCTTCCAAAATTCTTCGCCAAGCGGGGAAATCTGAGGCGATGATGGGAATTCCCGCACCCATATACTCGAAAAATTTGACGGGAATGGAATCCCGGAAATTGGGCGTAGGATGCAACACCGCAAGGCCAGCACGGACGTTGTGTAACAAGCTAAAAACCTTCGGTTGCTCCAGTATTCCGTGATGGTGAACGCGCGCCCAGCCGGGGTGGCTATACAGTTTCTCGGGCCCAGCGAACCATGGAACTTCATTGCCTACAAGCTCCAGGGTGCCGGTAATCGACTCCGGCATGAGGGCCATCGCTTCGACCATCTGGAGAATTCCGCGCTCGATGGTAATGCCGCCAACGTAGGCAACCGATTGCCTTCGCGAGTCCCAACTGGACTCCGGCTGTGCGGAAATGATCTCTTCAGGATACGGGTAATTGCGCACTACTACCGTTCGCCGATTGATGAAACGAAAGCGGTTTGCGATGGTGGGAGTAGTTGCTACCAGGGCAGAGAAATGCCCGCAAGCAAAATTCTCTATCCCTTCGACGGTCCACGCCACCAGGCGGCGACTCCACATCGGAAGGTAATATTTTGAAAGCAGTTCTCGCGGAATGTCCTCATGGATGTCGTAGATTACGCGTTTGCCGCGCCCGCGCAGGAGGAGGCCCACGGGAATCAACTCGGGATCATGGAAGTGGTAGACGTCCGCGGCTTGTTGCTGAGCCTCCTTGTAAATGCGCCAGGCTGTGCCGGTCATGCGCTTTACTCTCGAAGGTTGCGGTTGGACCGATTTGATGTGCACCTGATCTTTCAGCATATCCTTGGTATACGGCCCGATAATGGTTACGTCGAACCCGGCGCGAGCGAGGGAACGGCATTCTTTGTGGAGAATGCGGTGATCGAACGGGGAATGAACGGACGTCAAATGCACCACTTTCCAACGTTTCATTGAAGCTTCCGCGCACTACAAGCTGCAGACAAATGCCGCTTTCCCGGCCCTAGCACACCAGGGTCCCGCAAGCGCAAGTGATCAATTCTTGTAATATTTTGGTTGCCGCATCGCCGCTGCCGTAGGGCCGGGCATCGAGCCAATTGCGAGGATATTCCGAGGCCGCTGCCTCTCGTATTTTGCCAAATGTTGTGCCGGTTATGCGGTTAGCACCCAAGTCGACCGTCTCTGGCCACTCGGTCTCCTCGCGCAGTGTGATGCATGGCACACCCAGATAAAAAGCTTCCTTCTGCACGCCGCCAGAATCCGTGAGTATTTTGCAGGCATGCCGCTCGAGGCCCAGCATTTCGAGATAGCCGAGCGGTGCAATGGGCCGAATATTGCCACCCAGTCGGATTTGTTCCGAAGACAGTACATTTCTGGTACGCGGGTGGACCGGGAATAGCACAGGGAGGTCTAGATGTTGAACGGCTTCAACAATGGAGCGCAAAGTATCGGCGTGGTCGGTGTTCGCGGCACGATGCAAGGTCAGAAGATAATATTGCCCGTTCCGCAGGCCAAGATCAGCGAGCACGCGAGTAGCGCCGGCTTCAGCTAGCTGCAGATTCCCCAGTAAGGCGTCGTAAGTAACATCGCCCGTAAAGACAACGCGCCGGGCGAAGACATCGCCGCCCAGACTGAATCCTTCATGCTCCAGGTTGCGAAGGGCCATCTGCGAAGGAGCGAACAAGAGCTGACTGAGATGATCGGTGAGAATTCTGTTCTGTTCTTCCGGCATAGACAAGTCGCCGCTGCGGCATCCGGCTTCTACATGCGCGAGGGGCAGTTTCATCCGGGCGGCCAAAAGAGCGCCAGCAAGGGTAGAGTTGGTATCGCCGTAAACCAAGACCCAATCCGGGCGTTCAGAAGACAATACCGGGTCAAGACGCTCCAGCATTTTGCCCAACTGAACCCCTGGCGCGCCCGAGCCGACGGCCAAATTGTAATCCGGCGCAGGAATACTCATCTGCACGAAGAAAATGTCGGCCACCTCTGGTTCGTAGTGCTGACCGGTGTGGACGACGCGGTGTTCGATCTGCACGCAGTCGCGACGGGTATTCTGGGTCTCGATGGCACGGCAAATCGGCGCGAGCTTTACGAACTGCGGCCGTGCTCCCACAATGCTCAGAAGTTTCAGGCTGGAACCGCCGTTCCTTGAAGAATCGCTCGGCATCGTGTCATAACACTTTCGTCGAGTGCATTAACGCTGGTTGATAATTGGGAGAGTGCTTAATGAACTTTGGGTCCGAAGGCCATTGCTTGTGCCTGGCGAATAACCGCATCGAAGCGCGGCGCAGACTGGGGCTGAAAGGCGTTGTAATTCCCGTCCCCGGAGGCGTAGATCCAGTTGTAGCGAAAGGTTTTGAGCAAATGCTCAAGGTAGGGCTGCAGATCTTCGACGCTTTTGGCGTCCGAACTCCCGCAATCATCCTTGACCCATCCACGCATCGCGCTGCGGTCGCTGAAAAGAGCCATCGTGCCGCCCAGTTCCAAAACGCCTGGATACCTTTCCAGTTGGTTAGAAAAGGCGGCATGGCGCGCGGCGATTTTATCGCGAAAGGCTTGCAGAGAATTATGGCAATAAGCAAGGCTCGCTTCGCCGCCAGAAACCACCTTTAAAGGGAACTGTTTTTTGACAATTTCGTCCAACATGCCCATCACAATGTAGGTGGGAACGCCATCGTAGCGCTGATTTTCGATTGTCCAATGGTCCTGAAAGCCAAATCCGGTGAAGAGAAACCATAGTGTGGCGTCGGGATACTCGGCGCCCGCCAAGTCCGCCATGCGGATGCCGATGTTGCGCAAGAGAGGAATCAGTTCTTGCGGTGTTTTCCCCGATTGGCGGGACAGTTCTCCGATGTCATATTCCTTGTGGTAGTTGTAGAACTCGAGATCGCAGACAATCCCCGGAACGCGGGAATCCCTGGCGGCATGGAGGGCGTTTTGCCAGTTGCTCAGGAAGTCGCTGAGCGCCCCGGATTTATCTTCGAGGTCAGCGCCTTTGATGCGATGGAAGTAGGTGTTGTCCTTGGTGTACGGATTGAGCTCACGATCGTCTGCGCCGATGATGCGATTGGCAAACACCCAGGGCCAAATATCCTTGCTGGTAATGGTTTTCCAATGCGCGATCCGGGCGTCGAGTACCGCGGGCGTCGGCGGTGGCGCAGTATCGTAATTGTAGGAAAAGGCCACGGCCAGCCCGTCGTAGGGAGACTTGTCGAACTGCGTCAAATCTTGATCCTGAAGGCGGAAAGCGATGGCCGTATTTACCAGCATGAGATAGTGATCGCCCATCACTGGTTTCACGGAGGCGGGGGACGAGGCAGCTTGTCTGGCGCTCCCCTCGACGTGAAGAGCGACCTGTTCCGCTGCCAGACCTTGCTTCGCATGCGGCTCTGAAAGCGGCGCGAGCAGCACGAAACACAACAACGCATCTAGCGTCGACCACCGTGCAAACGAAAGGGTTTTCGATCGTTGGCGCAATTTGCTGCAGGTAATGACACTGTCAAGAGACCGGGCAGCAAGCATCACCGGCTGTTCACGGCGGAGCGAACCTTTTCAACTGCTTGGCGCCCGAGGAATTTTAGATCGAGGGTGGTGCCGACGCTGTTGTGCCGAGGAACTCGAAATATCCAGAAAAAACGTCGCGGTCTGCCGCCAGAAGGAACTTGGAACCGGCCATTAATGACCAGCGTCTCTCCCCCCCAGTCCGTCGTCAGGCAGTTCAGCAGAGAGTCGGAAGAAAGAATGATGTCCGGCTGAGCGCCTTCGACAACGCGCAGACCGCCGCGGAACGAAAGCTCCAAATGAACATCCAAATCTGACAGATAGACAACCGCTGGGGGCAGCGCATTGAGCAAAAACCGATTATTCTTCTCGGAGAACTTCAAAATGAACTTCTCGGCGGCCTCCTCGAGGGTGACTAAACTCGAGATTGTCGGCGCCGTCGGTGCCGCCGCCTGCACGCGGTTGTAGTCTTCATTGTAGCGGCGGATGGACTCGGCAGAGTCGAATGGAGATCCAACTATCCACTCATCGCCTGGGTAAAGAACGACGGTGGGAGCGTTTAACTCCCGCGTCAGGTAATGAAAAACATCGCCGATCCGATTGCTGTTTTCGTTCATGAATACATTTTCGGAGTGCGAGAAGAAAATGTAGCTCGCGAAAGGAATAAACTGCGCCGGCTCGAAAACACGGATCTGCCGGGACATCTCCATAAGCTTATGCGCGGCATGTTTTTTGTGTGCCGCGAGATTGTCGCGATTCCCGACCCATGTTGCATAAGAAAACTGAGACAAAAGAACGTCGATGTTTCCAACCTCACGTTTGATTTCCTCAAGTTCACGGTCGCGCTCGAACACGCAGTCGTTCATATTCAGCAGGGTCTTGCCCTCGGCAAAAATAGCGCTCCAGGAATCGATCAGGCCCTGCATTCCGCTCATGATCTTAAAATCGGGAGCGATCTCGACGGTTTGCCATTCGGGCAATTCCACGACCGCGAATCCCAGAGCCTTGCAAAGATTTACCACACGCTTGTCTTTGGTGATATGAAACAGGACGGTAATCCGGCGCCGGTATTGCTCAGGAATTTTTTTCAGACAGGGTGGGCTGAAATGATCCGGGTGTTCGTGCGAAAACCAAATATGAGTGATGGCGGCGAAATCGTCGTAGGCCAATCTTGTGGGGGACAGCAGGCTCCAGCCCTGGTTAAAGATCGTTCCGTCGAGCCAGGGATCACAAAGCAAGGACACCGCTCCGGATCGCAAGATAAAGGAAGCATGATTCACCCAATCCATTCGCACTGCGCGCTCCTAGAGGACATTTCGAACTTATCCCTGCTGTCTCATTCCCTTGTGAAGTCCGCACCTGCACACGTTTCACTCTTGGGATTTGCCGGCAGAGAATTCTGTCCTTCCGATGAAATCACGCGTTCCCATCGCGCCAGCAGATTGGCGCGCACCTTTTCCGAACTGTAATCATTGGCGATGACTTCGATTCCGCGATAATTAAGGCCTAGTTGACCTGACTGGTGCAGGCCCTGAAGGCGTCTTAATTCCCGGCAAGCTTCGTCCACATCGTGGACCAGAATGCTGGCGGGAAATGGGCGGGTGTAGACGACATGCCTGCCGTGCGCGAGCGCCTCAAGCACCATGAACGAGATACCGCCGTCGTGACGAACTGGTCGATAGAGTACGGTGCTGTGCTCGTAAACTATGGTCAGGTCGATACGGCCATGCACGCTTACGTTGGGCGGACAGGAAGGGACAGGCCATTCGAGAATGCCCACAAGGTTGAACTCGACATCGGGGAGTCTAGCCGCTACCTCGAGGACACGGTCAAGACCGTAGAGCTCGGCCTTCTTGAAGCTTGGCGCATAGACAAGAACGCGGAATTTATCCGGAAGGGGCTCGGGGTTCGGAACCGAATCGACGAATGAGGCTTGGACGTATTCGCATTCGAGCCCCAAGGTCCGAACTTCTTCTGCCATTGCGGGCGAAACAGCCCAGTGAATTTTGTTACGAATCCATGGCTCGATGGCAATTCCGGCATTCAATTGCTGCTGCGCAAACAGTACGTCGCTACCACACCACAGCATGATCAGTTTGTTTTTGCCAAGGAACCGCGCCACGCGTGTGAATTGCCCGAAGGTGATGCGCCCTCCCCAGGTGTAGACAAGATCGGCGCGGACGAGGTCGAAAAACCTTGCCGCCAGCCCCTTCAGGGTGAATGGAGAACGATAGGGCACCTCCCATTGCTCCGAACTGAGCAAGGGGGTCAACTTTTCACAAAAATCGGGGAGCCCATGAACCGAGACTACATAAGGGCGATGGCTTTTGCTGCTCAAAGAAACTCTCCGGTGGGTGTTTACTATTGTTGATGTTAAACGCGACTCGTTCGTTGGTCCGCGCAGAATTGGACGACGTTAATCGCTGCCGGCCGCTGCGGCCTGGAGTGGCGGGTGGACGATCTCAGAAACTGGTGGCTTGCGCAAAGCTGCGTTCAGCCTCCCATCGTGCAACAAATACTGGCTGCCGCAGGAACTGCAAAAGCCTTGCTCCGCGGCGATGGCGAGACGGAGGCCGCAGCTGCAAACCCAACCGACTTGCTTGGCCGGAACGCCGACAACCAATGCGTGATCGGCGATATCGTGCGTCACCACCGCTCCCGCGCCGACGAACGCGTATTCTCCAATGGTCGTGCCACAAACGATGGTCGAGTTGGCGCCCAGCGACGCGCCGCGCTTAACCAGGGTACGCGCGTATTCGTTTTTGCGATTCACGTGGCTGCGCGGGGTGAGCACATTGGTGAAAACCATGGAGGGCCCGCAAAACACGTCGTCTTCAAGTTCGACGCCGGTGTATAAGGAGACGTTGTTTTGGATTTTGACGTTGTTTCCGATTTTGACACCACTGGCCACGTTTACATTCTGTCCCAAGCTGCAGCCACGCCCGATTCGGGAATTGGGCATGATGTGAGAGAAGTGCCAGATCTTTGTGCCCTCGCCGATCTCGCAAGGATCGTCGACGTATGCGGACGGGTGAGCATAAAACTGCCTGACGGCTTTTCGTTCCAGGTCGACAGGGTGGCCATTTTCGGCGATGGACTGCCCGGCGGCATGCAAGACCTTCAGCACGCTCACACCGTTAATGCCATCGGTTCGCGGAGTGCGGCGATCGCGAACACACTCAAGGAAGTGCGAGCACTCGAGTTTCAGAGGTTCGTCTTTGCTTATGTCGATGACTTCACCCTCGGCGCGATGGGCCACTGGGACGCGGTCCACCCAATCAATGCGATGGGGGTAGAGCACTAGTTTGCGTTCTTTCTCCGTGTCGTCGAATACGGCCATCTTGCGATTTCCAACAATGATGAGCTTTTGTTCCTTGAAGGGATGCAACCAACTGACAAAAATATGGGCTTTGACGCCGCTCGTAAAGTTCAAGATCGTTAGCGTGACGTCGGAGATCGGATGATTTAAGTAGCTGGCGCCTTGTGCTGTGACGCGGATGGGCGCTTCGCCGAGGAGATGAAGAATCGCCGAGATGTCATGCGGCGCGAAGCTCCAAAGAATGTCTTCCTCGGTTCGCAATTTGCCGAGATTCAATCGCGTGGAGCTGATGTACTCGACTTTGCCCAGCTCACCCGAGGTTATTAGGCGTTTTAATTCGCCAATGGCAGGATGATAGTGGAGCAAATGCCCGACCATCAAAATGCGGGAGAGGCGTTTCGCCAGATCCACCAGCTCTTCGCCATCTTGAATCCGCAGAGCCAATGGTTTTTCCACGAACACGTCCTTGCCGGCAAGGAGCGCCTTCTTGGCAATGGAATAGTGTTGTGAGGCCGGAGCTGCAATTGCGAGCGCCTGCACTCCCGGCATGGCTAGCAGTTCTTCAAGCTGCGTGCACCCTTCCACGGAATACCTCTGCCGCATTTCCTCGAGTCGCGCGGGTTCTGAATCACAAACCGCCGCCAGACTGCCCAATTCATGGAAATTACGTACGAGATTTCTTCCCCAGTAACCGCAACCAACCACGCCTACGCGCACAGCCTTTTGAACTTCCATGAATGTTCTCCTGGAGCCTTTTGGGAATCAGATATTCGCTGAAGTGACTGCCGAGATGTTATCTCGCTAAAATAGAAGTATGATCGAGTGCCCAGTTTACCTGCGGGCTTAGGATGTCCGAACGGATCGCCGGGTGATGGGAGATTTTATAATTGCCCGGTTCCGATGCGGTACCCGACGCCATAAATGGCGACTCCGCTTACCACCGCCACGGCGGCATCTCCTAAGACTTTCAATGCTTTTTTCTTGCCGCTTTCCGGAATATAAAGGATATCGTCCGGAGCCAGTTGCATGTCGGCCGTCTTTCCGAGCTGCATCTCTTTTACGTCCACTGGAATCTCTTGTCGACCGACAGCGCTCGAGGAATTTCGAATAATCAATCCGCGGTCCGTGGCAGCGACGGATTTGAAACCTTCCGCAAGGGAGACGGCTTGTAGCACAGTAACTCCGGAAGTGGGATTGGCCATAGTAAACCCCCCGGGCTTGGTGACCGCGCCAAGAACATAGACAACCTGGGCTGCGGAAACGCTGACAACGTCGCCATTTCTGACTTCCAGGTTTTCCGCGCTTCCGTTCACCAACTTGCTAAGCTGCACGAATCGCACCGTCCCGACCTGTGAGCTGGTGGCCTCCGCGCTGGCCTCACCGCGAACCACGGTGATGGTGTCGCCGGCGCCTGGCAACGCGCCGCCCGCCAGAGATAGAGCCTCGAGCAAAGTGGTGCGCTTTTGAATGGGGTAGACGGAGGGCTTCGCTACGCTTCCGAGAACTTCGATGGTACGCCCGCGATACTCTTCGACAAACACGGTAACTTTGGGGTCGCGCAGCTGCTTCGCGTCGATCAGGGCTGCCTTGATGGCGTGGGCCAACTCGGATGGGGTTTTATCGTCCGCCCGAATCGGCTCGTTGATGCCGGTCATTTCGATCAGGCCCCGCTCGCTCACACGGAACTTCCCACCGAACTCGGGAGCGTCCATGACCGTCACACTCACGGTATCCCC
>JBEKSZ010000122.1:0-17498 GCA_049516615.1 Candidatus Acidiferrum sp. | reverse complement strand
TGAGGTGCTTCGGACGCCAGCAACGCCCGTGAGAACCCACGTCGATGGCTTCATCGATTCGTCTATGTGAAAAGTAGGTTTGCAGCGGGTAAGAGCGCATTGCTAGTCGCGGCGGCTCGGAGAAAAATTGTGCCATCACGGTGAGATGGAACCTGTCGCGGCGGCCAAAATTGACAACATTGACGATTTGCTTTCATTGATCTGCGCAACTTATTGAAAACGCGAGAAGGCCCGAAGATTCCCGGCATACAGGCCCCGCTCACGTACATCCCGCGGAATTCCTGTCCGAAAACGTCGCTTGTTTCCATGGGACACCCGCACCTGCCGGCGCGGGATGGAAAACATTGCAAAAGCGTTTTAATCTTCCAGTTGGCGCAGTTATCACACGAGTCTGTGACGCCGCTCACATTCCCTGAGGCTGGCGTGCTGCTAATGTGATACCAGCCACACGGGTTCTAACTCCGTGTCTGGCTCTGGCTGTCTGACATCGTAGTATTCGTCTGCCGCGCAAGGAGTGAGCCATGACGGATGCGGTCGCAGAGTTGAGTTGTGCATCTGGATTGTCGACCTTTTTTTCTCCCGCTTCGGTCGCAGTGATTGGTGCTACCGACCGCGAGGGCAGCGTTGGCCGGACGGTCATCGATAATCTAGCGGTCGGAGGTTTCAAAGGGCGCATCTACGCCGTGAACCCGCGACGGAGCGAACTATTCGGCCGAACTTGTTACGCTTCGATTGGCGCGATTCCCGAAACGGTGGATCTGGTCGTGGTCGTAACGCCTGCGGTTACCGTACCCGGGGTCATCGCAGAATGCGTCCGCGCCAAAGTAAAATCCGTGGTGGTCATCTCGGCGGGTTTCAAAGAGCAAGGCGAGAACGGAAAGGCCCTGGAAGGGCAAATCCAGCAGGAGTTGAAACGCGGAGCAACGCGCCTGATCGGTCCCAACTGCCTGGGGCTGATGAATCCGCTGCTCGGATTAAATGCCACGTTCGCGCGGGACATGGCCCAGCCGGGAAACGTGGCCTTCCTCAGCCAGAGCGGGGCGCTGCTCACGGCCATTCTCGACTGGAGTTTCATGGAGAATGTGGGGTTCAGCGCCATCGTCTCGCTGGGCTCCATGCTCGACGTGGGTTGGAGCGACCTGCTCACGTTCTTTGGCGACGATCCCAACACCAAAAGCATTCTGCTATACATGGAATCGATCGGTGACGCGCGCGGTTTCCTGTCCGCGGCGCGAAAAGTTTCACTTACCAAACCGATCATCGTCATAAAAGCGGGTCGCTCCGAAGCGGCTTCGCGCGCGGCTGCTTCGCACACCGGCGCATTGACCGGAAGCGACGAAGTCTATGACGCGGCCTTTCGTCGCTGCGGCGTCTTGCGGGTCGAAACCATTGCGCAGCTGTTTCATATGGCCGACGTGCTCGGCAAACAGCCGCTCCCGCGTGGTCCGCGCCTGACGATCCTGACGAATGCGGGAGGTCCTGGCGTTCTGGCAACGGACGCGCTGACCACCGGCTGCGCTGAATTGGCGGTCTTGTCGGAAAGCTCCGAGCATGCGCTGAGCGCTTTCCTGCCCGCGCATTGGAGCCACGCCAATCCCATCGACATTCTTGGAGATGCCGACCCGGAACGCTACGAACGCGCCTTGGACATCGCGCTCGCAGACCCCGCCAGCGACGGGTTGTTGGTGGTACTCGCCCCGCAGGGAATGACCAATCCCGCGGAGGTCGCGGAACGCGTTAAAGCTCACACCACCCGCCACGGGAAACCGCTGCTGGCCAGTTGGATGGGCGGGCGGTCGGTCTCGGAGGGCATGGAAATCCTGAAAGCCTCCGGAATTCCCGCGTTTTCCTACCCCGACGCGGCGGTGCGCTCCTTCGCTTCGATGTGGAGCCACACAGACCAGCTACGTTTCCTATCAGAAGCGCCCGCGGCGGACGATCCCGCGCGTACCGGCCCGCGGCGGGCTCAGACGCAACAGATCATCGCCCATGCCGCCAGCCACCGCAGAACGGTGCTCACGGAGTACGAGTCCAAGGCCATTCTGGAGCTTTACGATATTCCCACAGTCGTGACGCGCATCGCCAAGAGCGAGGAAGATGCCCTGGCTCAGGCGCGCGAGCTCGGGTATCCGGTGGTACTGAAAATCCATTCGGAAATCATCACGCACAAATCGGATGTGGGCGGCGTGCAGTTGAACCTTATGGACGAGCAACAAGTACGCGAGGCGTTTGCGAGCATTCGCACTTTGGTTGTCGCGAAGGCCGGTGCGCCTGCTTTCCTTGGGGTGACCGTTCAGCCCATGGTTCGCATGCAGGGCTACGAACTCATTCTAGGAAGCAGCATCGATGCGCAATTTGGGCCGGTGTTGTTGTTTGGTTCCGGCGGACAGCTTGTCGAGGTTTACCGCGACCGTGCTCTCGGGCTTCCGCCCTTGACCGCTTCGCTCGCGGAAAGTCTGATGCAACAAACCAAAGTTTTCGCCGCATTGAAAGGAGTGCGCGGCCGGAAGCCTGTCGATTGCCACGCGCTCGCGAATCTGCTGGTGAGCTTCAGCGAACTTGTTATGGAGCAACCGCGCTTGCGCGAAATCGACATCAATCCGTTGATTGCTGCGCCTGAGCAGTTGCTCGCATTGGATGCCAGAATGATTCTTTTTCCCGCAGAAATCAAAGACGCGGATCTTCCGCGGCCGGCCTTCGACGCGCACCCTCGCTGAGTTCGCAGCCTTTGGCCGCAGCCCGGTATGGGAGTGCATGCGTCGCTCCATTCTTTGATTTACGGTGCTAAACTGGAAGCATCGGACGAGACGGAAGGTGAGCTCGACGACCGGGCCTTCCGCGGCCGGAGGCTGCCACGTGATTCTCGATCTCGGCAGAGCGATTTCTCTGGCGTTCAGCATCCTGTCGCTCTACGCCTTGCTAGACACCGCTTTCTTCCTCCCAGCCACGCGATGGGAAGAGCGCTTGGCGGCGTCTCTCGCGCGTATAGGACTCGCCGCCTGTGTTTGCCTGATCAGCGGTATCCTCTTCCGCTTCCACTCTCGTCCAGAAGTCCCGCTGCGTCGCACACTCCCCGTCCGCTTATTCCTGTGGACACTCCTCGGCGCGGTGCTGCTCTTCGCCCTTGCATGGTCCCTCGACATCTACTACATTCCGCTCATCTGGAAGAACCAGCCTAACTGAGCTTAGGCGTTACCGACTGAGCCGGCTTCAGTTGCCGGGAATTCCGCCGGTAGTGCAATCTGAATCCTCCTTTGCTAAATTTCCGCCTATGCCTCGCCTCACTGCATCACGGGAACGCAACCCTTCGGCCGAAGTTTGCCAGGTTCTCCTCGAAACGTTCGCGGCAAATGATGCCATGAATCAGCTGCTACTGGATCACCTCGACCCGCGTGCCTGGCGTGCCAGTCCGGCGCCAGGAATCAACACCGAAGGGCGTACCCTCGCCGCCATCTTTGCTCACATGCATAACAACCGTCTGAGCTGGCTCAAGAATTCCGCGCCACACCTGAAATGCCCGCCGCCGCTGGACCCGGCACGTTGCACCATCAAACAGGTAGGCGCTGCCCATCGCCAAAGCGCCACCCGCTGCCTTGCGATGCTCAGGGATGCGCTCTTAAACCGAGCCTCCAGACACGTCACGAAGTTTTCACGAGGCAGTTGGGCGACCACCTGGCCCGCCGGAGCCACCATGTTTGCCTATATGTTCGCTCACGACGCCCATCACCGAGGGCAGGCGATTATGCTCGCCAGGCAACTGGGGTGTCCGTTGCCAGACCAAGCCGCCTACGGTATTTGGCACTGGGAAAAACTCTGGAGGCAGTGCGGCTTCACCACCCGCCCGAGGTGAGTGGCTCGAAGCCGTCCAAAATTCGGACCGGCGAAATAGATCCGTACCTAGAGGTACTGCCCTGATCATCGAAATGCGAACCTATAAGACCAAGCCAGGCTTGCGCTCCGGGTTTCTCGACGTCTTTCGCTCCCAAAGCATTCCCGCCCACGCGGAAATCGGCATGAAAATCCTGGGCCCATTTCTCTCAATCGAGGATTCTGACACTTTCTTTTTCATGCGCGGTTTCCCCAATCTCGATTCGCGCGAACCGATGAAAGCCAAGTTTTATGAAGGAGAGCTTTGGAAGCGCGAGCTGGAAAACGTGCTGATGCCGATGTTGGAGAAATATGACGTGGTGCTTGTCGAAGATTCTGAAGGCTTGGTTCGCTGGTAACTGCGAAAAGGATGGCCGACGCCGATGGACGGGAAGCCTGGCAATCTCTTTCGCTGGCTGTTCGACTACCGGGGCGGTTTGTCTGACGCCCTGATCGCGCGGTGGCTGTTTCTCCGCGCTCTCGGCCTGATCTATTTCTCGGCTTTCCTGTCCTTGCTTTACCAAATTCGCGGTCTCATCGCTCCCGGCGGAATTCTTCCCGCGAACGACTATCTGCGCGCCGTCGCAGATTCCACTGGGCGCCTCAGCTATTGGTACGCCCCAACCCTGCTGTGGTTCTCCGCCAGTTCGCACACGCTGATGGCGTTGTGCTGGGCGGGCTTGATCGCCTCGCTGCTCTTGAGTTTCAACGTCTGGCCCCGGGGCATGCTGGTTCTCGCCTTTTTGTGTTTCCTGTCCTTTGTCAGCGCCGCTTCCGAATTCTCCGGTTATCAATCCGACGGCATGCTTCTTGAAGCCGGCTTCATTTCCTGTTTTTTTGCTCCCGCGGGATGGCGTCCGGGGCTCGGACCCGCACATCCACCGACGCGCGCCAGCGCCTTCCTGCTTCTCTACGAATGGTTCCGTATCTATTTTGAGTCGGGCGTGGCCAAGATCGCCAGCGGCGATACCGAATGGCGCAACTTCACCGCGATGGACGAATACTATCAAAACGGCCCGCTGCCTACGTGGCTGGGCTGGTATGCCCAGCATCTGCCGCACTGGTTTCACGCGGGTACGGTTTTCGTGACGCTCGCGGTCGAACTCGTCCTGGTGTGGATGCTGTTCCTGCCGCGCCGCTGGCGCATCGCCTGTTTCTTTGTGGTGACCCCGCTGCAGATTGGAATCATCCTCACCGCCAACTACGCATTTCTGAACTATCTGGTGCTGGCCCTAGGTTTTCTGTTGATGGATGATCGCTTTCTGGTCCGCTTCCTGCCCCGCGCTTTGCGTGAGCGCCGCGGGAAGGAGTTTTCCTCGAGCGCTTCAGGTGATGGCGGTCGGGCCGGGCCAGGCGCCGCAGCCAGCGATTCCCAATCTCTCCTCCGAACCGGACGACCGGCAACAACCCAAGCAACCATCCTCGAGGATGTCCGCGACGGCGCTTGGATAGCCCGTATGCGACACCCCTTCGCGGTCCTGAGAATGGGCGCGAACGCGTTCATCTTCGCGTGGCTCTTTTACGCTTCAACTACGCAAATGATATGGATGATCAAGCCCGGTCTCGCTCTCCCCACCCTGCCGGTCACGCTGCTCGAACCATCGCGCATCGCTGGACGCTACGGCCTGTTTGCGGTGATGACCCGCGGGCGCTACGAAATTGAGTTTCAGGGTTCGGAGGACGGGCAAAGCTGGACTACCTATTCCTTCCGTTTCAAGCCGCAGGATCCCGCCAAGGCCCCCGGCATCTACGCTCCTTACCAACCGCGCTTCGACTGGAATTTATGGTTCGCTTCGCTCGGCGAGTGGCGTGACAATCCTATGGTGCCGAGAACCGAAGAACGCCTCCTCGCTGGTGACCCGGACGTGCTCTCGCTCTTCGCCGCGAATCCTTTCTCGCGCCAGCCGCCACGCCAAGTCCGTGCTGTAGTTTGGCAATACTGGTTCAGCACCCCGGAGGAGAAGCGCGCACAAGGCCTGTGGTGGCGGCGCGAATTGCTCGGCCTGTACGCACCGAGGATTGAGCGCAATCCCGACGGTAAGCTAGGAGTCCTTGAATGGCCAACGCCACTTCCGGCTCGGGAGTAGCACTTTTTCCGAGTCGCGCCGCCCTTCCGGCGATGGACTTGTCCGTACGCCGTATGGTATTGATGGATGCGCTCGTCAGCGCAGGGCCGCGATGACCCGCAAAGCCTGCGTAATTGGCGCCGGGCCGAACGGTTTGGCCGCGGCTATTGTCCTCGCGCAGCAGGGGCTCGAAGTCGAAGTCTTTGAAGCCGAGCCCCAACCGGGAGGCGCGGCCAAAACTCTAGAGCTGACCCTACCCGGTTTTCTGCACGACTTTGGCTCGGCTGTACACCCGCTTGCTGCCGGCTCGCCGTTTTTCTCCTCCTTGCCACTGTCAAATCACGGCCTCGATTGGATCGAGTCGCCATGCCCCCTGGCTCATCCCTTCGACGACGGCACGGCGGTCACACTCGAGCGCGATCTGCGCCAAGCGCAGTCCGCACTCGGCCAGGATGGCAAGGCGTGGCGGAACCTCATGCAGCCATTCGTCGATCATTGGCCGGCCTTGGCCTCCGAAGTCCTGCGACCCGTTCATCTGCTCTCCCGCCATCCATTTTTGCTCGCACGGTTCGGTGCCGTGGCTCTTGCTCCTGCGACATGGATTGCCCGCAGCTCCTTTCGCGACGAACGAACGCGCGCCCTGTTCGCCGGTCTGGCTGCCCATTCCTTCCTCAGTCTCGATGAGCCGCTCAGCGCGGCCTTCGCCATCTTGCTTGGCGCCGCGGCGCATGCTGTCGGCTGGCCTGTTCCTCGCGGTGGCGCGCAGTCCATCGCCAACGCTTTGTGCGGGCATCTGAGAGTGCTTGGCGGCTCGGTCAAAACCTCCGCGCGCGTCGAAACGCTGGCGTCTCCCCCGGGATATGACGTGACCCTCTGCGACGTCACCCCGAAACAACTGCTGCGCATCGCCGCAGGCCGTTTGTCCTCAGCTTACAAACGCAAACTCGGGAGCTACCGCTACGGCCCGGGGGTTTTCAAAGTGGACTACGCCTTGCGCAGCCCGATTCCCTGGAGAGCAGCCGACTGCCTGCGCGCCGCCACAGTCCATCTTGGCGGAAGCGCCGCGGAAATCGCCGCCTCCGAAGCGGACATGCGCCAAGGACGACTCTCGGAACGCCCTTTCGTCCTGCTAGCCCAGCCCAGCCTGTTCGATGCCGCGCGCGCACCGGCGGGGAAACACACCGCTTGGGCCTACTGCCACGTTCCCCATGGCAGCACATCTGATCGGCTCGAAGCGCTCGAAGCTCAAATCACGCGATTCGCCCCTGGCTTCGGCGAGTGCATCCTCGCCCGCCGCGTCTTCTCCCCAGCGGCCCTGGAAGAAATGGACGCCAATCTTGTGGGCGGTGACATCTCCGGCGGCGCGATGGACATCGGGCAGTTCCTATTCCGTCCCACCCGCCGGCACTACGCCACTTCTGCCAGCGATCTCTATCTCTGCTCCTCGTCGACGCCGCCAGGAGGTGGTGTCCACGGCATGTGCGGCTACCACGCAGCTCGCCTGGCGCTTGCGCGCCTGGCCCGCTAGTGTGTGCGGATCGAATGATTTCGGCGGACTCTTCAAGCGATCCGGCGACCATATTGCCGGATCGAATACCCGCCGTGCGCTATCCGACCTCAGACGGAGGCGCGAACTTTCTAACTGTGCGATATTAATTCTGGAACTATTGTGCTCACCGACGCCCAGATGCTCGCCAAATTCAAGGAACACTTTGCCTCGTCCGCCGCGCTTTACCGCGCACCCGGTCGGGTGAATCTCATCGGCGAACATACTGACTACAACGATGGCTTCGTTTTTCCCGCGGCTATCGGCTTTTCCTGTCACGTGGCCATAGCCCCGCGTAGCGACCGCAAACTCGCCATTTACTCCGAGGCCTATGACACCACCGTGGAAGCCGATCTCGACGCCTTGCCGGAGCGTGGCACGCACCACTGGTCGGACTATCCGGTGGGTGTGGCCACCATCCTTGAAAGAGCCGGGTCACGCCTTTCCGGTGCCAATCTCTATATCTCGAGCGACGTTCCTGTGGGCGTGGGCCTCAGTTCCTCCGCAGCCATTGACGTCAGTGTGGCCTACGCACTGCTCGATATTTCCCGGCATCCCATCGACCGCACGCGCCTCGCCTTACTTTGCCAGCGCGTAGAAAATGAATTCGTGGGCGCGCATGTCGGTATCATGGACCCCTTCATTTCCTGCCACGGCCGTGCCGGACACGCGCTGCTGCTCGATTGTCGGTCGCTCGAATTCCGTCTTGTGCCGCTGCCACCGAACGTGCAACTGGTCATCTGCAACACCATGGTCAAGCATCAACTCGGCGCTAGCGAGTACAACACCCGCCGCGCGGAATGCGAAGAGGGCGTGCGCCGGCTGTCCGCGGTGCTTCCCGGAATTGTGGCCCTGCGCGATGTCGAGCGAGCGCAACTGGAGCAGCACCGCCAACTGCTGCCCGACGTCATCTACCGTCGCTGCCGCCACATCATCACGGAAAATGCCCGCGTGCACGCCGTGGCCGCCGCGCTCGAAACGGGGAAAATTACCGAGCTCTCCCCCCTCATGGCCGAATCCCACCGCAGCATGCGCGACGACTACGAAATCAGCTGCCCGGAACTGGACATCATGGTGGCCATCGCCGCTAGGCAACCCGGCGTCTACGGGGCGCGCATGACCGGCGGCGGTTTCGGGGGCTGCACCATTAACTTTGTCGCTGCCGACCACGCTCCGGCCTTCCAGCAGCACATCGCCGCCGAATACCAGGCCGCCACCGGCCTGCGTCCGGACATCTATATCTGCGAAGCTTCGCAAGGCGCCGAAGCCATCGTGTAGAATCATTCTTCGGCGAAGGCGCCGAAGCGTTCCGCACCGGGAAGAGCCTATGTCAAGACACCGGACTTCCCCAGGGCCGGCAGCATGAGCGAATCGTTAGCTTTCCAAGACCTGGCGCGCACTCCGCATCGCCGCTTCAATCCCTTGCTACGGGAATGGGTGCTCGTCTCGCCGCACCGCACGCAGCGCCCATGGCAAGGCAAAGTCGAAAAACTTGCGGCCAGCGATCAGCCGCAATACGACCCGAATTGCTACCTTTGCCCCGGCAATGAACGCGCGGGCGGAGCGCATAACCCGAAATATTCCGGCACCTTCGTTTTCGAGAACGATTACGCAGCCCTGCGCCCGGAGGCCCCGGACATTTCTGTGGATGATCGGGGCTTGCTCATCGCCCGCGCCGAAGCCGGTCTATGCCGCGTGGTGTGCTTTTCGCCGCGCCACGATCTCACCATCCCGCGCATGGCGCTTCCCGAGCTGCGCGCCGTCGTGGATGTCTGGGCCGAGCAATTCGCTGCCCTCGCCGGGATCCCGTGGGTCCAGCACGTACAAATATTTGAAAACCGCGGGGCCATGATGGGCGCCAGCAATCCGCATCCGCATTGTCAGATCTGGGCCAACGCTGCGGTGCCAAATCTTCCGGAAAGGGAAGTAGCCTCCTTCGCGGAATATCAGGCCCACAAACATTCTTGCCTGCTATGCGATTACCTCTCGCTCGAATTGCAACGCGGCGAGCGCGTGGTGTGCCAGAACCAAAGCTTCGTGGCCGTGGTCCCCTTCTGGGCCACCTGGCCCTTCGAGATTTTGCTCGTTAGCCGGCGGCACTTTTCCGCCATGGACGAAATCTCCACCAGCGAGCGCGATCATCTCGCGGAAATCCTTCGCCGCATCACTACGCGCTACGACAATCTTTTTGAAACTTCCTTCCCCTATTCCATGGGATTCCATCAGCGGCCCACCGACGGTAACATGCATTCGGAATCGCATTTTCACGCTCACTATTTTCCACCCCTTTTGCGTAGCGCCACGGTCCAAAAATTCATGGTCGGCTATGAACTGCTGGCTTCGCCGCAACGCGATATCACACCGGAATCGGCTGCGGAACGGTTGCGCGAAGCCGGTGAAGTGCACTACCTCGACCGCAGCTTGCCGCCGGCTGCCGCGGAATCCGTTCCCGGAGTTCTTAAATGACCGTCGGTAATTTCCCCGTTGCGCCACGCCGCCTGCGTCTGGGCATGGTCGGTGGCGGTCCAGGTGGATTTATCGGCGCGGTGCATCGCATCGCCGCGCGTCTCGATGATGGCTACGAGCTGGTGGCTGCTGCGCTCACCTCCGATCCTGCGCGGAGCCGCGCAGCCGCTGCCGAACTGCGTATCCCCCGCCCGTATTCCAGTTTCGAGGAAATGGCCGCGACCGAAGCGCAACGCCACGATCGCATCGACGCCGTCGCCATCGTCACCCCCAATCACCTGCATTTCGCGCCCGCAAAAGCTTTTCTCGAAGCCGGCATCCACGTCATTTGCGACAAGCCCTTGACCACCACGCTTTCCAGTGCAGTCGAACTTGCGGAAATCGTCGAGCACAGCGGCCTGATCTTCGGATTGACGCACAACTACACCGGGTACCCCATGGTGCGTCAGGCCCGCGAAATGATTCGCGACGGCGCACTTGGCAATCTGCGCGTCGTACAAGTCGAGTACGCGCAAGACTGGCTGGCCACGCCGCTTGAAACCACCGGACAAAAACAAGCTGTCTGGCGCACCGATCCCGCACGCAGCGGTCCCGCCGGCTCACTCGGAGACATTGGGACACACGCCTTCAAC
The DNA here is from genome assembly GCA_049516615.1 of Candidatus Acidiferrum sp. Taxonomy (GTDB): domain Bacteria; phylum Acidobacteriota; class Terriglobia; order Acidiferrales; family UBA7541; genus Acidiferrum. Next base: position 6,921 of record JBEKSZ010000122.1, on the reverse strand, counting down.
ATCGCCTCGTTCGTTTCCGGTCTGGCGTGCACCGAAGTCGCAGCCGACGTCACGGCCTTCGTTCCGGGTCGCCGTCTCGACGACAACGTCCATCTAATGCTGCGCTATGAAAAAAATGTGCGTGGCATGTTGTGGGCCAGCCAGGTCTCTCCCGGAAACGACAATCATCTCGGGCTGCGTATCTACGGCGAAAAGGCCGGGCTCGCCTGGTGCCAGGAACGCGCCAACGAACTGGTTTTTTCGCCGCTCGGTGAACCGCCGCGGGTCATCGCGCGCGGCGGCGCCGGTTCGTTGCCGGCAGCTGCGCACGCCAGTCGCCTTCCTGCGGGTCATCCGGAGGGCTACCTGGAAGGCTTCGCGCAGTTGTACAGCGATCTCGCCGAACAGATTCACGCGCGCCTCGAAAATCGCCCGCCGGACCCGGCAGCGCTCCTCGTTCCCGGCATTCAAGAGGGAGTAGACGGTATGCGTTTCATCACCGCCGTCCTGGCTTCCTCAAAAAATAATTCCGCCTGGACCGCTTTATAGTCCACATGGTTCGAGGCGCGAGTTCCCCGGGCGACGGTTCCGCAGGCCAGGGTCTCGCGGCATTTCGCCATCCTGATTTTCTTTTTTTTCAGTTCGCGCGCTTCCTGATCATCGTTGCGACGGAGATGCAGTCCGTCGCCGTCGGGTGGCAAATCTACGCCAGCACCAAACGCGCTCTGGACCTCGGTCTCGTGGGCCTGGCGCAATTTCTTCCCGGAATTCTGCTCTTCCTGCTCTCCGGTCACGTCGCCGACCGCTTGGACCGCCGCAAGGTGATCATGGTGTGCTACCTGGGCTTTGCAATTTGTTCCGCGCTGCTCATGGCCCTGGCTGCAACCCACTCTCCCCGTGTGGCGCCCATTTACTCCGTGCTGGTGCTGCTCGGCGTGGTGCGCTCGTTCAATGGTCCGGTAACGCGCGCCATCCTCCCGCAACTCGTCCCCGAAGAACATTTTCAAAGCGCCGTGGCCTGGGCATCTACGATTTTTCAGGGTGGCACGATCCTCGGCCCCGCCCTCGGGGGCTTGGGGTACGCCATTTTTCGCGGTCCGGCCGGCGTTTATGCCGTGGCCGTAGTGGCTGCTTTTGCGGCCATGGCTTGCATGCTCGTGATCAAGACAAAGCATGTCGAACGCTACTACGAGCCCGCCTCGTTGGCGACATTGCTCGCGGGCGTAAAGTACATCTGGACGAAAAAATTGATTCTTGGCTCCATTTCACTGGATCTTTTCGCGGTCCTGCTAGGCGGCGCGGTGGCCCTCTTGCCCGTTTTCGCGCAGGAGATTTTGCACACCGGTCCCGCGGGCCTGGGTTTGTTGCGCAGTGCACCCGGGGTCGGCGCGGCGTCTATGGCCCTGCTGCTGGCTTACCGTCCGCTGCGCAAACGCGCGGGAGCCACCATGCTGTGGTGCGTGGCGGGATTCGGGGCCTGTACGATTGTGTTTGGCGTCTCACACGGCCTGGTGTTGTCGCTGGTGTCGCTGGCACTTGTCGGAGCGACGGATATGGTCAGCGTTGTGGTGCGCGGTACGCTCATTCAGGTGGCCACGCCCGACGAAATGCGCGGCCGCGTCAACGCCGTGGACATGGTTTTCATCGGCGCGAGCAACCAGCTCGGACAGTTCGAGTCGGGCATCACGGCACAATGGTTCGGCGCGGTTCCGGCCGTCATTCTGGGAGGTGTCGGCACGCTCGTGGTGGTGGCGTTGTGGGCCTGGTGCTTCCCCGAGTTGCGCAACGCCGACAAGCTGGTCGTCCCGGCAACCTAGATCAGAGCGTTGCGCGCGAAGCGGTCTAGGGTTGCACGAGGGACTTCTGCGGAGGCACTACCGGCGACTGGGCGGTTGGCAGCACCCCAACAGGTGGCGAAGGCGGCAGCAGGTCGGCTTTCACCGACGGCGGAATTTTGTCCGCATTCTTCACCAGCACGCTCACCTGCCAGATTTGCGTCTCGCTCAGCTGCCCTTTGAATCCCGGCATACCGGTCAGGCGAATACCGTTTTCGACCTTCCAGTAGGTTTCCCAGGCCTCGTCGTCGGTCACCCCGATGCCGTGAAAAAGTTGCGGCGGCTTGGGAAACATCCCGGCGGCGATACTGGTCTTGTCCTGTCCCGGCAAGCCGTGACACACCGCGCAATTCTCCTTGTACACCTCGGCACCGGCAAGAAAATTCTTCTCGTCGGCCGGCGTTTGCGGCTCAGGATGCGGCAATTTATTCAGGTAAGCGTCGAGAGCGATGTGCGCGTATTTCCGCTCAAAGAGCATGGGCGGTGCTGATGTTGCCACCGGAGCTTGTCCACTGGCAAAATAGAGGTGCACCCCCGCCCCTACCAGCAAAAAGCCAACGATAATTCCGAGAATGAGCCCCTTGAACATCGATCCTCCGCGGATGAGTCAAACCTCGCAACAAAGCGCGCCGGCCAGCGCCCGGGACAGCCTCGTTCGGGCTACAGTTTATGTCCTGCCGCGCGTTTCTGCATTAAAGAAATGCAATCACACGGATACGGGCAGCATCCCCGTTGCGGTGGTCCAAAGTGGACGTCCCCTTGGTCCAGCCAGGGTAACCAATGCCCTCCACCGACCGTCTATATAGGAGCAGACGGAGTTTTCCGGTACGCTAAAGGTTCAGGCGCATCCTCTCTCGCGGCATTCCCTGATGGTCTGCCCCGGAAATACCGTTTTAAAACTGCATGGGTGGCGGTCGCCAGGAGCTAACTGCATGGGTCACATGAATTCCACCGATCTTCAGGGGCCGGAGGTGCGTCGTGCGCCGACGGATCACGCGAAGAACCATTGGTGGATGTGGGTAATCGCGGCGGTTCTGCTGGCGGGCGGCATCTGGTATTACCGCGGGGCGCAGCAGACCCAGGCGCTCAACGCCGGTGCCCCTGGCGCGCCTGCCAACGGAATGCCGGGCGCGTTTGGGAATCCCGTGGTTCCGGTGGTGGTTTCGACAGCGCAGCGCGGCGATTTGCCCGTCTATTTTGACGGCCTTGGAACCGTCACGGCCTATAACACGGTGACCGTGCGCAGCCGCGTGGACGGCGCGATCGTAAAAGTGAATTTTACCGAGGGACAGTTCGTCCACGAAGGCGAGGCGCTTGTTGAAATCGATCCGCGGCCTTATCAGGTGGCGCTGGAGCAGGCGCAAGGGCAGTTGGCGAAGGATCAGGCGCAACTGAAAGATGTGCAGATCGATCTCGAGCGCTACAAGCTGCTTTTCAAGGAAGGCGTGATACCGCAGCAGCAGCTCGATACGCAGGAGGCTTCGGTCGGACAGTCGCACGGTTCGATTCAGGCGGACCAGGCGGCGATTGACAGCGCAAAATTGAATATCACCTACTCCCACATCACCGCACCCATCGGCGGCCGCGTGGGGCTGCGCCTTGTGGATGTCGGCAACATCGTGCACGCTACGGACACGACTGGCCTAGTCGTGATTACCCAGCTGCAGCCCATTTCCGTGATTTTCACCTTGCCGCAGGATGAGTTGCCGCAGGTGATGGGGCGCCTGCACGGCGAAACGCAGCTTTCCGTCGAAGCCTGGGATCGTGACGACACCTCGAAAATCACCAGCGGAAAACTGGCCACCATCGACAACCAGATCGATGTGACCACCGGCACCTACAAACTGAAGGCGGTTTTCGGCAACGAGAACAACGCGCTGTTTCCCAATCAGTTCGTGAACGTGCACCTGCTCGTGGATACCAAGCACAACATCATTATGGTGCCCGTGGCCGCCATTCAGCGCGGCCCGCAGGGAACCTACGTGTACACCGCGGGGGTGGACAACGTGGCGAAAATTCAGCCCGTGGTTGTCGCGCAAACGACCGGCAACCTGGTTGGATTGTCGTCGGGCGTAACCGCCGGAACCAACGTGGTGATTGACGGCCAGGACAAATTGCAGGACGGGACGCAGATTGCTCCGACACTGGCGCCCCTGCCCGCCGCTGCCGGCGCGGTGAATGCGCCGGCCCCATCCGCGCGCCCTGCCGCGGCGCCGAAGAATTCCCCCGTAACACCCGCAGGAGCCGGCAAGCGATGAATTTGTCCCGGCCGTTTATTCTTCGGCCAGTGGCGACGATCTTGTTGATGGTCGCCATTTTGCTGGTGGGCTTTGTGGCTTATCGGGAGTTGCCCGTCTCCGCCTTGCCGCAGGTCGATTACCCCACCATTCAGGTGCAGACCTTTTATCCCGGCGCGAGCCCGGACGTGACCGCTTCGTCGATTACCGCGCCCCTTGAACGGCAGTTCGGGCAGATCCCCGGACTCAATCAGATGACTTCGACCAGTTCGTATGGCAGCTCCATCGTGACGCTGCAATTCGTGCTGGATTTAAACATCGATGTGGCGGAACAGGAAGTCCAGGCGGCCATCAACGGCGCGTCAAACTTCCTGCCCGCGGGGCTGCCGAATCCCCCCATCTACAGCAAGATCAATCCTGCCGACGCGCCGATTTTGACGCTGGCCCTTTCCTCGAAGACCCTGCCGTTATCGAAGGTCGAGGATCTGGCCGATACCACACTGGCGCAGAAGATCTCGCAGCTCAGCGGTGTCGGACTCGTGAGCATCAGCGGCGGGCAGCGGCCTGCCGTGCGCGTGCAGGCCAACCCCACCGCGCTGGCTTCCTACGGATTGAGTCTCGAAGATTTGCGCACGGCGTTGGGCAACGCCAACGTGGATCAGGCCAAGGGCACGTTTGACGGGCAGCATCAGGCCTACACCATTGGCGCGAACGATCAGCTGATTTCGAGCGCGAGCTATGCGCCGGTGATCATCGCTTATCGCAACGGTGGACCGGTGCGTCTTACGGATGTGGCCACGGTGTTTGATGGCGCGGAAAACGTCCAGCAAGCGGCCTGGGCGGACAAAAATCCCGCGGTGATTCTGAATATTCAGCGCCAGCCGGGCGCGAACATTATCGCCGTGGTCGACCGCGTAAAGAACATTCTGCCGCAACTGCAGCACGCCTTGCCCGCGGCCGTAAATGTGGCGATTCTCACCGACCGCACGGTGACCATTCGCGCTTCGGTCGAGGACGTGCAATTCTCGCTGATGCTGACCATCGCCCTGGTGGTCATGGTGATTTTTGTTTTTCTCCGCAGCCTGCGCGCTACCGTCATCCCCGCGCTGGCCGTGCCGCTATCGATCGTGGGTACCTTCGCGGTGATGTACTTGCTGGGATTTAGTTTGAACAATCTGACCCTGATGGCCCTGACCATTTCTACCGGTTTCGTGGTCGACGACGCCATCGTGATGGTGGAAAACATCAGTCGCTTCCTTGAAGCTGGCGAATCGCCCTTGCAGGCCGCGCTGCAAGGCGCGGAGCAGATTGGTTTTACGATTCTGTCGCTGACCGTCTCGCTGATTGCCGTGCTGATTCCCCTGCTGTTTATGGGCGACATCGTTGGCCGGCTGTTTCGCGAATTTGCCGTTACCCTGGCGGTGACGATTTTAGTTTCCGCGTTCGTTTCGCTGACCCTGACTCCCATGCTTGCTGCCAAGCTTTTGCGCCATCAACGCGAGGAAGAGCGGGGCTGGTTTTATCGCAAGTCGGAAGACGTTTTTAACGCTGTGATCGCTTTCTATGGCCGCACACTGCGAACCGTCTTGCGCTTCCGCACCATCACGCTGCTTGTCACCGTGGCCACCTTTGTGGCCACGATTCTCTTGTACATTTACGTGCCCAAAGGATTTTTTCCGGTGCAGGACACCGGCGTGATTTTGGGCGTCAGCGACGCGCCGCAGAATATTTCCTTTCCCGCGATGGCCGAGCGCCAGCAGCAGCTCGCGGGCGTAATCTTGAAAGATCCTGCGGTCGAGAGCCTGTCGTCCTTTATCGGCATCGATGGCACGGACACCACGTTGAACACCGGACGCATTCAAATCAACTTAAAGCCCCTCAAAGAGCGCGGCGTCAGCGCCTCTGAAGTTATCCGCCGGCTGCAGCCCAACGTGCAGAAGGTCGATGGCATTTCCCTGTATTTGCAGTCGGTGCAGGATTTGACCGTGGAAGACCGTGTGAGCCGCACGCAATTTCAGTACAGTCTCGAAGACGTGGACGGCAAAGAACTCGCCTACTGGACGCCGCGCTTTATCGACAAGCTGAAAACCCTGCCGGAACTGCGCGATGTGGCCAGCGACCAGCTCAACCAGGGCCTGCTGGCCACGCTGACGATTGACCGCGATTCGGCTTCGCGCCTCGGAATCTTTCCTGCGGACATCGACAACACGCTGTATGACGCCTTCGGTCAGCGCCAAGTCTCCACGATTTATACCCAGCTCAATCAGTACCACGTGGTGCTCGAAGTCGATCCGCAATTTCAGCAGAATCCCGACTCGCTGAAAAACGTCTACGTGCGCTCTTCTACCGGTCAACAGGTTCCCTTGAGTGCCTTTACGCGCTTCGAGCCCAGCTCTGCGCCCTTGACAGTGAACCACCAGGGACAGTTTCCGGTGGTGACGCTGTCTTTCAACTTGGCGCCGAATGCATCGCTGGGGCAGGCCGTCGAAGCCATTAACAAGGTGAAGCAGGATTTAAATATTCCCGTGAGCGTGCAAGGCACGTTCCAAGGCACGGCCGCGGCGTTTCTGAATTCCCTGGCCAATGAGCCCATCTTGATTCTCGCGGCGCTCATCACCGTCTACATCGTGCTGGGGGTGTTGTATGAAAGCTTTATCCACCCGATCACCATTCTTTCCACCCTGCCTTCGGCGGGCGTCGGCGCAATTCTGGCGTTGCTGCTGTTTCACATGGAATTCAGCATCATCGCGCTGATTGGCATCATCCTGCTCATCGGCATCGTCAAGAAAAACGCCATCATGATGATCGACTTCGCTCTCGAAGCGGAGCGCAAGGAAGGGAAGTCACCGCTCGATGCGATTTACGAGGCG
>JBEKSZ010000121.1:0-17655 GCA_049516615.1 Candidatus Acidiferrum sp. | reverse complement strand
CGCAGTTGTCCGTTCGCATGTCATCGAGAGCCGACGGCCGGCGCCTGGCACCAGTTCAGGTAAGGGGTCGTGAGCGCGCCCTACCGTAAGGCGCCAGGGCCCACCTACCGGACTCCTGCGCTGCGGATGAATCAGCGAGGCTAAGGACCGGCCTGAGGGCCAGGACCCGGACAAGGGATGGGCCCTTGGGGGCGGAATTTCACTCCGGGAAGGCGCAAATCCTCCCGCCCGGCGCCGACGTTCGCGGACCACCGCGTTGCGGAAGAAAATTCAGGAAAATCTGTCCTCGGGGGCGGGCGCGAAGCTGGCTGGCTGGCGTGCTTCTTTGACCCTCATCCGACGCGCGTGCTAGTATCACTCTCTGCCCGAGTACAAAGCATGGAATCAATGACAACTTCAGTGGTGACGGAACTGCGCAAAACGGCGCTGAACGCCGTGCACCGCCGGCTAGGCGCCAAGATGGTGAATTTCGGCGGCTGGGATATGCCCGTCGAGTATCCGGCGACGGGCGGGTTGGTGGCCGAGCACAAGGCCGTACGCAATGGGGTAGGGGTTTTCGATGTCAGTCATATGGGTGATATTCGGATTCTCGCCGGACGGGTCGCCGGCGGAGCGTTAGCAGCAGTCCAACACCTCAGCATGAATGATGCAGCGAAATTAGCGATCGGACAGGCGCACTATTCCGCGCTGCTGTATCCGAGCGGGACCTTTGTTGATGATGTGGTGGTGCATCGGCTGGGCGAAGATGATTTCTTATTGGTGATCAACGCCGGCACACGAGAAAAGGATATTCGGTGGGTCCGCGAGAATACCGGCGGGTTGGACTGCGTGGTAGAAGATCTGAGCGACGTGTACACGCAGTTGGCGATTCAGGGACCGCGAGCCGCCAACGTCTTGCTAAAATTGACCGATGCCAATCTCGCGCCGATCAGAAATTATTGGTTCACGCACGGAAATGTGTGCGGGCTGCCAAATACCTTGATTGCGCGGACCGGGTACACAGGCGAAGATGGCTTTGAGATCTATGTGCCGAGCGACGCGGCGACCAGCGCAGCGGTATGGGATGCAGTGATGGAAGCCGGGCGCGAATTTGGCATTTTGCCTTGCGGACTCGGCGCGCGCAACACCTTGCGCCTCGAAGCCAAAATGGCACTTTACGGGCACGAGATCAGCGACACGATCAATGTCTGGGAAGCAGGGCTGGAGCGGTACGCGAAATTTGATAAGCCGGAATTCATCGGCCGCGAGGCGTTGCTGGCGGCTAAAGCTGCCGGGATCACACGCACTCTGGTGGGGCTTGAGATGACCGATCGCGGCATCGGGCGCGACGGTTACACATGCTGTGCGGACAGCGGATCGGCGGTGGGGGTGATTACCAGCGGTTCGCCGTCGCCCACGCTGGGGAAAAACATTGCGTTAGCATACGTTTCACCGGCGATGTCAGCCATCGGAACCACGATTTTTGTTGAGATCCGCGGGCAGCGAGTGAAGGCCAAGGTCGTATCGACGCCGTTTTACAAGCGGGTTCGCAAAACTCTTGCTGCCTGATTTTTCCTGATCGCTAGCGAAAGGATTTTATTCATGGCTTATCCCACGCAGTACAGATACACCAAAGAACACGAATGGGTCGATGTCCACGAGGATGTCGCGACCATCGGGATCACGGATTACGCCCAGCATGAACTGGGCGATGTAGTCTTTGCCGAACTGCCTAAAGTTGGCGCGGCGGTCACCGCGGGAAAATCCTTTGGCACCGTGGAGTCAGTGAAAGCCGTGAGTGAGATTTTTGCGCCGGCCGGCGGCGAAGTGCTGGAGGCCAATCCGGATTTGCAGGCGACGCCGGAGAAAATCAACACTGATCCGCATGGCGCGGCCTGGCTGATCAAGATCAAACTGAACAATCCGGCGGAGCTTGCGGGCTTGATGGACGCCGCCGGGTATGAAGCGTACATTGCCGAGAAGAATAAGGAAGCATCCGCTTAATGCGTTATCTGCCGAAAAGTCCTGCCGAGCGCGAGGAAATGCTCGCCGCGATTGGCGTGAAATCCGCTGAGGAGCTGTTTTCCAGCATTCCCGAACGCTATCGCCTCAAAAAGCCGCTAAAGCTGCCCGGACCAATGTCGGAAGCGCAAGTGATCGGTTATTTCAAGGAACGCGCGGCGGAAAACTCCCTGGGCTATACGAACTTTCTGGGTGCCGGCGTTTACAACCATTGGCGTTCCGTCGTGACCGACGTGGTGATTCAGCGCGGAGAATTTCTTACATCCTACACTCCCTACCAAGCCGAGATTACGCAAGGTACGCTGCAGGCCATTTTCGAATTTCAAACCTTGATGTGCCAGTTGACCGGACAAGAAGTTGCCAATGCGTCGATGTATGACGGGTCGACAGCTACCACTGAAGCGGTTTTGATGGCGGAACGCCTGACCAACCGGCAGCGCGTGCTGGTGGCGCGATCGCTGCATCCAGAGTACCGGCATGTCCTGCAAACCTATGCTCGCAATTGCGGGTTGCAGCTCGAAGAGATGCCCTATGGTGCTGACGGAACCATCGACCGCGAAGCTCTGCGTGGCGCTCTGCGCAGTGATGTCGCCGCAGTGGTCGTGCAATCGCCGAATTTTTTTGGGGTGATCGAGTCCACGCCAGAACTTGCAGAGGCGGTGCACGGTTCCGGAGCGATGTTGGTGATCGCGATTGCCGAAGGTGTTTCCCTCGGACTGCTCAATCCGCCCGCGGAAGCCGATATCGTCGCCATGGAAGGCCAGAGCTTTGGACTTTCCCCAAGTTATGGCGGGCCGTTCGTCGGCGTGATTGCGTCGCGCGAGAAGTATGTACGGCAACTGCCCGGGCGCCTGGCGGGCGAGACCACGGATACGGAAGGACGTCGCGGCTTTGTCTTGACCTTGGCGACGCGCGAGCAGCACATCCGGCGCGAGAAGGCGACTTCCAATATTTGCACCAACCAGGCGCTCTGCGCCCTGGCGGCTACCGTGCACCTGACGCTGCTAGGTAAAGAGGGTCTGCGCGAAATGGCGCATCAGAATTTGTCGAAGGCCGCCTTCGCCCTGGCCGAGCTAGAGAAGATTCCCGGCGTGCGGCGGGCCTTTTCCGCGCCTTTCTTTAACGAATTTACTGTCGAATTGACCCGTTCCGTAAAACTGGTGAACGCGCAATTGCTGAAAGAAAAGATTATCGGGCCTTTCGTACTTGGAACGGCTTATCCAGAATTGACCAAGCACGCGCTCATTTGCGTTACGGAGACCACCACGCGGGCGCAGATCGAACATCTTGCGGCGGCCTTGCGGCGGGTCTTGGAGCAACCACTCTGAACAACATGATGAATGGCAAAATAAAAAAAGCGGGACGGCATACCAGCCAGGATGAAGGCCTGATTTTTGATAAATCTTCGGCGGGTAAACGGGCTTTTGAATTGCCGCCGCTCGACGTGCCTGCGGTAGACACAGCGAAATCGCTTGGCGCTCACTATCGGCGGGGCGGCGTCGAGCATTTCCCCGAGGTTAGCGAAATCGAGGTCTTGCGACATTTCACGCGTCTCTCCACCTGGAACTACGCCATCGATCTGGGCATGTACCCGCTGGGTTCATGCACCATGAAATACAATCCACGGGTGAACGAATTTGTAGCCCGCCTTGACGGTTTGGCTACTGAGCACCCTTACCAACCGCAGGAGCTTTCTCAGGGCTGTCTCAAAATTCTGCGGCTTCTGGAAGAATGTTTGCTCGAAATTACCGGGATGGATTCCCTCACCTTGCAACCTGCCGCCGGGGCGCAAGGTGAATTGACCGGACTGCTGCTGATTCGCGCTTATCTGGAAAAACAGGGAAATGCGCGGAAAAAAGTCTTGATTCCGGACTCCGCGCACGGCACCAATCCTGCGACGGCGGTAATAGCCGGCTACCAGGTTGAAAACATCAAGTCCGAATCTCACGGACAGATTGACGTCGAGAAGCTGCGCGAGCAAGTCACTGAAGACGTTGCGGCGCTGATGATCACCAATCCTTCGACACTGGGAATTTTTGAACAGCGCATTCCGGAAATTGCAGATATTCTGCACGGGAAAGGCGCCTTGCTGTACATGGACGGCGCAAACATGAACGCCCTGACCGGAATCACGCGTCCCGGAGATTTTGGCGTGGACGTAATGCATCTGAATCTGCACAAGACTTTTTCCACGCCGCACGGCGGTGGCGGTCCGGGTACCGGACCCGTGGCCATGAAGAAAATGCTCGAACCGTTCCGCCCTGTTCCGGTGCTGGTTGAAAAGGATGGCGGGCGGCTGGCACTCGATTCCAATCGACCGAATTCCATCGGACGCGTGAAAGCCTTTGTCGGAAATTTTGGATTGCTGATTCGCGCCCTCGCTTACATTTTGGCCTATGGGCCGGGCGTGCGCGAAGCCACGGAAGATGCGGTAATCAACGCCAACTATATTCGCAAGCACCTGGATGGCGTTTTCGACTTGCCCTATTCCCTGCCCTCCATGCACGAAGTGGTCTTCAGTGACGCTATCCAGAAGAAAACTGGCGTAAACACCATGGACATCGCCAAGCGCCTGATCGACTACGGATTTCATCCATACACCACCGCATTTCCGCTCATTGTGCCCGGCGCTCTGATGATCGAGCCGACCGAATCGGAATCCAAGCAAGAGTGCGATCTATTTATCGATGCGATGCGGTCCATCGCGCAGGAGGCGGCGGAAAATCCCACCCTGGTAAAAACCGCTCCGCACACCACCCGCGTTCGTAGGCTGGACGAAGTAGGCGCCGCACGCAAGCCCATATTGCGCTGGAAGCCCTCGGACAAACCGCAAGGTGCGCTGCATCACGCGAGCAAAGTTCCCCATCCCGAGCCCACGCCCACGGTCTGATTTTCCAACTGAGCACATTGTGACGGCGGTCACCTTTCCGGAACTGCGCGCCTGCTATTCTTGTGGCCATGTTTGACGAGCTACCCCTCTGAACGAAGCGAAAATGACACCCGCTGTCGCCGCCTGGCTGCCAAAATCGGTTTTACTCTTGCGCGGCTACGACCGGCACAAATTTCTGTCGGACCTGATAGCTGGAGTAACCGTAGGCCTGGTGGCGCTGCCCCTCGCGATGGCGTTTGCGATTGCGTCTGGCCTGTCCCCGCAAGCGGGACTGTACTGCGCAATAGTTACGGGCTTCATTGTTTCCGCGCTCGGCGGGAGCAAGACGCAAATCGGCGGACCGACGGGGGCCTTCGTTGTGGTGGTCGCCGGAATCGTGACGAAATTCGGCGTCGAGGGCCTTTTCGTCTGCACCATGATGGCCGGAGTGATCCTCGTGCTGCTCGGCGCGACGGGCATGGGCACGGCGGTGAAGTATTTCCCGCGGCCTGTGGTGATTGGTTTTACAAACGGTATCGCCATCCTGATCGCCAGCACCCAGATTCGCGATTTCTTTGGCCTTCAGATGGACCATGTGCCAGGTGATTTTTTTCACCGCATAGAAGCCTACGGCCGCGCGTGGCACACCATCTCAATGCCCGCAACCACTATTTCAGTGATTTCCATCGCGGTAATGGTCTTGTGCCTGAAGTACGCCAAAAAAGTCCCCGGAGCGATCCTGGTTACGTTCGGTGCCACGGCCCTCGTCTCCTTGCTGCACGTGCCAGTCGAGACCATCGGGACGCGTTTTGGGGGCATCCCCAGCGGCCTGCCGACATTTGCCATACCTCCCCTGCACTACGAGCTGGTTCGCCAGCTTTTTTCTTCGGCCTTCACGGTGGCCATGCTCGGCGCAATTGAGTCGCTGATGTCCGCCGTCGTATCCGACCGCATGAGCAATGACAAACACAATCCCAATGTGGAATTGATCGGCCAGGGCATTGCCAATATTATTTCGCCGCTGTTCGGTGGACTGCCGGCCACCGGAGCGATCGCACGAACCGCCACCAATGTACGCGCCGGAGCAAAAACGCCCGTGGCGGGAATGATCCACGCACTCACCCTGCTGGCCATCGTGCTATTCGCCGCGCCCCTGGTGAAACACGTGCCGCTCGCGGCCCTGGGTGCCATCCTGATGATTGTGGCCTACAACATGGGCGAGTGGCACGAGATACCCGAAATCCTCAGGCTTTCTAAAGCGGATATTGCGGTGTGGCTGCTGACCATGACGCTTACGGTGATTACCGATCTCACTTTCGCTGTGGAAGTGGGTATGGTGCTGGCGGCTCTGACCTTCATCCGCAAGGTCTCACGAACTACGACTGTCACGCGCGTAACCAAGGACTACGTCGCCGACAGTCGCGTGCATATCTTAGAGGGCAAAGATATTCCAGACTACGCTACCGTGTACCGCATTCACGGACCATTTCTGTTTGGTACGACGGACAAATTCGCGGAAATCCTCGATGGCCTAAAGACGCTGCCGCCTATTGTCATTCTGCGCTTGCGAAATATGACGGCGATTGACGCCACGGGTCTCTCCGCGATTCGGGAATTGGCCGACACCGTCCACGCCTCAGGCCGCTCACTGATTCTTTGTGGCGCGCGGCCGCAACCCGCGGAGTTGATGCGTCAGGCGGAATTTGAACGCCACGTCGGGGCGGAAAATATTTGCTTTAGCGTAACGGATGCGTTGCAGCGCGCGGCGGAAGTGCACGGTGTTGCACCGTCCGAACCCGCTGCAACGGTTCTGCCGTCAGGGTGACCTCGCTAGGCCACCGGAGCAGACGGTTTGACGAGGGTTGCCAGGAATGCAACTCTCGGCAGTCAGGAATTTTGCGGGCTACACGGCCGAACAATCTGGAGCTACTCTTCAATCCTTCCGCGATCATGCAAAAAGGGCGTCCCCGGTTGTCGGGACGCCCTTTTTGCGTTGGGGGAAACTCGCAGGCGAAAGTTTTTTAGCGGGCCATGCGCGGCATCGGCTCCGGAGGCAGCGGGGTGGTCGGGGCCTCGACGGATTTGCCGTTGCGGGCCTGCGTTGAACGCGCTGTGAGCAGCGGCTCGGACTTGCGCACCGGCACGGCAAGATTCTCGCCTTCGCGGACGAAGGTCAGACGATCCTGCTCGGTGTTCCAATCAATGCACACCAAGTCGCCCAGATGCACTTGCTCGGTAGCCAACAAATTAGCCAGTGGGTAAACGATGTGGCGTTCGATGGCACGCTTGAGATGGCGTGCGCCGTAACGCTGGTCGGTGCCCTCTTGCAGCAGGAAGTCACGGCCCTGCCCGGTGACGCGAAAAAGAAACTGTCCTTTGGCGGTTTCCAGCACACGCTGCTGGACCTGGCCGAGTTCGATTTCGAGGACTTGTTCAAGTTGTTCGCGCTGCAGCGGATGAAAAACCACGATCTTGTCTAGCCGGTTCATGAATTCCGGCGAAAACTTGCGACGAGCGGCTTCGACTGCGGTGCGCTCTACCTTTTCGTTCATCTGCGTGGCGGGCTTGTCTTTGGGGTGAATGAATCCCATTCCACCTTGGGTCAGCTCGGCAATTTCCCCGCCTCCGAGATTGGAAGTCAGGAAAATCACGGTCTGGGAAAGGTCCACGCGGCGATTGTCACCCAGGGTAAGCGTGGCTTTGTCCAGGATGCCGAGCAGCAACTGCCACAGCGCGTCGGAAGCCTTCTCGATTTCATCAAACAACAGGAAGCTGAGCTTGAGCTTGTCGGTATGAGACTTGGCCAGCTCTTCCTGGGTGATGAGCGGATGAGTTTCGCGGTGCCCCAAATAGCCAGGAGGTGATCCAATCAGCTTGGCAATTTCGTGGGAGTGCTGAAACTCCGCGCAGTCCACCTTGATGATCGAACGGGCGTCGCCAAACAAAATCTCCGCGGCAGCTTCCACGATACGCGTCTTGCCGGAGCCGGTCGGACCAAGAAACAGCAGGTTTCCGACAGGCCGTCCCGGAGAGTTCAGGCCGGCACAAAACACCTGGTACATGTCCACGAGCGCTTGCACGCCTTCGGTTTGGCCGACTACTTTCGCGCGCAGGGACGATTCAAACTCGCGCGTGTCAATACTGCGAATGGTGGGATCCAGTTGCTGTCGAACCGCTGGTTTCATTTCGGTGGTCCTTGCTCGTCCAGCTCTCCCGGACCAGCGGCGCGTCTCAGTGACACGTTAGAACTGAGAACGTGCATGGCAAGTGCCATTCGGCTGATAAACTAGAATTCTCTTAATATTCTGTTGAATCAATGACTTACCGGCGGCAAAATTCCCGATTTCGTCTCAAGGCTTGAGACGCTGTTTCATTCGCGCGCAAAGTGAGAGTCCTGAAACAGTTTGTGTCAGTGCGGAAACGACAAAAAGGGGCGCGCCTGGTAAGCGCGCCCGCGCCAGAAATCGCATTCTTCAAGTGCTGCTTTAGGAATATTGCTTGGTCTGCGGATTCACGCGATCCTGTTTCTTGCGCGCTTGCGGGACGGCCGCCGGTGTTGCGCTCGGTAAGGCCGCCCGCGATTTACGGCTTTCGACCACTACTTCTGCAGGGGCGTCGGCGCCTCGGCCGTCCTGCGCCTCGGTGGCCGCCACCAACGGCGGCCGCTCGGCAGGCTGGCTTTGCACCAACGCGCCTTCCCCTTCGCGGACAAAGGTCAAGCCGGTGTGCTGGCCATCCCAATCGATGCGCACCAAGTCGCCGAGTTGTACCTGTTCGGTGGCCAGCAGATTCGCCAGCGGGTACACCACATGACGTTCGATGGCCCGTTTCAGATGGCGCGCGCCGTAGCGCTGGTCGGTGCCTTCTTTCAGCAGGAATTCTCGCCCCGTGTCGGTTACCCGAAACAGGAATTGCCCTTTGGCGGTTTCTAGTACGCGTTGCTGCACTTGGCCGAGCTCGATAGCCAGAACTTCCTCGAGTTGACTGCGCTGCAGCGGGTGAAAAACCACGACCTTGTCCAGGCGGTTCATGAATTCCGGAGAAAATTTCCGACGCGCCGCTTCCATAGCGGTGCGTTCGACCTTTTGGTCCAGCAGGTCGGCGGGCTTGTCTTTCGGCTGAATAAAGCCCATGCCGCCTTCCATCAATTCAGTGATCTCGCCACCTCCCAGATTGGAGGTGAGAAAAATAACCGTGCGCGAGAGGTCCACTTTGCGGTTGTCGCCGAGCGTCAGGGTGGCCTTGTCCAGCATGCCTAGCAGCAGCTGCCACAGTGCGTCACTGGCCTTCTCGATCTCGTCAAACAACAGGAAGCTCAGCTTGAGGTCGTCGCGATGACTCTTCGACAGCTCCTCCTGGGTGATCAACGGATGGGTCTCGCGATGACCGAGATAGCCCGGAGGCGAACCGATCAATTTAGCAATCTCGTGGGAGTGCTGAAACTCCGCGCAATCCACCTTGATAATCGATTTCGCGTCGCCGAACAGGATCTGTGCCGCGGCTTCGACCATGCGCGTCTTGCCGGAACCCGTGGGTCCGAGGAAGAGCAGATTTCCCACGGGGCGGCCGGGAGAATTTAGTCCCGCGCAGAAGACCTGGTATAGGTCGACGAGCGCCTGCACGCCTTCGGCCTGTCCCACAATCTTGGCGCGCAGTTGGGTTTGAAAATCCACCGTCTGCACGCTGCGCTTATTTGGATCAAGGTGAAGAATGACTTCGCTCATGACCGCCTCCTAACGCCCCATGGCCCGGGAAAGCGCCTGGGACGTACTCCCGAATCGCCGGCGTCCGCGGTCAAATTGATCGAGCTTGACCTGGATGGTGGATTGCAGCAGCCGCAACTGCACGAGCAGCTCCTGCGCCACGACCGGAGATTCGGAAAATTTTAGGAGCGGCGGGAAGAGGTCCGCCAAGTCCAGGTTGAGGGCTCGCAGAGTAGCTACGAGCTGTTGGATCGCGGGAGAGTTGGGGTCCGCGAGTTCCATTTGTTCGCTTAGCTGCCCGTTCAGTTGCTCCCTTAGAGCCCGCCAATTCAGCTCCACAAAGGGATGTTTCTTGGCTACCTGCCGTACCACCTCGTCGGTGATACGCGCGCGTACTCCGAGGCGTGCCAGGTGAATTTGCTGCACTTTTCCGCCGCGGCGCACATTGTGCACCAGAAAGAAGGCCTTTCCTTTGCGGCGAACGAAAGCCATGACCTCACCCTGAGACTGCCATTCTAGCTGTAGTGTACCGCTCTTCCACTACACACACAAGATGAAACACACGGTTCCGACGAATGTTTCGTCCAAACAGTAAACTCTTCACCGAATGCGGTGTCCCCAACATACTGAACTGCATGCGAATTCTTTCATGCGAATTTTCGCTGCGTTTCATCGATTCTCCTCATGCTCGCCGCAATGTTTGGATCGCCGAACAAATCGTACTGTCTCGCGCGCAAGAATTTGTCATGCCGCCGTAAAATTATCGTTTCCCGGGGCACCGACAAACCCTTGTCTGACCTCCCGCGGGCCCGCACTGCGCCGCGCGCCAGCCGATGTTCGGGGAAGCCGTTGGCCGCTGTTAGATTAAACACGGCGCGCCTGAATTACTCTCTTATTGGTACGTATCTCGCGCGGAGGCGGATTACTCCGTATACTGACTGGGCTTGGCGTGGGCCGTCTTCGCCTGGATGCGGCCAGGAGAAATCATGCGCCAGGGTCAAGGGAAGCCAAGGAGCGGCTGTGCCGGGAGCGATTCTGAAAACGGATATCGATCGCAACTCCGCGGCGTTTGCGAAGAACGCGCGGCGCGTCATCGATTTGCTGACCAGCCTGAAAAATGAGGAGGAGCAGATCTGCATCGGTGGCGGGGCCAAGGCCATCGAGTCGCAGCACAAAAAAGGGCGCTTGACGGCGCGAGAACGGATCAAGAAACTGGTCGACCCCGGCTCGCACTTTTTCGAACTGGGCATCTATGCCGCGTTTGAAATGTACGAAGAATGGGGAGGAGCGCCTTGCGCCGGGGTGATCACCGGTCTGGCGCGCGTCTGTGGCCGAATGTTCATGCTCATCGTCAACGACGCTACGGTGAAAGCCGGCGCGTTTTTCCCCATGACCGCCAAGAAGGTGATCCGCGCGCAAAACATCGCCATTGAGAATCATATTCCGACCATCTACCTGGTGGACTCAGCGGGAGTTTTTCTGCCGTTGCAGGAAGACGTGTTTCCCGACACGGATGATTTTGGCCGGGTGTTTCGCAATAACGCGGTGATGAGTGCCATGGGCATTCCGCAACTGGCGGCCATCATGGGCATGTGCGTCGCAGGTGGCGGTTATCTTCCGGTGATGTGCGATCACGTGCTGATGACCGAAGGCTCGGGCCTGTTTTTGGCGGGCCCGGCCCTGGTGCAGGCCGCCATTGGGCAAAAAACTTCGGCCGAGGATTTGGGTGGCGCGAAGATGCACGCGCAAATCAGCGGAACAGTGGACTTTCGCGAACCCGACGACGAAGCCTGCATCCTGCGCATTCGCTCCCTGGTGGACAAAATGGGTAAGGCCGACCCGTCCCCCTTCAGCCATACAGCTCCTCAAGCTCCGCTGCATTCCGCTGACGAGGTGTACGGGATCTTTTCGGGCGACGCCGCGAAGCAATACGACATGCACGAGCTTATCGCCCGGATCGTCGATGGCAGCGAGTTCGATGAGTATCGCGCTGAGTATGGCGAAACGGTGCTGTGTGGTTACGCGCGCATAGGGGGCTGGTCGGTGGGTATCGTCGCCAATCAGAAGAAGCATGTGCAGACCCACGCGCGCGGCTCGGATCAAAAGCGCGTGGAATTCGGCGGGGTAATATACACCGAAGCCGCGGAAAAAGCCGCGCGGTTTATCATGGACTGCAACCAGAACCGCATTCCGCTGGTGTTCCTGCACGACGTGAACGGCTTCATGGTCGGCAAAGACGCCGAGTGGAGCGGTATCATTCGGGCCGGCGCAAAAATGGTGAATGCCGTGTCCAATAGTGTGGTGCCGAAAATCACGGTCATCTGCGGGGGCAGTTTTGGCGCCGGACACTACGCCATGTGCGGCAAAGCCTTTGATCCGCGCTTCGTCTTCGCCTGGCCCACGGCGCGCTACGCGGTCATGAGCGGCGAGGCTGCGGCCAATACGCTGGCGGAAATCAAGCTGAAGCAACTTGAACGTGAAGGCAAGAAAGTAGATGAGCGGCAGAAAAAAGAGCTGCACGATGCGGTACGCGCGTCCTACGAAAAACAAAGCGATCCGCGTTACGCCGCCGCCCGTCTGTGGGTCGATGCCATCATCGACCCGGCGCACACCCGCGATGCTCTAATTTGGGCTCTGGAAGCCGCGGCGCTTAATCCCGAGATTCGCGAATTCAAGACCGGCGTGTTACAAACCTGATGCGACGGCCGGGCGCCATGGTGTTTCTATGGGTGGTCCCGCTGTGGCTTGTGCTCGGCCGGTATGTGCCGAGGGTCGATCCATTTATGGTCAAGGTGCTGGATGGGTACCCGCCGCCGCAGGCGCTGGCCCTGCGTTCCGTAATTCTCGCGAGCACCGGTCTCTGGTTGCTCACGATTGACCTGACGCGTTGGTTAGAAAAGGGCTGAATGAGCGAAGCGATCAAAATCATCGAATGCCCGCGCGACGCCTGGCAGGGATTGCCGGAACTGATCCCCACAGACTACAAAGTTGCCTATCTTCGCGAATTGCTCGCCGCCGGCTTCCGGCACATCGACGCGGTGAGCTTCGTTTCACCGAAGCATGTAAGGCAAATGGCCGACAGCGAAGAGGTGATGGACAAACTGACCGCTTCCCTGCCCGATGGCGCGGAAATGCCTGAGATTATCGGCATCGTGGTAAACGAAAAAGGCCTGCAACGCGCGCTGGCAACGCCCGGCGTAAGCACCATCGGCTACCCCTATTCCATCTCCGCATATTTCCGGCGCGCCAACGCCAACATGTCTCGCGACGAATCACGCAGACTGGTCGAGACGCTGCGCAAAGAAACCGCCGCAAACAATCGCGAGCTGGTGGTTTATATTTCCATGGCCTTTGGCAATCCGTACGACGAACCCTGGGGCCCCGAACTCGTCGGCGAAACCCTCGAATGGCTGAAGGATATTCGCGTGCGCACGGTCTCCCTGGCCGACACCGCCGGCGACGCCACGCCGCAAATCGTGGCCGACGTATTTAGCAGCCTCAAGGATTACGTGGCTGGGATCGAGCTGGGAGTGCACTTGCACGGCGGTCCCGCCGACGCCGAAGATAAAATCCTGGCGGCCTATGCGGTGGGTTGCCGCCGTTTTGACTCGGCGCTCACCGGCCTCGGGGGATGCCCGTTTGCGGGCGACGATCTGGTCGGCAACATTCCCACAGAGCGCGTGCTTGGCGCACTGGGCAAAGTTGGCGCGCAAACGGAGATTACCGCTGCCCATCTGGCTAAGGTTCTGGCTCTGACCGCGGATTTGCGCACAAAATACGTGCGTGCGGCTCGAGTGAACTAGGGGGAATGAGGCCACGCCATGTACTCGACACTCCTGCTGGACATCACGGGCGAGATAGCCACTATCACGCTGAACCGTCCGGAAAAACGCAACGCGATCTCCCCGCCGATGATGTCGGATCTGCTGTCCGCACTCGATGTAGTGGAACGCAGCAAGGTACGCGTGGGCATTCTCACCGGCGCGGGCAAAGCCTTCTGTGCCGGCATGGATCTAGAAATGCTCACCGCCATCGCCCGGCAGTCCGCACAGGAAAATCAGGAAGATTCGCGCCGCATGGCAAAAATGTTCCGCCGCCTGTGGAGTTTTTCAAAGCCGCTGATCGCCACGGTGCAGGGCGCGGCGCTCGCCGGTGGCAGCGGGATTGCTACGCTGTGCGACTTTACGCTGGCCGCGCCGGACGCCAAGTTTGGCTATACCGAAGTGCGCATCGGCTTCCTGCCCGCACTTGTATCGGTATTCTTGACGCGGCAAATCGGGGATAAACGGGCACGCGATCTTTTACTCACCGGCCGCCAGCTTAGCGCCGCCGAGGCCAAGGAACTGGGCTTGGTCAACGAAATCGTCCCCGCGGAATCTTTAATGGCGCGGGCCCAGGAACTTGCCGCGGTGCTCATCGCCGCCAGCCCCAGCAGCCTGACGCGCGCGAAGTGGTTGCTCACGGCCGCCGCGGCGCAGAGCGTAGACCACGACCTTGAACGCGCCATTCTCGAAAATGCCCGCATCCGTTGCACGCCGGATTTCAAGGAAGGTATCGCCTCGTTCCTTGAAAAACGCAAACCGGTTTGGGCGGGCGAGACGGGAAAAGATGACGACTGCCCGTAAAGCGGACAACTCACTTCCCTTTCATGACGCGACCGTGCGCGTCCGCTACGCCGAGACCGACCAAATGGGCGTGGTTTATCACGCCAACTATCTGGTCTGGCTCGAAGTCGGCCGTGTCGAACTCTTGCGCTCGTTAGGAGTTGAGTACAAGCAGATGGAAACTACCGACGATTGTCATATCGTAGTAGTCGAAGCGCATTGTCGGTATCACAGATCCGCGCGATACGATGAGATCTTGCGCATTCGCACGCACGTTTCTGAAGCACGCAGCCGCAGCATTCATTTTCAGTACCAGATCTGGCGCGATGCCGACCGTCAGCTGCTGGCTACTGGCGAAACCAAACACGTGATTTGCGGCAAGGACGGGCGGCCCAAGCACCTGCCGGAAAAGTATCGCAGCCTGTTCACTATCGGTGCGCGGGCAGACGAACCCGCATGATCGCGAAATAAAAATATGAATGAGTTTGGGAGTCTTGCATGAGTATTGCCCTGAGCGGCAACGACCTCACGTTTCAACAGTTATACGCCGTGGCCGTCCATAACACGCCGGTTGAGCTGGCGCCCATCGCCATTGAGCGCATGAAGGCTTCCCGTGCCGTGGTCGATCGCTTAGTGGCCTCCGGCGCCACGGCCTATGGCATCAATACCGGCTTTGGAAAACTAGCCTCGGTGCGCATTTCGACTGAACAAGTCAAACAGTTGCAAGTAAATCTGGTGCGCTCGCATGGATGCGGCGTCGGTGCGCCTCTGAGCGAACCGGAATCGCGGGCCATGATGCTGCTGCGCGCCAACGCCTTGGCCAAGGGGCTAAGCGGCGTGCGACCGCTGGTAGTCGAAACTCTGTGCGCCATGCTCAACGCCGGCGTGCATCCGCAGATTCCCTCGCAAGGCTCGGTCGGCGCTTCAGGCGACCTGGCGCCGTTAGCGCACCTTGCGCTGGTCGCCATCGGCGAAGGCCGCGCCAGCTATCAGGGCCGGGTGATTCCCGGCGGTAACGCGCTGCGCCTCGCAGAGATTCCGCGCCTCGAACTGCAGGCCAAAGAGGGATTGTCGCTGCTGAATGGCACGCAAGGGATGCTGGCCTTGCTGAGTCTGGCGCTGGCGGAGGCGGATATCCTCTCTGACACTGCCGATGTCGCGGCATCGCTTTCTCTCGATGCGCTACGCGGCAGTCCCGGTGCCTTTGATGCCCGTATCATGCACGCCCGCGCTTACGCCGGCGCGGCTCGCACGGCCCGCCATTTGGCCCGCCTCAACGACGGCAGCCAAATCCGCGAATCTCATCGTTCCTCCGACCAGGATCCGCGAGTGCAAGACGCCTATAGCTTGCGCTGCACTCCGCAGGTACACGGCGCGGTGCGCGATTCCCTGGCACAAGCCCGCGAAATGGCCGCAGTCGAATTAAACAGCGCCACGGACAATCCCCTGGTTTTTGTCCGCGAAGACGCGGGGAGCGACGGGAACAAATTCGGCGGCGACATCATCAGCGGCGGCAATTTTCACGGACAACCGCTGGCCATGGCCGCCGATCAGGTCGCCATCGCCATCGCCACTCTCGCCGGCATCTCGGAACGCCGCATCGAGCAGATGACCAATCCATTGACCAGCCTGCTGCCCGCGTTTCTCACACCGGAGCCCGGCCTCAATTCCGGCTTCATGATCGCGCAGGTCACCGCCGCTGCGCTCACCAGTGAAAATAAAGCGCTCGCCACACCCCACTCTGTCGATTCCATCTCTACTTCCGGAAACCAGGAAGACTACGTGTCGATGGGCATGAGCGGCGCGCGCCGCCTCTCCCGCATGCTACAGAATTTGCGCAATGTTCTGGCCATCGAATTGCTCTGCGCCTGCCAGGGCATCGATCTGCTGCGTCCGCTAAAGACCGGCTCCCTCGCAACGCGCGCGTTTGATCTGGTGCGCGCCAAGTCGTCCATGCTCGTCGAGGACCGCCCACTTTCCGAAGAGATCGAAACCGTTTCGTCGGTAGTGGCCGCCGGCGACTTCGCCAAATTGCTCGCCTAAATCTTGCTAGCGCGCCCCGCCCGCTCGGGGGCTGTAAACGTCCACGGTGAGTCCGGAAAACAACCAGAAACATTTCCCCCAGGCGACTAAAATAGAACCATGCAGCAGCTTCTGCTCGAACTCGGCGCACCTCTGGTTATTGCCTTCGTATTGCTCGCTGTCGCGAAGCTTGTTCGCGGAATCATCGAAAAGTTCAGGGAAACCGGGCCGGAAGGCGACGCTGAGCGTAAGGAAGACCACGCAGAATGAATGCTACGCCAGCGCTGAACGCAAGAACGACAGCATGCGATATCCCGCTATGTAGCTGAATGGCGCCAACTCGAGCGAGTAGTGCCCGCAGTGCAGCTCGACCGTCTTTGGCGTGGCGCCATGACGTCGCAGTGAGTCGAGCATCTGCTCCGTCAGTGCCGGCAAAAAGGTCGGATCGTATTTGCCGTACACCATGAACGCATTCTTCCCCGCTCCCATACCGCGCTCGACGTAGGGCATGGGACTGATCGGGGCCCAAAACTCCCGTAATTCGTCCACCGTCACGTGCGCCCGCATCCCCTCCCACACGTGGTTGGTGGTCATGCCTTGACTCACCACATCCGCAAAATAGGTCGAAACATGGAAAAATCCTCCCGCGCGCAACGCCTCATCATGCACCAGCGTGATATATCCGACCGACGACCCGATGCTCGTGCCCAGTATCCCCAACTTAAAATAGCCTCGCTCTTCGAGCCAGCGCAAACATCGCCGCGCATCCTGCACCGCCTGGCGGTTGGCCTGCAGTGTCAATCCGATATTCGGACCAACCAGCTGATCGGCCCGCTCGTGCCCTTTGGCCATCCGTCGGTTGTGATACGGCAGGCTCAACTTCAGCGCCGTAATCCCCAGTCGCTGCAGCCATTCGCAGAGACCGTCCTGCCCGTGCCACTTGGCGTTCCAATTGGGCAGCACCAGCACCGCGGCATCCTTGCTGCGTCCGGGAAATAGCTGCGCGTGCACCGTGTCGTTCTCCGCCCAAGGCGAGCGCAAGCTGCTGCTGAAGGTCAACACATTGTCGGCATCCAACCGGTAATCATCGGCTGGCGTGGTCGCGAACCATTCATGACTCGTCTCAACGGCCCATTTTGCATAGCGGCGCACGTACGCGGCGGGATCAGGGTCGCTCGGGTCGCCCCCAATATGCTCCAGCCCCCAGGCAAACGGCTGCACCCGACGGTTATCGTCGGTCGCCCAGCGGCGGTGTTCATACCTGCGAATCTTTCGTTCAAACCAGTGCATGACTAAAGACAGTTTACCCCGCCTTCGGTTTTTCGCCGCTTCCTCTTCGCCGGATGGGCGATCCGCAGAGCCGCGTCGCTTGGCCCAGAAGCGCCCGTCTTTTACTGCCGGGCCTCGGCCTTTCTCGACTCGAACCGCTCCCCTCGCCGCACGCCCTAACCCCTGT
>JBEKSZ010000120.1:0-17820 GCA_049516615.1 Candidatus Acidiferrum sp. | reverse complement strand
TATCGCGTCTATCGCAGCGAACAGCAAGGGGCGCGCGGCGAGGCCATTCCGCCTGCGCTCGTTCCGACCCCGGCGCTTCGCGACGCGGCGGTACAGCCCGGGCATCGCTACTGGTACAGCGTGACGGCGCTCGACCGCGCGGGGAACGAGAGCGCGGCTGGCGCGCCAGCCATGGTCGAAGTTCCCTAGCCTGGTTGCTAAACGGGTTTGGTCTTCGCGCCAGGCGCGAGGCTCGAACGCGAGGAGGTCCTCGTGCCAAGAAAAAAGGCGTCGTGTAAGCTAGTGGCCTTATGAAATTCTGCCGCTTTCGTCCGAGCGACGCGCCCGCTCTAACCGCTGCTGCCCTCTTTGGCGTCATCGAAGACCAGACGGTGCACGAGATTTCCGCTCCGCCCTGGGAAAAATGGAGCCGCGGCGCAGGCAGTTGGCGCCTCGCGGATGTACAGCTGGTCGCGCCGGTAGCGCCGCGTAAGATTGTCTGCGTGGGGAAAAATTACGCCGCGCATGCCGCGGAGCTTGGCACAGAAGTCCCCAAAGAGCCGCTCATCTTCTTGAAACCCTCGAGCGCGCTGGCTGCTCCGGAGGAAAATATCGTCCTTACGCGATACTCGGGACGTGTGGAGCACGAAGGCGAACTGGCCATGGTCATCGGCCGCCGCTGTTCGCACCTGGCGGATGACGCCAATTCGCTCTCTTACGTGCTGGGCTACAGTTGCTTGAACGATGTGACCGCCCGCGACCTGCAAAAGAGCGATGTGCAGTTCACGCGAGCCAAGAGTTTCGATACCTTCTGTCCCGTAGGCCCACATATCGAGACGGAATTCGATCCGCGCGACGCGCTGGTTGAAACCTATGTGAACGGAGTGCGCCGGCAATCGGGCAGCACCTCGCTCATGGTGTATTCCTGCGAATTTCTGGTGCGCTGGATTTCCCGCATGATGACCCTTGATCCGGGCGACGTCATCGCCACCGGCACGCCGGCGGGGGTTGGCCCGCTGCTTCCCGGTGATCAGGTCGAGGTGCGCGTCGCCGGTATTGGCGTGTTGCGCAACCCGGTACACGCCCCGCTCGCGTAGTTTCATCAACCCCCGCCGGTTTCGGTAAAATATCAGCGTCATTAAACGGAGTGCGCGCGTTGCACGCTTTGCTGAGCGACTGGAAATTGACTCTGGCCATGGCCGCAGGAACCGCGGCCGCGCTGGCCATGGTGGTGTACGCGTTTTTTCGTCCCGCGGTCGACGCCCTGGAGGCCGAACGCAAGCGGCGTTTGCATCTCAATCAGATCGGACGGATCGCCGAAGGCCAGATCGTGGAACTTGCGGAACATCCCCCCGAGCCACCGCAGGGGCGCAAGGGTTTTCTCGGCACAGGTTCGCGGCCACTTGCGGATAATCGCCCGCGCCAGCTGGTTTCCTACACTTACGCGATTTCCGGCGTGACTTATCACACCGCGCAGGACATTACGGGACTCGAGGGACAGATTCGCTTCGAGCGGCTGGTTGCCGGGCAGCCCGCCAGCGTCAAGTACGATCCTTCCAATCCGAGCGACTCGATTCTGGTCGCCGATGACTGGTCCGGGCTGCGCTGAATTTGCGGGTTTCTCGTGCCCGCTTCTCGCTTTGCTCTTCGCCGCGCAAGACCCTGCTGCCCCATTTTGCTTCCTCGCGACTTGCGCTATGCTTCGTTCTGAGGGAAGGAATGCCGTAGCGCCAAGGTCGCGAAATAGTTCTCCGCAAATGGCTCCATGAAAAAAGTTTTGGCTTCCTTTTTCACCATCATTTTGGTTGTGGCCGTCACCCTTGCGGCTATTTTCCTCCTGGTACGCGCGACCTTGTATGTAACGGCGCTGAGCTCGCCCCTGGCCCGCGCGGGGGCCATCGTGGCGGAGCTGTTCCTCGGGGTGGTCTTGCTGCTCGGCACCGTTTGGGTGGCCACGCATCTGGCGGTGCGCATTTTTTCAACGGTAGCCCCGGGTGCGCCCCAGGCGGGCAACGGCCCCGAACCCCGGGAACTTGAAGTTCAGGGAGGCAAGATTGTCTGAGAATGACCCGGGCCGTCCCGTGCCGCGCAAACATCATGACCGCATGGAGGAGCTGCGGCGCATTTCCGCGGAGGCTGAAGCCGGCGGCGGCGCGCAACGCCGCGAACGCGAGCACCAGGCCGGCAAGCTGACGGCGCGCGAGCGCATACAGCTGCTCCTCGACGACGATTCTTTTGAGGAACTGGACAAATTCGTCCGCCACCGCTGCACGGACTTCGGCATGGCCGAGCAGCGCCCCGCCGGCGACGGTTTTGTTACCGGCTTCGGGCGCGTCCATGGGCGTCTGGTATACGTCTTCGCCCAGGACTTTACCGTCTTTGGCGGTTCGCTCTCGGAAACCAACGCGCAGAAAATCTGCAAGATCATGGATCTGGCGATGCGCGCCGGAGCTCCGGTCGTCGGCCTCAATGATTCCGGAGGCGCGCGCATTCAGGAAGGCGTGGCCTCGCTGGCCGGCTACGCGGACATTTTCCTGCGCAACACTCTGGCCAGCGGGGTCATCCCGCAGATCAGCGCCATCATGGGCCCCTGCGCGGGCGGCGCGGTGTATTCGCCGGCCATCACCGATTTTATTTTCATGACCCGGGATACTTCCTACATGTTCGTGACCGGCCCGGACGTGATCAAGACCGTGACGCACGAAGAGGTGACCAAGCAGGAACTCGGCGGGGCCATGACCCACAACGAAAAGAGCGGCGTGGCGCATTTTGTTTCGCGCGACGATGCCGATTGTCTGGCCATGATTCGCGAGCTGCTCGGCTTTCTGCCCTCCAATAATCTCGAGGATCCGCCGCGACGCGCGGCTTCAGGGGCTCCCGACCGCCGCAACGAAGCGCTAAACGCCGTGGTGCCTGACGATCCGCAAAAACCCTACGACATCAAGGACGTGATTCACGGCGTGGTCGATGACGGCTATTTTTTTGAGGTCCATGAACACTTCGCCAAGAACATCGTGGTCGGTTTTTCCCGCCTGGACGGGCGCCCGGTGGGTATTGTGGCCAATCAACCGGCGTTTCTCGCCGGCGTGCTGGATATCAACGCGGCGGTCAAAGGCGCGCGCTTCGTGCGCTTCTGCGACGCGTTTAATATCCCGCTGATTACTTTTGAGGATGTCCCGGGGTTTCTCCCGGGCACGGTGCAGGAGTTCGGGGGCATTATCAAGCACGGCGCGAAACTGCTCTTCGCCTTTGCCGAAGCTACGGTTCCGAAAATCACGGTAATCACGCGCAAAGCCTATGGGGGAGCATATTGCGTCATGGCCTCCAAGCACATCCGCACGGATGCAAATTTTGCCTGGCCGGGCGCAGAAATTGCCGTGATGGGACCGGAAGGCGCGGTCAACATCGTGTACAAACGCGAGTTGGACAAGACCGCGGAAGAAGATCGCCCCGCGCTCCGCGAAGAAAAAATCGCGGAATTTCGCGAACGCTTCGCCAATCCCTTCGTGGCCGCCGAACGCGGCTACATCGACGCGGTGATCGAACCCGCCGAAACGCGAAGCAAATTGATCACCGCGCTGCGCGCGCTGGAAAACAAGCGCGACAGCAACCCCCGCAAAAAGCACGGAAACATTCCACTGTAGGCAACCGCCCGCCTAAGCACATTCTAATTTCAGGCTCTCTCCGCGCCGCGCAAAACGCCTAAGGAATTCCCGCGATGCGACGATAAGCCCCACAGCGGGGTGACCACTCGTTTGGCACGCCGAATGCTCGCTCCTGCCCTGGCAGCCACTCCGATCGTTCGTCGCAGCGCAGGCGCAAAACACCGCAAGGAGGTTTCGTGGCGGTACCCATTCTGCAGTTTTCGCTCGATCATCATCTGCTCGAGCGCATGAGATTCAGCGGCCTCGATAAGGAAAACCTGAACGACCTGATCAGCATCGTGGTCAGTCTGAAAAACAAATACGGCATCACTCCGTTCGCGGCTACGCCCAAGGGCCATCCCGTGCCGGACGGCATCACCGTGCGCTACATCATGGAAGGAACTACGCTGAACAAAATGATGAACATCCTTTTGGATACGCCCCGCCTGGCGGTGATCAGCGTGCTGCCACGCGGAATTCCCAACCCCATGCATTTTGAGGTGAATATCGGACTTGGCGGCTAGGCAGGCGCTCGACTACTGCAGCAGGTATTGCTCGAGGAATTCCACCGTGGCGTAAAACTGATAATCAAGGTTCCCCTTCCTGCGATAGCCGTGCCCCTCGTCCTTTGCGATCATCAGCCATACCGGCGTGCCTTGTTTCTCTAGCCCGTCGGCGATTTGTTGCGACTCGCTGACCGGAACGCGTGGATCGTTCTTGCCGGCGATCACCAGCATGGGCTTCTTGATTTTTTCAATATTGTTCATGGGCGCAATTCTTTCGAGAAACTCGCGCATTTTCGGGTCGCGTTCATCGCCATATTCGACGCGGCGCAGGTCGCGGCGATAGGCTTCCGTGTGTTCAAGGAAAGTCACCAGGTTGGACATGCCGACGATGTCCACCGAGCAGCGTATGCGGCTGCTGTAAAATGTCGAAACCGCCAGGGTCATGTGTCCGCCGTAGCTCCCGCCCATGACCGCGACGCGCCCGGCGTCGAGATCCGGGCGCTCGGCGATCCAGTCAAACAGCGCGTTGATGTCTTTGTAGGTGTCTTCGCGCTTTAAGCCGTTGTCCAACAAAGAAAAACTCTTGCCGTAGCCCGTTGAACCGCGCACGTTGGGATAAATCAGCGCGATGCCCAGTTCATTCAGCAAATAATTGTAACGCCCCAAAAAGTTCGGCTGCGACTGGCCTTCCGGCCCGCCGTGAATCATCACCATCACCGGGCGTTTGCCGGTGAATTTTGCCGTTGGCTTGTAGAGAAACCCGGAAATCATCCGGCCGTCGAAGCTTTTCCACTTGACCAGCTCGGCTTGCGGAAAATCCTCGGTCGCGACCGCCCTTTCGCTGCTGGTCCAGCGCTCCAGCTTGCCGGTATTTACGTCCAGCGAATAGCAATCGCCGGGGTCGCGCGCATTGTTCAGTGAGAAGCCGAGATCGATGCCGTTCGGGTGCCAGCGCATGCCGGTAATGACTCCACCAGGCAGTTTCGGCACGCGCGACTCCTGGCCGCTGGCGGTATCGAGCACGTGCAGCACGCTGAGTCCGTCTTCATCCGTCACGAATGCGATGCGCCGCCCGTCTTCGGTGAGGTCGAACATCTGCACGTCCCAGGGAATATGGCTCGTCAGATAGGTAGGCGTTTTGCCGGACAGGTCGAGATAGGCCAGGCGGTGAAATTCCGAATCCTGGTCCGTGGTGACGTAGATGCCTTTGCCGTCTTTGCTAAAACGGGCATCGCCATAAGAGATTTTTTCCTTGCGGTCCCGCGGTGTGAACGCGGTTTTCGCTCCCGTCTTGGTGTCCACCAGCCACAAGTACGATTCGTTGATGGACAGCTCTTCCTCAAGCAGGATGTGCTGGTCATCCGGCGACCAGTCGAGCGGCTCCCATCCTCCGCCTTCCAGTTGCGTGAGCAAACGATCCGACTTGGGATCGGATGGGTCCACGATCCACAGGTCCGTGTCCTTACCCGTGCGCCGCGTGGACATATACGCGATGCGATCCCCTTTGGAGGACCACGGACCGAGCAGGTTGCGCGCCTTCCCGTCCGTCAACAACAGCACGTCACCGGTCTTCAGGTCGTAGCGGTACAGCTGATACCACTCGCCGCCGCCGAGGTCCTTGGAAAAAACGAGGTATTCCCCGGTTTTGGGGTGAAACCGCGCGTTGCTTACTGCGTCGGGAAAAAATGTGAGTTGCTGCCGTGCGCCCTCCGGCGTTTTCACCAGGTGCAGCTGCGGGGTATCCGCAAAACGCGTGGCGATCAACATTTCACGGCGCGCCGGGTGCCAGTCGACCAGCGACGCCGCGCGATACGATCCGTAGCGCCCGGCGGTTTCCCCGAGGGTGGCGGGAATTTTGGGGACGCCGCCGAGCAGCAGGCTCTCGGGCGGCGGCAGTGTGGCTTCCTGCGCGCGCAGGGGCAATCCCGCTGCAAGGAGAACTGCCGCCCATAGTACGATTCGCTTGATCATTCCGGAACTCCCCAACACGCAGATTCTAACCGTCCCGTTATACCCCAAACGATTGGACACGCCAACGTAATGCGCCGCTAGGCAGGCGCTTGGCGCGTGCTAACATTTGCGTCGCCGACGACTCGTCATCATGTTCAAGAAGATCCTGATTGCCAATCGTGGCGAAATCGCCGTCCGTATCTTGCGCGCTTGCCGCGAGCTGGGCATCCATTCCGCCGTGGTGTTCAGTGAAGCAGACCGCAAATCGCTGCACGTGCGGCTGGCGGATGAAGCCTATCCCATTGGCCCCGCGCCGTCGCGCGAGAGCTACCTGCGCATCGACAAACTGATGGACGTGGCGCGCCGCGCGGGTTGCGACGCGGTGCACCCCGGTTACGGCTTTTTGGCGGAAAACGCCGCCTTGCCGCGCGCCTGCTCCGAGGCGGGCTTGACCTTTATCGGCCCTTCCGCCGAATCCATGGAAGCGCTGGGCTCGAAAACGGCCGGTCGGCAATTGGCGCGGCGCTCGGATGTGCCAACCGTTCCGGGCACGAACGATCCGTTTGAGAAAATCGAAGACGCTCACGCCATGGCCGAAAGCATGGGCTACCCGGTGCTGCTCAAAGCGGTGGCCGGGGGCGGGGGCAAGGGCATGCGTCTCGTCGCCAGAGACGCCGATTTTGCCGCCGCGTTTCGTGACGCCGGCTCCGAGGCCGCCAATGCTTTCGGGGACGGCCGCCTGTATCTGGAAAAATATTTGCAAAAGCCGCGGCACGTCGAAGTGCAGATTCTCGCCGACGCCCATGGCCGGGTGGTTTCCCTCGGAGAGCGCGAATGCTCCGTGCAGCGTCGCCACCAAAAAGTGATTGAGGAAGCGCCCTCGCCGATCGTGACGCCGGACCTGCGCAAGAAAATGGGCGAAGCGGCGGTCCGCCTGGCGCGCGCGGGGCGCTACGTGAACGCCGGCACCGTGGAATTCCTGGTGGATGCCCATGGCGATTTTTATTTTCTGGAAGTAAACACGCGCCTGCAGGTCGAGCATCCCGTCACCGAGCAAGTCACCGGCCTCGACCTCGTGAAATTGCAGATCGCCATCGCCGCCGGACACCGCCTGCCCTTTGCCTGGGAAACGCTTACCCCGCGCGGCCACGCCATGGAAGTGCGCCTGTACGCCGAGGATCCCGACAACAATTTTTTTCCTTCGCCCGGGAAGATTCTGGCGCGCACAGTTCCAAGCGGCCCCGGCATCCGCCTCGATGAAGGCATCTACGAAGGCTGGACGGTTCCGAACGATTACGATCCGCTGCTCGGAAAACTGATCGCCTGGGGCAACAGCCGCGAAGAAGCCATCGCCCGCCTGCGCCGCGCCCTCGAGGAATACACCGTCACGGGAATCAAGAGCAACGTGGGGCTCTTCCGCCGCATTCTGAGCGAACCGGATTTCCTGCGTTCGGAAATTCACACCACCTGGCTCGACGAGTTACTGCACCGCCCGCACGTCCGGGCCGAGCTGGCGTCCGGCGAGGTCGACGCCGCCGCCATCGCCGCGGCGCTCTGGCACGCCACCAGCGAATCCGAGGCTCCGCGACCCGCAGACGGCGAAACATCCGCATGGAAAGCCGCGGCGCGGCGCGCCCAGGTGGACCGCCAGCCATGAAGCGCGAAATTCTGCTGACCAGCTCGGGGCACAAGGAAACGCGCAACATCGAACTGCTGCGCGAAGAGCACGGGTGGCGCGTGGTGATCGAGGGCCACCCCGTCGCAGGCGATGCCGTCGAAATCGCGCCACACACTTTTTCCGTGCTGCTGTGCGGCAAGTCCTACGAGGTGCGCGTCGTCCCCCTGCCCGACGGCTCACTAAGGATTCAATCCGCAAACACGGAATTCAGCGCCCAAGTAATCGACCCGCGCGAATGGGGCGGCCGGCACGCTGCGGTGCAAGCCGAAGGCCGCCAGCAGGTGGTCGCCCCCATGCCGGGCAAGGTCGTGCGCGTACTGGTCAGCGCCGGAGAGCAAGTCGAGGCCGGGCAGGGCCTCTTGGTTGTGGAAGCTATGAAGATGCAAAACGAAATTCGTTCGCCGAAGTCCGGAACGGTGGAAAAAGTGGTGGCCTCGGAAGGCCAGGCGGTCAACGCCGGGGACGTGCTCGTCTGGGTGAATTAGGAAGCCAGTGCCGGTGAGCGGCTCCGCGCAGCCTGAAGGTTTCCCCTGGCCTGCTAGGGTTTGACGGGGGTAACGGGTTTCCCGGTATCCTGCAACTTGCCCGAAGTTTCCATTACTTCCTGCGCCAGATAATTGGTCACGCGCGCATCGTCGCGGGCAATGGATAAATACGCCGAGCGCAGCAGCTGTTCTTTGCGATTGCGCAGAGTATCGCGAATGGTCTGCTGCACCTGGGGATCCGCCAGCCCGCGCAGTCCGGGCGACTCGCGCGTAATCAATTTCAAAATTCTCACGCCATCCTTCAATTGAATGGGCTGGCTGACTTGCCCCGGCTTCATCTCCAGCACAATTCTCTTCAGCTGCGGATCGGACTGATTCAGCGCCGACTCCGGCACGTAACCGAGATCCCCGCCGGTGGCCGCCGAGTTCATGTCCTCGGAATAATCCATCGCCAGTTGCGCAAAATCCGCGCCGCTGTTCAGGCGGTCCATCAGCATCTTCACTTTGCGCTCTGCTTCTGCCTCGTTGGTGGCGTCGTCATTCTTGCGGTTGCGAATCTGCGGCTCTTTATGCGGAGTTACCACAATCTGCGCCAGGCGGTATTGCGGCTCAGCCACGTTAAATTGCGCCTTGTTGGCATTATAAAAATCCGAGACATCCTGATCGGTGATGGAAATCTTGGCCACCACTTCGCGATTCAAAAGCTTTTGGATGGAAAGCTGGCGTCGCAGGTCGCGCTTCAAATCATCCACGGTGACGCCGCGTTCTTTGAGCTGGCGCTGAAACTCGTCTTCCGTGTACGGACTCTTGAGCTCGGTGAACTTGTCTTCCACTTCGCCGTCGCTGGCTTCCAGATTCGCCTTCTTGGCCCGCTCCGTCAGGATTTCATTGTTGATGAGTTCGTCGAGCACATTGAGCTTGAGGGATAGGGTCTCTTCCTGCGAAGGCGGCGGCCCCTCGGGATTCACGCGCGTGCGATAGTATTTTTCTACGTCGTCGCGTTTGATCTCTTTCCCGTTGACCGTAGCCCAGACGTCGGGCGCGGGCTGGCTCTGCTTGTTACACCCCGCCAGGGACATAACGAGCAGCACGGCCAAAGGCAGCAGCCCGCCGGCAAATCGCCTTACTTCGGAAATTCGCGCCGAGGGCAATTGCAAGGAAAGGGGTCGCAAGTTGAAAAGCTCAGGCAGCTTTCTTGACTTTACCGGCGCGGATGCATCCTGTGCACACACGCATGTGTTTCGTCGCCGTTCCAACCGCCGCGCGCACGCGCTTCAGGTTCGGATTCCAGCGCCGCCGCCGCGTGTTATTCGCGTGGCTCACCACGTTTCCATACTGCGGGCCTTTGCCGCAAATCTCACACTTCATGGCCATAAGTTGTTCCTGTTTCGTAAATTAGACTGTTCAGAAGCTCTTTATTGTAACAGACCCGCGCACCGCGGCAAAGGGCACTTTCTCGCGCCCCGGCCAAGAATGGCAAAATCCCATGGCCGCAAGGCTCTTCAGGAACCGACCATCTTCGCTCGAGTGCGCGGCCCTGCCCGGCTTTGCGGGGCATGCGCCAGCCTGCCGGCGCGGCTCGCGCTCAAGCTTTCGTGCGGCTCGCGAACAGGGCATCATGTTCGCCATGGACCTGGCGCGCATCCGGGCACTCATCTTCGATCTTGACGGGACGCTCATCGATTCCGAGCGGGACTTAATCGACGCGACCAACGCCACGCTCCGTCATCTCGGCCGTGCCGAACTGCCGCCGGGGACGGTCTCGGGATACATTGGCCACGGCGCGGCAAAACTGGTCGCCAGCGCCCTTGGTCCCGCCGGGGATCGGGAGCTTCACGCCGCGCTCGAATTTTTTCTCGATTACTACCAAGACCACAAATTGGCGCACACCCGCACCTATCCGGGCGTTCCTGAAGCGCTCGACTCTCTTGCGGCCATGCCCATGGCCGTGCTCACCAACAAGCCCCAGGAGATCAGCGCGCAGATTCTGGAAGCCCTCGCCATCGCGAAATACTTCCGCGTCATTTACGGCGGAGACAGCCTCGCGGCAAAAAAGCCCGACCCCGCGGGCGTGTACAAAATCCTTGAGCAGTTCAAGCTGTCTCCCGAGAAGGCCCTGTTCATCGGCGATTCCGAAGTCGATGTGCAAACCGCACGCAACGCCGGCACCTTCTGCGCCATCGTGAACTACGGATTCGGCAAAAATGATCGCGCGGCCTTCCCGGCAGACCTGTACATCGACAAACTCAGCGACCTCGTCCCGCTCGTGCGCCTGCCGCCTTTCTAGGGGCTTGCGGCACCTGCGTGCTTTTTTTCCCCGCTCCCTTGCGGTTCTTACCGCTTTTTCTTGCCTTCCGGCAGCGCGCTTGGCAGACTCACCCCGTGCTTATCGGCCTCTTTCCCGAACTCGACGCTCCCGGCGGGGTACAGCGCGCCGGACGCCACATCGCCGCGGTCATGAAAGAGTTCGCCGACAGCCGGGGCATGGATTGCCGTTTTCTCTCGCTCAACGATTCCCGCGAACTCCATCGCATGTCCGTGGGCGAACGCGAGTTCGTCTTCACTGGCTGCGAACGCGGCAAAGCCCGCCTGACCGCCACGGCGGTCCGCGCCGCGCGCCGCAAAGCCAAACTGGTGCTCGCCGCGCATCCCAACCTCGCCCCCGTAGTACAAGCCATGCACATGGCCGCGCCGCGCATGAAAACGATGGTATGCACGCACGGCGTGGAGGTCTGGGAACCGCTCTCGCTGCTGCGCCGCCGCGCGCTGGGCAAAGCCAACGTAATCCTCGCGCCCAGTCACAGCACCGCCGAATACGTCGCCGCGCTGCAAAATATTCCCGCGGCGAAAATTCGCGTGCTGCCCTGGGCGCTCGATCCGCAATTCGAGGCCCTGGTAAACCAGCCGCGTGCCCCGCTCCCGGAAAATTTTCCCCGCAGTCCGGTAATTCTCACCGTCGGACGCTGGCTGGCCAGCGAACGCTACAAAGGCATGGACACCCTGATCGTCGCCTTGCCGCGGCTGCTTACCCGCTGGCCGGAGTTGCAGCTCGTCTTGGTCGGTGACGGCGACGACCGCGCCTGGCTCGAGGATCTCGCGGACAAACATGGCGCCGCCCTGCACGTGCATTTTGTTTCCAAACTGAGTTATGCCGGGCTGGCCTCCTGCTACGCGGCGTGCGATATTTTTGCGCTGCCCAGCCGCGGCGAAGGTTTCGGCCTCGTGTACCTGGAAGCCATGGCCTTCGCCAAGCCGGTTATCGGCGGCGCGCATGGTGGCGCTCCGGAAGTCATTGCCGACGGGGTTACCGGCTATCTCGTCCAGCACGGCGATGCCGTACAACTGGCCACCTGCATAGAAACTCTGCTTTCTGATCCCGCCCTGGCTCGCGGCATGGGCGAACGCGGGCGCGAGCGGGTCGTGAACGAATTTCGTTTCAACGTCTTTGCCAAATCCTTGAAAAAAATCCTGCGCGAACAATGCGGATCCTGAACGTCACGGAAACTTACGCTCCCTTTTTCGAATTCGGCGGTCCCCCCGTCAAGGTTCAGGCCTTGGCGCAGCGTATGGCGCAGCGCGGCCATCAAGTCACGGTGTTGAGTGCCGATTGGGGAATGGAAACCCGCCTGGCCTCTTTTGCCCCCGAGGTGCACGCCGACCGCTCGCCGTTTGGCTGGCGCCTCACAGAAGGCAGCGTGCAATCGATTTACCTTCCCACCTGGCTGCGCTATCACGCCATCAGCTGGAACCCCGCGGTAAAACGCTATTGCCGCGCCCGCCTGGCAAATTTTGACGTGGTGCATATCTTCGGCCTTTACGACCTGCTCGGACCCGCGGTGGCCGCCGCCTGCCGCTCTAAAGGCCTGCCCTATGTGGTCGAGCCCATCGGGATGTTTGTTCCAATTGTGCGCAATTTTTGGCTCAAACGGATGTATCATCTGCTGCTAGGCGGACCACTGCTTGGAGGTGCCAACGTCCTAATCGCCACCTCCCCGCAGGAAGTTGAAGAATTGGTTGCCGGCGGTTTAGCGCGCGACAAGATCGTGCTGCGCCCGAATGGCGTTGCCGCGCCTCTTCTCTGGCCTGCGCCTGGATTGTTCCGGGCTCGCCTCGGAATTCCGAGCGATGCATTTCTGATTCTTTTTCTCGGCCGTTTTTCCGCCAAGAAAAATCCGAACTTGCTCCTCGAGGCTTTCGCCAGATTGCCCGCCATTTTGGGAGGGAAGCAAATGCACCTGGTGTTCGCCGGACCCGATGACGGCGCGATGCAAGCGCGCCTCACGCAAAATGCCGCAACCCTTGGCGTTTCTGCCCGCGTGCATTTTCCGGGACCGGCCTTTGGCGACGAAAAATGGGCCGCTTACCGGGACGCCAGCGTGTTCGTGCTGCCCTCGCAAAATGAAAATTTCGGCAACACCGCGGCGGAGGCGGTTGCTGCCGGGACGCCCGTGGTGGTCACCGCGCAATGCGGCATCGCGCCTTTGCTCGAAAATCGCGCGGGCCTGCTGGTCGAGCAGAACGCCGCGGAAATCGCCGCGGCCATCTCGCTGATTCTCTCTGACGGCGCGGTCCGCGAGCGCCTGCGCAACGCCTGCCCGGCAGTAGCCGGGGAATTGGGTTGGGAACTTCCCGTCCGCCAGATGGAAAGCTTATATGCCGGCTTGAGCGCCAAAGCTCCGGCGCAATCGTCGGTTTCCCGGGAGTAGCTGCGTTGCCCACGACTCGTCATCGCGTCTTTCGCGCCACCTGGTGGACCAGCAATGCTTTGCTGGCGATGTTTTTCCTTGCGCTGGTCTACTCCGCCGGCTGGGAATATTCCGTGCGCCAGTATCTCAAGGGCTTCTCGGACGCCGTGGTTCCCGCGGTCGCCACTCCCGAACAAAAGGTCGAATCCATCCTTACCTGGATGCGCAGCGGCGCGCCGCGCCCGCTGGCCAGCAATCCCGAAGAGCTTTCCAAGCGCGATCCGGAAGCCACGCTCAACTATCAACAGTTACTCGCCGTGTGCGGCACGGCCACCAATGCCTTTTTGAATCTTTCGCGCAGCGCCGGCCTTACCGCGCGCCGCCTGCTTTTGCTGGCTCCCGACCGCAGCACCAGACACGTGGTGGCCGAGGTGCAACTCGACGAGCGCTGGATCATCGTCGATCCCACCTACCGCTTCATCATGCGAGATCCCCAGGGCCACTTGCTCACCCGCCAGGAGCTGAAGATTCCGGAAGTTTTCGCGCAGGCTACCAGCGCCATTCCCGGCTATCCGCAGAGTTACAACTATTCGAGCTACGCGCACGTGCGCATCACCCGCCTGCCGCTGCAGGGTCTCGGACTGCGCAAAGCTCTCGAATGGGCCTACCCCGGCTGGGACGAAGCCTTCGACTGGAGCCTGCTTCTTGAACGCGAGTCTTTCTTTGTGCTGGTTTTCTCAGCCAGCTCCACATTATTTTTTCTCCTGCTGCGCGCTTATCTCGGCTGGTACGCCGATCAACGCCTGAAAATTCCTCGCTTCCATTTCCGCGAACATTTCATTCGCGCCGCGGCCACGTTCTTTTCGACTCCGGAGATCGAACGCTAGCGTGTGTGGTATTTGCGGGGTCGCGTTCGCCACGCGCACGGCCGAGGCCGAAGCACGCGTACGAACCATGTGCGCGGCCATCGAACACCGCGGCCCGGACGAAGAGGGATTTTTAATCGGCGAACCGCGCGCCCCGGGTCTGGCTTTGGGGATGCGCCGGCTGAGCATCATCGATCTTCCCGGAGGCCACCAGCCGGTTTGGAACGAAAATCACGATGTGGCCGTAATTTTCAACGGCGAACTCTACAACTATCGCGAGCTCCGCGAACGCCTGACGGATTGCGGCCACCACTTCACCACGCAATCCGACACCGAGGTCCTCGTCCACGCCTGGGAGGAATGGGGAGAGGACAGTCTCAACGAACTGCGCGGCATGTTTGCTTTTGCCCTGCTCGATCTGCGCGAACGCTACGCCATCTCGCCGATTCTTTTCTTGGCCCGCGACCCCCTGGGCATTAAGCCGCTGTATTACACGCAGACCAGCGAAGGCTTCGCTTTCGCTTCCGAAGTCCGCGCCCTGCTGGCCGCCGACCCTGCGCTCAAGAAAATCTCCCACGATGCTCTCACCTCTTACTTTCTCTTCGGCAGCGTTTCTGAACCCGTGACCATGCTCGAGGGCGTCTTCTCTCTGCCCCCCGGCCATCGCATGCTGCTGCACGTTCCCGATCGCCGCCGCACACCCCGCGCGCGCCCCTGGTGGGATCCCGCACTCTCGCCCGCGGCGCGCGACAGAAAAAAAACCCAGCACCTGCCGACCGCCGCGCAACGCCTTCGCCCCCTGCTTGAAGACGCCGTCCGCGCTCATCTGGTCGCCGACGTTCCTGTCGGGCTGTTTCTTTCAAGCGGCCTCGACTCGAGTGCCATCGCCGCCCTCGCCGGCCGGGCGCACCCCGGCATTCGCAGTTTCACGCTGACTTTTCCGGGAACCTCTTACGATGAAGCGGAGTTGTCGCGCCTGGTAGCCTCGCGCTGCCATACCGCACACCAGGAAATCCCGCTCGACGGCGGCGCCATGCTCGAGCGTCTCGACGAAGCCCTGGCGGCCCTCGACCAGCCCACCATGGACGGCATCAACACCTACTTCGTCTCCTGGGCCGCCCGCGAAGTCGGCTTGAAGGTCGCGCTCTCCGGCCTCGGCGGCGACGAACTCTTTGCGGGCTACCGCACTTTCAGTGACGTTCCGCGCATGGCCAGCCTGGTGCGCAGCGCCTATTTTGTTCCCGCGTTGCTGCGCCGCGCCGTCGCGCCGCTGGTAAGAAGTTTGGCGGGCAGACAAGCTTCGCCGGACGCCGCCCGCAAAGCAGCAGCCGCGTGGCTCCATCCCGACCGCCTGCCCCATCCCTACTTTTACTCCCGCGCGCTTTTCCCGCTCGGCAGACTCGAATCCCTCATCGACCCGCGCTTCCGTCCGAGCACCATCAACGCCGACGGGGTCACTCTCGATCCCACCTGGCTCGGCTGGCTTGAACGCGCCTCCGACGAAGCCCGCAAACAAGAACCCGTCGCGGGCATCGCCTGGCTGGAGCTGCGCACCTACATGGCCAGCACTCTGCTCCGCGACACCGACAGCGTCAGCATGGCTCGCTCGCTTGAAGTCCGCGTCCCGCTGCTCGATACCCCGCTGGTGGAATTCGTCTGTGCCCTGCCCGACGACGCCCGTCGCCTGCCCGGCCAGCAAAAGGCCCTGCTCAGGCAATCCCTCGGCGATCTCCTGCCGCCTGAAATTCTCACTCAAGGCAAACGCACCTTCACTTTGCCCTGGGAACAGTGGCTCCGCGGTCCGCTCAAAGCGCGTCTAGCGGGCAGTCTCGCCGACCCGGCCCCCGCTCTCCGTCCCTACCTGAAACCCCAGGCGTTGCTCTCGGTCTGGAACGATTTCCTCGCGGAGAAAACCACCTGGTCCCGCCCCTGGAGCCTGTACGTTCTCAATGAGTGGTTGCGGCACCACCTCTAGTGGCGGATCCTGCGCCCGCTTCCTTGCGCGGTTCGGTCCACGCTTCTCGACCTGCTAACACCCGCCTTTGCCCCGCGTCTAAATCGCCGGACCATCAAGTCCATCGGCCCATTTCAAAAGACCCAGATTTCTCGCGTTTAAGGGAGAACCTTCCGCATGCTCAACAGCAACCTGCGCATTTTCCTCCTCTGTATATTTCTGACTGCCGGCTCGCGCGTCGCTCGAGGGCAATCCCTGGTACTCGATCTGCCTCTGCAGAGCCAGCGCGCGGAAATCTCGCAAGCCATCGGCATCACGAACGTCACCATCAGCTATCACCGCCCGCTGGCCAAAGACCGCAAAGTCTGGGGCGGCTTGGTGCCTTACGGCAAAGTCTGGCGCGCCGGCGCGAATGAAAACACCATCATCACCTTCAGCGATCCGGTAAGCATCGAAGGCCACCCGCTCGATAAGGGCAGCTACGGCCTGCACATGATTCCCAACGTCGACGAATGGACCATCATTTTTTCGAAGAATTCCACGTCTTGGGGCGCCTTCACCTACGATCAGGCCGAAGACGCGTTGCGCGTCACGGTGCGGCCCAAAGCCGCTGATGTGCACAACGCCCTCACTTACGAGTTTGACCAGTTGCAGCCCGATTCCGCGGTCGTGGTACTCGAGTGGGAGAAAATCGCCGTCCCCTTCAAAGTCTCCGTGGATGTGCACAGCCTGGTCGAGGCCAGCCTCAAGAAGCAACTGCGCAACCTCTCGCAATATACCTGGATGAGTTGGGACGATGCCGCCAACTATTTCCTTACCGAGAAGATAAACTACGACGAAGCCCTGAAGTACGCCGACAAATCCATCGAGAACGAAGACCGCTTCGAGAACCAACTCACCAAATCAAAGATCCTGACCGCCCTCAATCGTCCGGAGGAAGCCGCTGTGGCCCTGCGCAAAGCCCTCGAGCTTGCCTCGCCGCTGCAAATTCACGTCTACGCGCGGGGACTGCAGGCGGAAAAGCGCAACGAAGAAGCCTTCGCCATTTTCCGCGACAACGCCAAAAAGCACCCGGACCAGTGGTTCGTGCACGCCGGTCTCGCCCGGGTGTACTCCGCGCAGGGCAAGTTTGACGACGCGGTAAAGGAAATGAAGCTGGCCTACGCGGGAACCCCGGACAACCAAAAGAGCTACGTCGACGGCCTGGTCAAACAGCTCGAAGCCAAGCAAGACATCAATTAAGACGAAAACGCGCAGCGCGGGTCGCGGACGAGCTTCTTGCCGCGATCCGCGCGCGGCCATCCGGGTTTCACGGGCGGCAATCGGTTAGCGGCCGGCTGGGCCGATGCCGTCTGCGGCCCCGCGGCAATCGTCGAGTCAAGCAATCGCGCCCGAGGCGTCAGCAGGTACTTCGCTCGCGCGAGTCTAGATGGCCCGGGGCTCGACCATTCCCGGAATTTGCTCGCCGCGCTCGCGAGCGCTTTTCCAGCTCCTCGCCTGTGCGATGCAAATGATGTGAAAAATGGCGAACAGGGGCACAAGGAAGGTCGGAATCAGGCTCAAGGGCAGCACCGTCATCGCCGCCATGGAGGCAGCGTGCGGGCCGAGCAATCCCGCGCTCGTCCCCGCGCCGACGGCCACAACCAGGTCCGCGATGCCCAGCGCCTGCCAAAAAATAAAGCTGTTGCGGCGCCCGGGACGGGCGAGCTTCCAGGCCACCAGCGTGGCCGTCGCCCCGATGAATATGTCGCCATATCCTGCGGGCAGCGCGAAGACCGCGGGAAGCGCTCCGCGCGCCTCGAGCACGAGAAACGTGAATCCGATGATTCTCGCTGTCTGCGCCGCGGTCAAAATCCCGGGATCCGAGGACAATGCCAGCTGGCGAAATCTCCGCGAAACTGCGTAGGCGAGGAAAAATACCGCAATCGGCGCGAGTGCGCTCGTCCCCACGGCCAGTCCGATACGATTGGCGTCGTTCTCGAAAAGGTGCAATGCCGAGGCCGATAAGGCGAAAACCAGCCAGACCGCAACGAGCAAAATCGTGAATATTTTGTAGCCCTTCATAGCGCATCT
>JBEKSZ010000119.1:0-17953 GCA_049516615.1 Candidatus Acidiferrum sp. | reverse complement strand
CCCTGAACGAACCGTGTTGCCGTGTATCACCCATGACTTCGCAAGGAGCGACTCCGGCGAGCTGCAAGCAGGCCAGCCGGATTTTTTTCGCCAGCAAAATCCGCCTTCGGATGGGACCAATTATGAACACACCAGCCTTACGACTCCGTCGCCAGCCACTGCTGTTCGCGTCCTGCACAGCGTGCTTGGCGCTGTGCCTCACGTTAAGCGCCGCGCCAGCGCAAGCGCAATCCGCCGCGCCAGCGCCCCGCGCCCGCGTCACGCAGGCCGTCGACGACCACCAGTTGGCCCGCCTCACCGGCAACGTCCATCCGCTGGCCAAGCCACAATCCGACAAAGGCGCCGTCGACGACGCCCAGCCCGCAACGCGCGCTCTCATTTTGCTGCAACGCAGCACTGAGCAGGAGGCGGCCCTGCGGCAGTTGCTCGACGACCAGCAAAACCGCGCCTCCGCAAACTACCACAACTGGCTCACCCCGCAGCAGTTCGGCGCGCAATTTGGCCCCGCCGACTCCGACGTTCAGGCGGTGACGCAGTGGCTGACCACGCATGGCTTTCAGGGCATCAAGGTGGGCGAAGGGAAAAACGTGGTGGAGTTTTCCGGCACGGTCGGGCAGATGCGCGAGGCGTTTCACACCGACATTCACAGATTTCTCATGCGCGGCGAACTCCGCAACGCTAACGTAAGTGATCCGCAGATTCCCGCGGCGCTGTCGCCCGTGATAGCCGGTGTCGTCGGTCTCAGCAATCTTCATCCCCGCGCGCATGTCCGCCATTTGGGCAGCTTCCGCAAGAACAAAGCTAGCGGACAGGTCAAACCACTATTCACGTTTCCGGGTGGTTGCGGCAGCACTTCCACCGCGCCCTGTTACGCGGTAGGGCCTGCGGACTTCGCCAAGGTCTATAACGTTCCGGCCACGGTCACGCCCAACGGCGGCGCGGCACAACCCTCGGGAATGAACCAGACCATTGTCGTCGTCAACGACTCGAACATCAACGTTCAAGACGTGATCGACTACCGGAATATTTTCGGTTTGCCTGCGAACTTCTCGTCGTCGAACGTCATTGTGAACGGACCGGATCCGGGAATCACCGGCGACGAAGAAGAAGCCGACCTGGACACCCAGATTTCTGGCGCGGTGGCTCCCAACGCGAAAATTCTGCTGGTGGTTACCGAGCAGCCGGATTCCGGAGTGGGTGCAGCAGGCGTAGACCTGTCGGTGCTGTATGCCATCAACAACAATCTGGCCCCGGTGGTCAGCAAGAGCTTTGGCGAATGCGAGGCTTTTGAACTCACCTCCGGCAACGAACTGGAAAATGCCTTGTGGGAGCAAGCGTCCGCGCAGGGCATCACGGGCCTGGTATCCGCGGGTGATACCGGATCGGCAGCATGCGATCCGGACGGCGAGAACTTGGACGTGGCGGTTTTTGGGCAAGCCGTCAGCGGCGACGCTTCCACGCCTTTCAACGTGGCCGTGGGTGGTACGGACTTCAACAGCGCCCTGACCAATTACGCCAGCACCTACTGGTCGGCGACCAACGCCGCCAACACGCAAGCCTCGGCGCTCTCTTACATTCCGGAAATCACCTGGAACGAGTCCTGTGCCAGCGCGGGCGTTTCAGCGTGCACTAGCGAAATCATCAATGAAGATTCGGCGGGATTGACGTTCATTGGCCCGGACCTGGTGGCCGGCGCCGGAGGACAGAGCAACTGCTCGGTCTCGGCCGAAGACAATGAAGGCGACATC
Organism: Candidatus Acidiferrum sp.; assembly: GCA_049516615.1. Classification (GTDB taxonomy): domain Bacteria; phylum Acidobacteriota; class Terriglobia; order Acidiferrales; family UBA7541; genus Acidiferrum. The sequence continues at coordinate 16,205 of JBEKSZ010000119.1, read as the reverse complement.
TCTTGTGCGAGCGGCTATGCGAAACCGAGTTGGCAGACGGGCATCGGCGTTCCCGCTGACGGAGTGCGCGACCTTCCGGACGTTGCACTGTTTGCCAGCAATGGCGTAAACGGCAGTTTTTATGTGGTGTGCGAGCAGGATGCGAATTTCGGCACTGGCAGCAGCACCAGCTCATGCGACCTCAATTCCCCCTATCTGGATTTCCAGGGCGTCGGCGGAACTTCCGCTTCTTCTCCGGCGTTTGCCGCCATCCTGGCCCTGGTAAATCAGAAGACGGGAGAGCGCCAAGGCAACGCCAACTACGTGCTGTACACGCTCGCGGCAGCATCGGGCAACACCTGCACCTCCGCCGCCAACCCAGCCAGCACCTGCGTCTTCTACGATATTCCCGCAGGCTCCAACAATTCCGTTGCGTGTCAGGGCGAAACCTTCGGTTGCAGCAACCAGACCGACGCTTCGACCTACGGCATTCTGGTGGTTTCCGACGTGAACGGAAACCCGGTGAGCCCCATAACCCCGGCGTTCAGTACCACCGCCGGCTACGACCTGGCAACCGGGCTGGGCTCAGTGAACGTCGCCAATCTTTTGGCAAAGTGGGCTACCGCTACCTTCCGTCCAACGACCACCACATTCGCGTTGAACGGCGGAGGCGCGGTGAATGATACGCACGGTGCCAGCGTCAGCGTGAGTCTGACGGTAACGCCCACGACGGGTACCGGGACACCGACCGGCTTTGTGGAAATTTACAACCCGGCGATTACTCCGACTCAAATTATCGACACCTTCCAACTGACCAACGGCACCTTCTCGGGAAACACGATTATGCTCCCCGGAACGAACGGAACTGCATACACGGTGGCCGCGCGCTATGGCGGCGACGGCACGTTTGCGGCGAGCACCGCGGCCAGCCCCGGAGCGGTCACGAGTGTGAACAAAGAGGCCAGCGAAACGGCTGTGGACTTGGTGGTTTTCGACGCCAACGGCAATCCGAGTCTCAGCACGGCGAGCTCTATTGCTTATGGTTCGCCGTACATTCTATTGATCGCCGTCACCAACAGCTCCGGGAATCTCTGCCTGCCTCCCCCATTCGGCGCGAACCCCACTTTGGTGGCTGCCTACGGAGGTGGCGCTGCCTTGCCCTGCCCGACCGGCACCGTAACACTGACCGATGGAGGGAGCCCGCTCAATAACTTCCTCGTGCCCAACACCACCACGCCGTCCAATTCGGCCAGGCTGAACAACTCCGGTTTCGCTGAAGATCAGCCAATTCAATTGACCGGTGGCAGCCATTCCCTCGTCGCCAGCTATGCGGGAGACGCCAGCTTCACGGCCAGCACCAGCGCTACGCGCACTCTAAGTGTTACGACCGCTGCTACAAACACCGCGATTGCCGCCAGCGCCAGCTCGATTACCTCGGGCCAGAGCGTGACGCTCACCGCCCTGGTCTCCTCGAGCAGCAACAGTGCGCAGGGGCCGACGGGCACGCTTCAATTTTACAGTCAAGAGGCCGGGACCAATGTGCTCGCGCCACTCGGCAGTCCGGTCACCTGCGTGCCGGTCGCCGCGACAGCGACGGCTGGGGCCTCTTGCACGGCAACGCTCACGACCACTTCGATCGCGACGCTGGCCCCACCGCCGACAACGTGGCGGATTCCGCGCGTATACTTCGCGCCGCTCTTGGCCACCTTGGCCGCTCTCTTGGCGATCCTATTGTGGATGCTTCCGCGAGTGCCGGCCAATCGGCGCCGGGCTTACGTTTGCGCGATGGCAGCGCTCTTGGCCTGCGTCGCCGCGGGAATTGCAGGATGCGGTGGCGGTGGAGGGGGAGGCGGTGGTGGTGGCGGCCACGTCGACCTAATCAGCGGCAACTACAGCGGCGATACAAATTACGCCGCCTCAAAGTCCGGTACCACGTCGATCAGCGTGCAATAGCTGCCGGCCCACAAATCAAAAACGGTCCCGGAAATCCGGAGTTCCTTTTCTTTCACAACGAGAGCCGCTTAGAAAACTTACCAGCTAGTTTACGGTCGGCGGGAAAAAAACGTTCCAGAACTGCGGCGAGGGCGACAAAAATTCCACGGGAATAAGCGAGCCTTCACTGGTGATCTGCGGCGGGCGCACCACGCGCGCGTCCACTTTGTTTTGCGTCTTGGTATTTTCGATGGAAATCTTTGCGCCCTCGGCCAGCGGTTCGGGCACGATGATCATCGCCCCGTTCTGGCTTACCGTCTGCGTAAAGCCAGCCAGCGAAGTTTTTCCGGCGATGTGCACGGTCACCGGCATACGCAGCATCACGCGTTGCGCGCGGCGGCGCTCCTCGGCGGTGGGCTGGCGCTGCGTCGCGGGCCGCGAACCAGAGGCCGCGACGACTACTTTTTTATCGAGCATGGTACTCACAGCTCCAGTCCCCAGAAATCCATCTCAGGCGCAACCAGTTCGATCCCGTATTCCCAGCCGTCCGGCCGGGGATTGCCTTTCCATACCACCACCGCAGCGTTACTGCTTTCCGTGGCCAGATTCGTAAGCGCCAGGCGATGCTCAAGGTCCAGCGACTGTTCCAGCACCACCATGCAGCCATAGGGATTGACCACCCGCGTGTGCGCTTCTACGCTGACACGCGCGCCGGCCGTAGCGTCCCATTCAAGGCGCACAGGCACGCGGGAGTTCATGCGCCGGCCGCGACGATTCTCTCGATGACGCGAACCATCGCCTTTGCTTTCGCGCGCTTTTGCATCACGCAGGTTTACAGACACGGTGACCTCAATAAAGCCATGCTAAAGTTGCCTAGAAGAGCGGTCAATAGTACAAACCGGCTCGCGCGGCGGAAACAATAGCTGTACCAACGTACAGGCCTTTAGGAGGGCGCGGGCTTGCCGCCGCCCTTGGCGGCTGTCAACAAGCTGCGACTTCGCCGGCAGGAACTCGGCCTCCGGGCGCAGGGATTTTGCCGGGAGCGCCACTCTCGCGATTGGCGGAATTTTCAAAGCTGCGGCGGCGACGTGCCAATCGCGAGATTGGCGTTCCCAGGTGCGACGTTGAAAAATCTTATCGTTAACGCGGATGATCTCGGCTGGACCGAAGGCGTAAACCGCGGCATCGCCGAGGCCCACGCCACGGGCATCGTCACCAGCGCGTCGATTCTTGCCAATGGCCTCGCCTTCACTTCCGGCGTCGAACTGGCACTGTCGCGAGAAGGCCTCGGCGTTGGCGTGCACCTGAACCTAAGCGACGGCGCGCCGGCTGCCCCGCGCGAACTGGTGACCACCCTCCTCGGCGACAACGGCGAATTCGCCGGAGGGCCCGAGGCCATCCTCGTGAAACTGGCCCGCCGCGCGATCCTCACTTCCGAAGTCGAACAGGAGTGGGACGCGCAAATCACGCGCGTGCGCGAATTCGGAATCACCCCGACGCACCTGGACGGCCACAAGCACGTGCACATGCTTCCGGGATTGTTCGAGGTCGCCTTGCGCCTGGCGAAGCGCCACCAGATTGCGGCCATCCGCGTTTCGCATGAAACCTCTTCGCTCCGCGCGGCGCTGGCCGCGGGAGCAAATCAACACGTGGGAATGGTCATGAAACAGGGCGTGCAGGCCCGCGGACTGAAGCTGCTGGCGCGCGACGCCCACGAACAAGCGGAACGCGCCGGCATCGCCACGGCCGATCATTTCTGCGGCATCGCGCAGACCGGCGAGCTGACGCGCGACGGAGTGGCCAATTTGCTGCGCGCTTTGCCCGATGGCACCACGGAATTGATGTGTCATCCGGGATACGTGGACGACGATTTGCGGAAATCGGAAACCCGCCTCCAGGAGTCGCGCCGCGCGGAGGTCGAAATTCTGACCGATAAGGGCATACGAAATCTTGTCGCCGAGCAGGGGATTCGCCTGATAGACTATGCCTTCGTAGCCCAGGAAGCGTAACGGGCCGCCTGACAGGCGGTTGCTTGTGCAGCAGAAGAGGCGTATTTGCCAGACATGGTCAGCGAAGCCAGCATCCGCTACTCCATCGTGGTTCCCTACTTTAACGAGCAGGAAAACATTCCTCCGTTGTATATGAAGTTGACGGAAGTGATGGATTCCGTCGGGGAACCCTACGAATTGGTGTTTGTGGACGACGGCAGCAAGGACAACACCTTTAAGGTTTTGTCCGAGATTTACGAGCACGACCGGCGCGTGAACCTCGTGCGTCTGCGGCGGAATTTCGGACAGACTGCGGCGCTCAAGGCCGGGTTCGATTACGCCCGCGGCGAAGTGATTATCTCCATGGATGGGGATTTGCAGCACGACCCCGAAGAGATTCCGCGGTTCCTTGAAAAAATCGAAGAGGGTTTCGACCTGGTAAGCGGTTGGCGGCATCACCGCCAGGATCACTGGCTGATGCGCCAGATTCCCAGCCGTGTGGCCAACTGGATGATGGCCAAATTGTCCGGTGTGGATTTGCACGATTTCGGCACCACATTTAAAGCCTACCGCCGCGAAATCATTCAGGAGATTCAGCTCTACGGCGAATTGCATCGTTTTATTCCCGCACTGGCGGCCACCACCGGCGCGCAGATCGCCGAAGTACCCATCGAAAATTTGCAACGTAAAAATGGCAAATCCAATTACGGCATCGGACGCACCGTACGCGTATTTCTCGATTTGCTGATGGTGAAATTCCTGCTGGATTACTCCACGCGGCCGCTACAGTTTTTTGGCTTGCTGGGACTGACGGGCGCAGGCCTCGGAATGCTGCTTGCCTGCTTTCTGGCCTTTTCGAAATTTTACAGCCACGTGGATGTCATGACCGAGCACGGCCCCTTGATGCTGTTGACCGTGGTGCTGTTCCTCAGCGGCGTCCAGTTTATTTCCATGGGGCTGCTGGGCGAGATCAGTTCGCGAACGTATTACGAATCGCAGAACAAACCCATCTACGCATTGCGCGAGGTGAAGAGCCACCGCAAAGAAGCGGGAGATTCTGCAGAGTCCACGCGGCCTTCCGGCAATTCCGACCGTTAGTCGCAATTCCCCTCCCAGTTGAATTATCTGAAATTTGGGCGCGATGGCATGTGTTTAGGAGATGGCATGAATCGAGAACTGTTTTATGGCCTGATGGGCGGCGAAGGCACATTGGACTACGAAAAGTACTTGCAGACCGAAGCGCTGCTCGGCTGCCAGTCGCCATTTTCCGAATTATGCAATGCCGACGAATTGCAGTTTCAGGTGGTCCACCAGATCGAGGAATTGTGGATGAAATTGATCGCCTACACGCTGCTGGATATCGACGAGTATTTGCAGGCGGAAAACACCAATCGCGTACTGACGCTTTTTCGGCGTGTGCATCTGGCCCAGAAAATGATGATTCAGCAGGTGGGGTTGCTTGAGACTATGTCGCCCAAAGAATACCAGGCCATCCGAACGCGCCTCGGCAACGGCAGCGGCCAGGAGTCCCCGGGATTTCGCGTGCTCCTGCGCATGTACCAGCCGATCTGGAATTCGTTTCAGGAGCATTACTTGGACAAGCATGGTCTGACCGTCGAGAAGATTTACGATTCGGGGTACAACCACGGCGACGCCTACGTGGTCGGGGAAGCCCTCGCGGAGTTCGACGAGTTGTTCCAGAAATTCCGCTACGAGCACATGCAGCTGATTCACCGCACCATCGGCTTTGGATCGAAATCACTGAAGGGGCGGCCGGTAGAGATTCTCTCCGAAGGCATGAGCCACAAATTCTTCCCCGAATTGTGGGAGATTCGCGGACAGATGACCGACGCCTGGGGCGCCCAATACGGCGTCAAACGCGATTCTCTCGGCGGCCATCACTGATTCTTTGAGCGGCACCAGCGCCTAGGCGCCGAGTTGTCGGTAACGTCCGCGAAAGAAGAGCAGCGGCTGCCCTTCGCTGGCAGCCACAGTCTCAACTTCGCCCAGAAAAACCGTGTGGTCGCCAGACACGTAGGATTGCGCCACCCGGCAGCTCACCCGCGCAAGCGTGTCCTCAATCATGGGAATGCCGCTCGGAGAACGGCGAAAACGGATGTTGAGGCGCTCTTCGGCGTCTTCGTTCTGTCCCGGTTGCGCGAAAAACTCCGCCAGGGCTTGCTGGTGCTCCTTCAGAACGCTGACGCCAAATCGTTTTTGTTCGTGGAGGAAAGGCAGCATGAGCGCGCGATGATCCACACACACAAGAACCAGTAGCGGTTCGAGCGAGACCGAGGTGAAGGAGTTGGCGGTCATGCCATGAATCTTGCCTGGCTGGTACTCCACCGTCACCACCGTAACGCCGGTAGCGAATTGGCCGAGGGCCTGGCGGAAGGCGAGCTGGGTGGGCGCTGGGGTGGTCATCGGCAGAATTTGGACAATATCACAGTGCCTGCGAATTGCGCGGCACGCCGGCCCGACCGCGGATGGCCGTATTGGGCCTCAACGGGACGGCGCGGCCCGGAAACCGGGAGCGCGTAGCGATCACCGTCAACCCAAAACACCGATTTAGGGCCCCGTGGACTTGGCGTTCCGTAACGGTGCGCAAACCCGGGGGCAGATAAATCCGGCCGAATGACTGGGCTTCGGCCGAACAAAAACGCAGAGGCGAAGCCCTTCCGGGGAATTCGCCTCTGCGATACCTGCATGGCGCAACGCTAATCCGGCGACAACCACGTCGTTACCGGTCGTTCTTGGGCGGTTTGTCGTCCTTGTCCTTGGGCTTGGCCTTCTCTTTCTCATTGTCCTTGGGTTTGCCTTCCGGCTTGTTTTCCTTCGCCGGAGGTTGCGGTTTGGCGGCAGGCTTCTTCTCTTCCGGCTTCGGCTCTGGCTTGGGTTGCGGTTTCACTTCCGGCTTGGCTTCGGGCTTCGGTTGCGGCTTGGCGTTTTCCTGAGGCGCTTTCTCTTCCTCAGGCCGCGCGGCCCCCGGGCGATTGTTGTTGTTCGGCGCAGCTTGGGGCGGGCGATTGTTGTTCGCTGGCGGCGGTGTCGCTGGACGATTCGCGTTTTCTGGTGCTTTGTTGTCCGGCGCTTTATTCGCAGGTTGCGGCGGCGGATTCGCCGCGCGATTCGCGTTGCCTGCTGCGGGCGGCGGGTTGGCCGGGCGGTTGTTGTTTACCGCGGGCGGCGCATTTGCCGGACGATTGGCGTTCTGTTGCGAGTTCACGGGGCGCCCGTTGTTGCTTTGGATCGGCGGCCGGTTGGTTTTGCCTGGGGGCGCGTTCTTTGGAGCGGCCGGCTTGGCCGGCGGTGCGACTTTCACGGCAGGCGCTGCAGACGCGGTACGGACAGGAGTGATCTTGCGCGACGCAGCGATGGAGATCGGTCGACCACCATTGGACTGGATCGCCTGCTGGCGCTGCGCGAAGGAGGGCGGCGGCGGTGGCGGCGCGGTCTTGGCGACCACGGCGCGCGCCTGAATGGCCGCCGGTGGCCGTACCGTGACGCTTGCACGTCCACCGAGCACGGCGGAGCGTTGCGGCACGGCGGGAGGCGTCATAGCCGCGACGGGAGCGCTGGCGACGACGCGAGCATCAACCTGGACGAAGTTCTTCGAGACTGATCCACCACCCGTGAAAGCTGTTGGCGAGGTCGCTACGACGGCTCCGGGAACACGCTGGTTAACGTAGGTGATGTTGGTCACATTGACCGTTTTGTTGACCACCACCGTGTTGTAGTAGTTGTTAACGACCACGGTGTCCACACGCGTATTGGAAACGTTGACGTTGGTGACGTAGTTGCGGCTGACTGGATAGGAAGGCACAAAGACTTCGCGCGGACCGAGCGGGAACCATGCAACGTTGACGCCGGCGGCAAAACCACCGCCGCCAACGCCGATACCCATGCTGAATCCCGGACCGCCCACCCAAGCGACCAGCGCGGGCGCGTACATCGGCCGGACGTAGACCGGACCGCCGTAGACCGCCACCGCAGGACGCGGGGGGCAAGGAATCCATCCCCACGCTCCGTCGACGGAGACCCAGCGTCCGTAGTGAAACGGCGCGAAGCCCCACGAGGCGTCGTCAACCCAGCTGTAGCCCCAGGGTGCCACGTAGGCCCAGTGGCCGTAGTGGTAAGGAGCCCAGCCGACCATGGCGGTATGCGGAAACCAGATGGTGCCGTATTCGGCGACGGGGCGCCAGCCACCATTGTCGTCGAGGTCGTCGTAGCCGATGGCGTCATCGGAAACGTACTGCGCGGAGACGGAAACGTCCTCGTGGTGGTCGCGCTGTTCGCTCCACTGCTCGAAATCATCAGGGGCGTCAAGATCACCGATGTCTTCACTAATCTCATCGCTTCCCGAGAAGGTGCCGACGTCGCCCTCGTACACATCGTACTCCGAGCCGCCCCCCGTAACTTGGCCCTGGCCCTTACGGTCTTCGATGATGGTGGCGTCGCCAGATTCGTTCACGGAGATTTTGTAGATTCCCGGAGACAGGATATTGAAAGCGAGGTTAGGCGTATCGACTTCAAAATCGTCGTCGTCGCCGAGGCGCTTCACGCGAATGCGGATCGTGCCGGCGGTGAGCTGGATCTGGGCAACGTTGTCGGTCAGATTCAGAAAGGAGAAACCCGTGTTTTGCGAAAGATGAATGGAAGCCGAGCCAATGTGCAGGGCCGCGCGTGAGCCGCTGTCCGACCAGAGCTTGTCGCCAGTCGTCAGGGGGCGGTTGACGGTGGCGTCGATCCAATCGTCGGTGCCCGCGGGCTGGAAGGAAACGGCGCCGCGCGTGAAACTCAAGCGGGCAACGCGGCTCGGGGGATCGTCGCCATCCCCGTCTTGAGCCGCGGCACGAGACGCGGCGAACAGGACTAGAAGTAGGGCAATACTAAACAAACTTGCAAACTGAAGAGCCCGTTTTTTCATCTGATTTTCTCTCCTGGAACATTTTTTCGCGGTCAGTGGGTTGGGGGGACTGTGCCGCTTTGGTTGCGTAAGGGGCCAAACTGGTCTTCATCACCCTACCACGAATATTCTCGGGTTGTTCCCCTGACAGAGGACGTACAAACCTCTAGCATCTATGGTCGAACACCGGACGGGCGGAAGAGTCGCATGTTTTTTGGACCGGTCGTTCTGTTCAGCCCCGGGCGCCCGACTACAAGACTCGTCCGCCGTCCACGACCAGGACTTGCCCAGTAACAAACTTCGCTCCAACCAGAAACAAGACCGCGTCGGCGATATCGCTTGGCGTCCCCGTGCGTTTCAGCGGGGCACGCTGGATAAAGTCTTGCTGCCATTCGGGAGGGTCGCCGGGCATGGTGATGGTGCCGGGGGCGATGGCGTTCACACGAATCTCGGGGGCCAACTCCTTGGCCAGCGCGCGAGTCAGCATAATCACTCCGGCCTTGGAGACGCTGTGCGGAATAAATCCTGGCCAGCCCAGCATTCCCCCGATGTCCGCGAAATTGATGATCACCCCGTGTGCGGACTTCAGCAGCGGGGCGGCAGCCTGCGCGCAGAAAAACGGTGCTCGCAGGTTGGAATTGATTGAACGATCCCAATCGGCTTCGCTGGTTTCCGCGAAGGGCGTTTCCAGAAAATTGGCTGCGCTGTTCACGAGGATGTCCAGCCGGCCGAAATGCTGTGCGGCCTGCTCAAACAGGCTTTTTATTTCCGTGAGTTTGCTGAGATCGGCGGCAATGGCCACCGCGCGCCGTCCGAGTTTTTCAATGTCCTTCACGGTCGCCAGCGCTTCCGTTTCCGACTTGCCGTAATGTACGACGACGTCGGCGCCCTCTTCTGCAAGACGCAGTGCAACTGCCTGGCCCAGCCGCTTGGCGGCCCCGGTAACCAGCGCGACGCGCGAAGCGCTCGGTGCAGCGCTGCGGTACTGCAGGCCGGCGAGGCGCTCCGTGATGGAATCGCTCATGCGCTCTCGCGACATTTCCGTCGTCATGCCCTTCAGCATTCTCGCCATAGTGTGTGGCTCGTAGAGGTAGGAATAGTTTACGACCTGCTAGAATCTGGGAGCGAGGATAAATTATGAAGCTCGATCTGCTGGCTATTGCGGCGCACCCCGATGATGTGGAGCTGACCTGCGGCGGTACCTTGCTCAAGATGGCGCAGCGCGGCTACAAGACCGGAATACTGGATTTGACAGCCGGGGAGATGGGCACGCGCGGGACGCCTCAGATTCGCGCAGCAGAAGCTGCCAAGGCAGCTAGATTTTTGGGCGCAGCCTGGCGCGGAAACCTGGGCGTGCCCGATTCGGATGTGCAGCCCAGCCGGCAGCACAAGTTGCGCCTGGCGGGGATGATCCGGGAGTTGCAGCCGAAAACGGTGATACTTCCCTACTGGGAAGCGCGGCATCCGGATCACTATCACGCCTCCACGCTGGGGTATGAGGCCTGTTTTCTGGCGGGTTTGAAGAATCTGGCGGTGACTGGCGAGGCCTACCGGCCGTTCAAGATTCTGTACACCACGGCGTTTGCGGAAGTGCGGCCGACGTTCGTGGTGGACATCACCGCGCAATACACGCGGAGGCGAAAGGCGATTCTAGCGTATGGGTCGCAATTTCGCCCGGCGAAAAGCGAGAAACGCGGCAAGGTCTTTCTCGGGCTGGAGCAACTTGAGGATGAGATGGACCGGCTGGCTCGGAATTCCGGGCACTTGATTGGCGTAAAGTATGGCGAGCCGTTTCTCATGAAGGAATTGGCGAAGGTCGAGGACGTGGTAAAGATGGAGGTTAGGTCGATTTAGGAGATACGCTGCATGGCCGATTAGAACTTTTCGTCCTCCTGGGCCGGGGTGAAACCCGGGAGGGACTGGCCATCGGAAGTGCGCTCGACTCTGACGCGGATCAGAGGCTCGGTTTCGGCGCCGGATTTGCGCAACATGGCTACTGTGGTTAGAGCTTCGTTGTAGAGGCGGGTGACGAGGTAGATTTCGCCGGAGTCGTTTTTCTTCCAGAGCTGGCCGCTTTGTATTTTGGAGACACCCATAGGGACACTTTGAATGTAGATGGGCGACGCATGGGTGTCAACTGGTCATGGCGTGTCCATCACGCCAGAAGACCACGCCGCAACGCTCCGCGAAAAGGCGCGTCACCCAGGTCACGAGATGAAGTGGAACGCGGAGTAATCGACAGCTGCGATCTGATTTCCCGGATTCCCCGAACCTGGTCGCGGTCGGGATGCCGCTGAGCGGAGCTAGGAGGAGTGCTTGGGGGAAAGACTCGCGCTCTTGAGGAGCTTGCGTTGCTCTTTTTCGTATTTCTTGGCGGCTTTTTGCTGCTGCTTGTCTGCTTTTCGTTGCGCCTTTGTTTGCGCTTTCTCTTGTTTCTGCTGGTACTTGTAGAGTGCTTTCTGCTTCTGCTGGGCTGATTTATCGGCTTGACGATCACTTTTTGAGGTGGCCGCATCTTGAGCTTCCATCGGCATCAAGAGTTCAGCACCCAACGCCACTAGTAGTGTCAAGACCGCAATTCGTTTCATCCGGATTTCCCATTATGACTTCGAAAACCACACCAGTTTATACCCGTCGCGCCCGTTCCTAACAGCGTGAAGCGATTTGATTAGCAGCCGATTGCTCGGGCCTATTTGGTCGGGCGTGAGCCGGCGATCAGGATATCCACCAGTCTTTTGGCGCTTTGCTGCCAGTCAGGGCTCGATGGCACAAGGGCGACGCCGATGAGCGCGCGAAGGAGATCGAATGGGTCGAGATTGCTCCGTATCTCGCCGCTCTGGATGGCGCGCTTTGCCAGAGCGTCAATCGCTCCGCGGATTTGACCGCGCGAACCCTCATACAGCTTCGAGGGACCACCAACCAGCGTATTCAACGCCGGAGCGATGATCTGCTTGGTGGCAATGTGCTCGACGAACAACAACATCCAGGCTCGCAACGCGTCCAGCGGAGGCATGGCCTCAGCGAAGTCGCGCGCTGCGACCGCTAGCTTTTCCACTTCAGCCCGATAGACCGCCTCGATGAGCGCATCTCGTGTGGGAAAGTGGCGATACAGCGTTCCGGGTCCGACGGCCGCCTGTCTGGCGATTTCGTCCAGGCTGGCGTTGGCGCCAAGGCGCGTAAAGGCCTGCTTGGCCACCTCCAAAATGCGGACGCGGTTGCGCTGCGCGTCGGTGCGCGGCTTTCGGACTGCGGATTTTGCGCGTTTAGCGGGCATAGACAAAATACTTGTAACCGGAGACAGCCTCCGGTACTCTATAGATACGGAGACTATCTCCGTTTTTATCAAGGTTGCGATGGTCCGTCAAGCCCGGCTGCAGGCAGGTTGACGGGAAGCGGAACTCACCAGGAGGCGGAAACATGCGAGTATTTGTGACGGGTGCCACAGGATTTATCGGCTCAGCCGTTGTCGCCGAGCTAATCAAGGCGGGTTACGAGGTATTGGGACTTACCCGGTCCGATGCCGGGGCAAAATTTCTTGTCGGCGCCGGCGCCGAGGTGCATCGTGGGGATCTCGAGGATCTCGAAAGCTTGCGCGCGGGAGCGGAGTTGTCGGACGGCGTGATTCAACTGGCCTTTAACCACGACTTCTCGAAATTCGAAGCCAACTGCGAGATGGACAGGCGGGCTATCGAAGCCCTCGGTTCCGCGCTCGCTGGTTCGGACCGTCCCTTGGTGATTACCTCCGGGACGGCGATGGCCAGGGCCACGGGGCGCCCTGCGAACGAGGACGATGCACCCAACTCGCCCCATCCCCGCATAGCTTCTGAACTCGCCGCGGACTCGCTGGCGGCGCGCGGCTTGCGGGCTTCCGTAATGCGCCTTCCGCAGGTGCACGACACAGTCAAGCAAGGGCTCATTACCTACCTGATCGCTGTCGCCCGCGAGAAAGGTGTCTCGGCGTATGTCGGCGAGGGCCTCAATCGTTGGCCCGCGGTGCACGTGCTCGACGCTACCCGTCTCTACCGGCTGGCGCTCGAGAAGGGGCTGGCTGGGGCTCGTTATCACGCGGTCGCGGAAGAGGGTGTGCCGCTTCGAGAGATCGCCGAGACAATCGGGCGCGGCCTGAAGCTGCCGGTCATCTCCGTATCCTCCGAGAAGGCCGGCGAGCACTTTGGTTGGCTAGCGGCGTTCGTTGGTTTCGATCTGCTGGCCTCGAGCGCGCTAACGCGGGAACGGCTGGGATGGCGCCCAACGGGCCCGGGCATGATCTCCGACCTTGAGAACATGCGCTACTTCCCGGCCTGAAAATCACGGGTACAGGGACGTCCGTCGCCGGCACTCACCGACCGGGCGTAGTCGGTCGCAGGTCGTCGCGGACGTACTTCCCCCCAAGCGGGACAGCTGCTCGGGATTTCAGCGTGCCCAGCCGTGTTCGCCGGCGGCGGTCCGAGCCAAAGGGGATCGTGAGGAATGGGTATCCCTCGAATGTGGGTTGGCCGCGAATCTCGAAGCGAGAACGCTACGGAAAATGGTAGAGATGTGGCGGAAGCACGACGGGAGGCATTGCTGTGAAAGAGTCTTGATTGAATGAGATAGAAAACCTTCTGGGGCAAAGTTACATCTTAGCGGGAGAGCAAGGTTCGGGGAGTCAGTCCGGCAAAATGGGGTGTATAATGCCGGGCAGGCGGAGGTAAGAGTATGGGGCAGATTACACGGCAGATCGCCACGCTCGCGGTGGGAAGTATTTTTCTGATGGCGCCGACGTTCGGCGCGCAGTCTTCAGCGCAGAGTGGTTCGACCAGTAGCACGACCGCCCCACAGACCTCCACACCTTCGCAGAGTTCGAGCGCACCACAGGCCAGCACCACGCAACAAAGTTCGAACGGCCAACAGACCTCGAGTTCGCAAAGCGCTCCGGCGACCCAGCAGCCAGCTCCGCCCATCGTCACGCCCCAGCAACCGGCACCGCCTCCCCCCGATAAAAATAATCCCCCGACTTCGGCACCCGTGCAGCAACAGGACACCGTCAATCCGAAGAGTTCAAAAGACGACGTCGATGCGATCGGGAATCGCAACGTCAGCGGGCATGTGAATTTTTATTCGCTCGAGAAGGAGATCGCGCTGGGCAAGCAGTTGTCGCAGGAAGTTGAGCGCAGTTCGAAGCTGATTGACGATCCGATCGTTACGGAATACGTGAATCGCGTGGGGCAGAACCTGGTGCGCAATTCTGACGCCAAGGTGCCCTTCACGATCAAGGTGATCGATTCGGATGTGGTAAACGCGTTTGCCCTGCCCGGTGGATTTTTCTACGTGAACAGCGGATTGATTCTGCGCGCGCAGGAAGAAGCGGAGCTGGCGGGAGTGATGGCCCACGAGATTTCGCACGTGACAGCGCGCCACGGAACGCGGCAAGCTACTAAAGGCGACATCATGCAGATCGCCAGCATTCCCCTGATGATTTTTGGGCCCGTGGGCTGGGCGGGCTATGCTCTCTATGAAGGACTGAATATCGCGATTCCGATTTCGTTCCTTAAATTTTCGCGCGACGACGAACGCGAAGCGGACTTTCTGGGATTGCAGTATATGTACAAGGCTGGCTACGACCCGAACGCCTACGTGACGTTCTTTGAGCGCATTCAGGCGGACGAGAAGCGGCAGCCGGGCACGATCCCGAAGGTGTTCTCGACGCATCCGCCCACGCCTGAACGTATCGAGCGGACGCAAAAAGAGATTGCGCGGATTTTGCCGGCCAAGCAGGAATATATTGTTACCACGTCAGAGTTCGATTCGGTGAAGGCGCGATTGCGGGCGGTAATGTTCTCGAAGAAGGCCATCTCCGGACCGGGCAAGCCGACGCTGCGGACGAAAACGGAACAGACGGACAAGAGCAAAACGGACGGATCGAGCACGTCCAGTACGGATCCGAACAGCACGGACGATGACCGGCCGACGCTGAAGCGGCGCCCGGACGATCAGTAGTCATTTTTCACTTATGGATTCAAAAAAGGGTGGCCATTTTTCTTATGGCCACCCTTTTTTTATGCACTACCTGCGAAACTAATAGGTAGATTGCCGGCGGTGTTCTTCGGGGGCGGCAGCAACCCCCATTTTCCGGAGTTCTTCGGAGTAGTATTTGCGATAGAGGACGTCCCACTCTTCGCTGCCTTCGATGATTTCCTTTTTCTGGGAAGTGATGCGTTTGCGGGCCTCGAGTTCGGCTTTTTCTTCCTCGCGCAATGTGGCGGTGAGAATTTCGACGATTTGGCGGCGGATGGTGTCGCGGTCGTCAACGAATTCTACGTCATCGCTGGCCACCAGGACGTCGGTGAGTTGGTGAGAGATGCGGACAATTTTTTCGCGGCTGAGTCGCATTATTTCGACGGTCCCCAAGTTCGTAGTCGCGTTGCAAAAAACCAAATAAGGCCGTGGCGCAGTGTTGCGTACGACGAGTTTAAAATTGCCGCACCGGATTGAATCAGCGCAAAATGAGTTTGCCGTCGCGCGCCAACTGCGCTTTCACTTTTTTAAACATGTCCTGATACGAGACGTTGGTGCGGCGCATCTCTTCCTGATGCTCGGTGAGAATCTGGCGCGCCTGCTCGTTGACACGATCCTCGACAGAAAGTTCTTCCGCCATACGCTGCCGCACGCGCAGGGCGACAGCCTCCGCTGCCCTGGTTTCAATGAGGCCGCCGTCAACAAGCTGTTTGACAACTTCGGTGGCCATGTAGCCCACGTAATCCCGGTTCAGAAGCATGCCCGCGCAAATCCCTCGTAAAATGTAGTAAATACAGTTTACTGGCAGCCGCAATAAAGTGCAAGAAATGCGGACGAATGGACTTAATGCTTCATCTCCAGCGAGCGTTTGAACGTTTGGCCGCACCCGTGCCCCGGTCACTCGGAGTGGCGCCGCAGCGGGCGATCGGCTGCTACCAGGTGTGGCGGGGAGAGCGGAAGCTTCTTCGACGAGTGCGGGTCGCCTGAGATATGAATTGCAAATGCGAAGAACGGGCACTACACAGACTGGCGTAGAAGAATAGCCCGTACTAGTCGTGACCACGGAGCCCACCGCGGAAGCACTTTCGGCGGACAAAACCGGTGACGGGGCGACGCGTTGACGGAGCGTCAAGCATGCGGTACGATGAATGAAGTAGGGCGCTTAGCTCAGCGGTTAGAGCGTTCGGTTTACACCCGAAAGGTCGAAGGTTCAAATCCTTCAGTGCCCACCATGTGGCGATTCACTTTCAGTGGGGACGTAGTTCAGTTGGTTAGAACGCTGCCCTGTCACGGCAGAGGTCGCGAGTTCGAGTCTCGTCGTCCCCGCCATTTCCTTCAATAACTTACAAGCCCTGATCCCAACGGATCAGGGGATATTAGGGGACGATAAGCGCCAAACGCGA
>JBEKSZ010000118.1:0-28893 GCA_049516615.1 Candidatus Acidiferrum sp. | reverse complement strand
GACGTCGGACTGGTGGGCTTTCCCAATGCTGGAAAATCCACGCTGATTTCCGTGATTTCCGCGGCGCGCCCAAAAATCGCCAACTACCCGTTCACGACTCTAGAACCGAATCTCGGCGTGGTGAACGCCGACGGCAAGGAAGGTTCGCAAGTCGGCCGGAGCTTCGTGGTGGCGGATTTGCCGGGACTCATCGAAGGCGCGCATCTCGGCCACGGTTTAGGAATTCGTTTTCTGCGGCACGTTGAACGCACGCGCTTGCTGGTGCATCTTATCGATACCAGCGACGCGACGGACGGCGATCCGATTCAGTCCTACGGTGTCGTGGCCGGCGAACTATCGTCCTTCAGTTCCCTGCTGGCGGAGAAACCGGTGATCGTTGTGGCCACGAAACTCGACGCCACTACCGACCCTGCACGTCTTGAAGAACTGCGGGATTTTTGCCGCGCGCAGCACCTGGAATTTCACGCCATTTCCGCCGCCACCGGCGAAGGCGTTCGTGAACTGGTGCGTTCGATCGCGGATGCCCTTGACAAGATCCCGCGCGCCCAGGATTCCGCGCTGGACTTAGATGACGACTCCGCTGAAAATATCACTGACGCTTCGCAATCCTCTCGGGAGGCGCATTGACCACCGCGCAGGCGCATCGCACTGCCGCCAGAACGCAGCCCCGGCGCATCGCGCTTTTTGGCGGGTCGTTTGATCCCATTCACAACGGCCATCTGGCGGTCGCGCGAGCCGCGGACCGGCGCTTTAACTTCGACGAAATGAATTTCATCGCCGCGAGCCGCCCGCCCCACAAATTGAAACAGCATCTTGCCCCGTTTCCCCACCGCTTCGCCATGGTTTCCCTGGCATGCAGCGAACATCCCCATTTTGTGCCGTCGCTGGCCGAAGCGGGCGAAGATTTCAGCGGCACACAGCTGCACTATTCGGTCGACACCGTGCGCTATTTCCGGCATGTGAACAATAATCCCGGGGACCGCGTGTTCTTCATCATTGGCGCGGACGCCTTCCTGGACATCCCCATGTGGAAAGAGTACGAGGCGCTGCTGGGGATTTGCGATTTTATCGTTGCCAATCGTCCGGGTATTCGCGTCGAGGCTCTGAAGCTGGTTATTCCGCCCGATCTGCTCGCCGGGCCGAACGACAAACGCGATGCCGAGACCGATCATCCATCGCAGGTGGTGGCCCACCTGCGGCGCACCTCGGTGTACCTGCTGGAAAACGTGGCCAGCGAAGTTTCCGCCACCGACATTCGCCGCCGCGCCAACCGCGGCCAGTCGATTCACGGGCTGGTTTCGGCGCGTGTCGAGGAATATATACTCAAGCAAAGGCTCTATTCTTGAAATTACAATCGCTTCCCCAAGGCGTGCGCCTCGCAGTAGAGGCCGCGCAAAGCAAAAAAGCGGCGGGCATCACCGTCCTGGACCTGAAAGAGCTCGGAGCGTTTACGCAATACTTCGTGATCTGCACGGCCTTCAGCACCCCGCAGGTGCAGGCCATCCTCAGCGAAATCGAGGAGCAAGTGCACAAAACCATGAAGCGCTTGCCGGAGCACCGCGAAGGGCGCGGCAGTGCGGAATGGGCGCTGCTCGACTATGGAGCGTTCATCGTGCACGTTTTCGGCGAGCAGGCGCGGCGATTCTACGATCTTGAACGCTTGTGGCGCTCGGCGCCGAAACTGGTGCTGCCCGACGACCCCCAAGAGGCACGCGCGGGCAGTTCCTTTGGCGACATCCCCGCCGCGGATAACGCCGTCGCGCCATGACCGCGGAGCGATTGCCGTGGGTCTCAGAGGATCCGGCATCGCTTCGTCTCCTCGAACTGGCGCAAAAAGTAGCCCCCACAGGCACTACCCTGCTGATCGTCGGAGAAAGCGGCACCGGCAAGGATCATCTGGCGCGCCTCATTCACGAAATCGGGCCACGACGTGACGCTCCCTTTTTAAAAATCGATTGCGCCAGCCTGCCGCCACATCTCGTGGAAAGCGAACTGTTCGGCCATGAACGCGGCTCGTTCACCGGGGCCGTCGAACGCAAGCTCGGCCGGCTCGAAATGGGCGGGGCAGGCACGCTGGTGCTCGACGAGGTTGCCGCGCTGTCCCCAGAAGCGCAGGGCAAGATGTTGCGCGTCTTGCAGGAGCGTTCCTTTGAGAGGCTCGGCGGCACCGAGACCCTGCACATTTCCGCGCGGATCATCGCGTTGACCAACGTCGATCTCCCCGGGGCGGTGAAGAGCGGCGTGTTCCGTGAGGACCTGTACTTCCGTCTGAACGTTCTGACGCTGGTGGTCCCGCCTCTGCGCGAGCGGCATGCTGATATTCTCCCGCTGGCCGAATATCTGCTCGCGGTAGTGTGCAAGGTGCACGGCCGCCCGGGGATGCGCTTTAGCGAAAGTTCCCAGCGCATGCTTGGCGCGTACAACTGGCCGGGAAACATCCGGGAATTGCGCAATGCTCTCGAACGCGCCGTGGTTTTTTTCCGCCACTCCGCGAACCTTGCCGACCGCTCTGCGCTTGCCCCGGAGAAAGCGCTGATGCTCGAGCCCGCCGACTTTCCGGAGAACGTGCGCACCGCGGGAGGCGGCGCGGCGTATTCCGGCGCGGGACTGCTTTCGCTTGAAGAGATCGAGCGCAGCGCCATTGCTGCGACCCTGGAGGCTACGCGCTACCAGATCACGCGTTCCTCGGAGATTCTGGGCATCAGCCGCAAGACCCTGCTTGAGAAACGCAAGAAATATGGCCTGAAGTAGAACCCGGCGCCGACAAAAAAAAGACGAAGATGCGAATTTCCCTGCTCATGCTTGGTAAGACGCGGCGGCCCGAAATGCGCGCGGTAATCGATGATTACCTCAAGCGCGTCAGCCGCCACGCAGGCGTTCTAGTGCTCGAAGTGCGCAATTGCGAGGCGGCGCTGCGCAAGCTGGACGCCGACCGCGCCGCGAGCGTGGTGTTGCTCGACGCCGGCGGGAAAACTCTGGACTCCGGAGCATTTGCCAAATGGCTGGCGGGACACCGCGAGCGCGGCCTTCGCGAGCTGATTTTTCTCTGCGGGGACGCCGACGGTTTTCCCGATGCCCTGCGGCAACGCGCGCAGCAGAAGATTTCACTGAGCGCCATGACCTTTTCCCATGAGCTGGCTCGCGCGATGCTGGCCGAACAGTTGTACCGCGCTTTCGCAACTCTTTCGGGGAGCCCCTATCCGAAATAGCGCGGCTGGTGTACAAACGTAAAGACCATGTCCATCCGAATTTCAGCCGATGTCAGCGAGCCTTCCGCGTCGATCGAAATACCGCTGGGCAAGCCCCTGCCGGATTACGACCTTGAACAACTGGAGCAGCCCACGCCGCGCGATGTGGACGCGGTGCTGGTGTCGCAAGGCTTCCGGGATTTGGTGGATGACGCGCGCGGAGTACTGCTTGATTTGCTCGCGCATCCCCCGCGCGATGCGCACTCGCCGGAAAACGCCAATCTGGATTTCACGCATCAGCCCCCGCCGCCACTCGAGCTGGCGCAGCTCACGGGCGCCATCTGTCCCGGGGACGACGAGGTGTATCGCCCGGGGCTATGGATCGTGCTCCGCGACCCGCACGCGCAAGCACACCGGCCCTTGCACCATGCCACCCAGGAACGCATCGCGGCTATCGCCGCGGAACTCGTCAAACGCCTGGAACTCGTCTGATCTCGCCAGGTCTCAGGTACCTTCGCTTTCCGCGGCTTTCGTTTCTGCCGGGCCGGCGCTCTGCCGGGCGAACAGCCGCGCGACATCTTCAAGAGTGTTGATATCCTCAACGGGTTTGTCGGGCCGCAGGCGGACGATGCGCGGAAAGCGCAAGGCGTAGCCGCTCTCGTGACGACCTGATTTCTGAATATTGTTGAAGGCCACTTCGAGCACGACGCCCGGTTCGACGATCCTGCGGTGGCCCTGGTCTTCAAGGGTGTGCTCTAGAAAATATTCCGTGTACTCGAGAATCTCCGCGTCGGTCAGGCCGGAGTAGGCTTTGCCGATATTCAAAAGCTTTTCTCCGTCGCGCACCGCAAAGGTGTAATCGGAGAGCACCTTGTGGCGCTTTCCGTGGCCATACTCAACTGCGGTCACTACCACATCCAGGGTGGCAAATGGTTCTTTCAGCTTGAACCAGAAACCGCCACGACGCCCCGGCGTGTAGGGCGAACCCGCTACCTTGGCCACAATTCCTTCGTGCCCGGCGGACAGCGAATTGCGAAATACCCGGGAAACTTCCGCGGGCAACCGGCATTCGACCCGTTCCGCGACGCGCAGAGCCGCGCCTGAGGCCGAGAAAATCGCGTCGAGGCGCGCCTTTCGCTGCGCCAAGGGCTGGTCAAGGAGCAGCGCCCCGTCCTGGTAGAGAATGTCGAAGGCCACAAATTTCACCGGGGTATCGTGCAGCAGAAACATGTCGACTTGTTTGCGCCCGAGGCGCTTTTGCAATTCGGTGAAGGGCAAGGGACGCACGCCACGCCAGGCCAGGATTTCGCCATCGAGAATCAGTTCGCCGGGGAGTGCGGCGAGAGGCCTGGCGAGTTCCGGAAATTCGCTCACTTCGTCGAGGGTGCGGGAAAAAATGCGGACTTTTCCGGTTTTGTCTTTGTGAACCTGGGCGCGAATGCCGTCGTATTTTTCTTCGACGAGCAAGGCGGGGGCGGCGGGATCGCTCAGTCCTTTGGCGAATAAGTCCTCAGCGCTTTCTACCGGCACGGCGAGCATGAATCCGAGGGGATGAAACAAACGCACGGCGGCGCTGGCTAGTTTATCGCCGGCGGCCAGGGTCAGGGTTTCCCCTATGTCGCCGGTCATCATGTGGGCCCGGCGCACGTCCGCCAAGGGGCGAGCGAAGGCTTGCGCGATGGCTTCTTCCACCAGGCTTTCCCTCGAGCCGATGCGCAGATCGCCGGTGATGATTTTTACCAGGTATCTGATGTCGCCGGCGCTGGCGCGCGCGAAGGCTTGGCGGAGGAGATCGGTTTTTTCGGCGGGCAGGCGTGCCGAGGCCAGAGCCGCAAACAGCGCGGCTACCTCAGGGAGCGTCAGGTCTCCCGTGCGGTGGGTTGCGGCCAGCAGCTCTTGCGCCATGTCGCCGAGGTCGCCGTGTTTGCGGTAGGCCTTGCCCAGATTTTCGCTGGATTCACCGGCAGCCTCGGCGACCAGGCGCACCAGGTTTGCGCCCGCGATGCCCAGGGTGCGCTCGTCATGGCTGGCGAAGGCCCGGGCGGAGAGGAAGCGCGCGGCTAGCGCGGCTTCGCCCGTCGCGAGAGACTTGAAGTACTCGCTGATCAGGCGGCGCTTTTCGAGTTTTTTGGTGGTGGCGGCTACGGCGTCGGCATTTTGCACAAAGCTGCGCATGGATGGCCTGGGAAGTCAGAAAACAAAAACAGCTCTTCAGGGCGAAAAACCCCGTTCGTCGCCACACTAAGATCAATGCGGCACGCCGCCTAACCGCTGCGGTGCGCGCTCGTTGCGGCTGGCATGGGCTGGCAACACGGGCACCAGAACGTAGTGCGCGCCGCGATGCCCTGCTTCCGGGATTCGATGGGCGTGCCGCACTGGCGGCAAGGCTCGCCGCGGCGGCCGTACACCCACAAGCGCTCGTCCCCATGGGCCCGGCCGGTGGTGCTGCGAAGCCCGGCGTAGGTGGTGATCCTGTCGCCGGAAGTTTCCGCGGCATTGGCGAGCAGGAATTTTCTGGCGGTGCTTACCAGGCGGTTTACTTCGTCGACGCGCAAGGTGTTTATCAGGCGGAAGGGATTCACGCCAGAAGCGAAGCAGGTTTCGGACTTAAAGATATTGCCGAGGCCGGCGATGATCGATTGCGTCAGCAGGGCCACGCCAACCTCGAGATCGCCGTTCGCGCGCAGGCTGGCTATCGATTGTGGCGGGTCAAATTGCGGGGCCAGGATGTCCGGTCCCAGTTTCCTCAAACCTTCGCGGCGACGCAGGGTGTCGGAAGTGTGAAACTCCGCGATGGGGACGTTGAAGGCGACCGCCCAGATCTTTTCGGTCTTGAGCACGATGCGCATATCCACGGCGCGACGCTGCCAGGCTTCGCCCGGACGGTAGATGTGCCAGCTACCGCTCATGAGCATGTGGGAAAGCAGAATCAAGTCGCCGGAAAAATGCGTGAGCAGCCATTTTCCCTGCGACTGCACTTTCTCGACGGTGCGGCCGGTGATGCCGGAATCGAAATCGACACGCGTTAGCTTGGGAAGCACGCTGTCAAAGGCGGTGACCAGCTCTCCTGCGAGCGCGCGATGGAGGGTGCGGGCGGTGCGAAAAAGTGTGTCGCCTTCGGGCATTATGCGGTACCTGCGATGGGATCGATGTCCTCAGCTTCCGTTTGGCTGGCGTCGGCGTCGGAGTCCTGCGCTTGTTCTGTGGCCATGGGAAGCAGCGCAGCCCGGCGCATCTGAAAACCCAGAGCCGTATTGACGAATCCCGCCGCTTCAAGGAAGGGGGCCAGGACATGGGCGCGCGCGGGAAGGTCGTCGATGGTGGCGATGAGCAAGCCCGTTCTCCTACCCTGCCTGCGCATGGCCACTTCGGCGAGCTTTTTGCCGAGTTCGCGGGCAAAGTGCGAGCGTTCGGGTTCCGACTCCGGCAGAAAGACGCGCACCGCGGGATTTCTGCGGCGGAAGAAAGCCGCGAGCGTTCCGTTGATCAGAATGACTCCTGCGCCGCTCGTGCGCGAGAGGGAAGGCAGAGCGTTCGGGGATGCCGGGTTTCCGGCATCGCTGGCGATTTCGGAATCCTTGCGCGGCCACGGGAGTAACGTGCCGTAGGGATTCGCGGGGTCGGTGGCGGCCAGGAAAAGAACCTCGGGAGTGGGGGGCGTGGAGCGCAAGGTGCGCAGTATATCGACGGCGCTGGGCATGGCGAACTGTGCCGCGCCCAGTCCGGCGACGAACATGCCGCGGCGCAGCCAGCCGCCGTCTTCCATGGTCTTCAGCGCGGGATAGATCGTCGGGTATCCGCGAGGAATATTTTCCGCGATGGCGGTTTCGCGCAACACGATGCCGTGGCGTACCAGCAATTGCTGGGCGATGTTGGCGCTCCACTGCGTGACGGTGATGGGCGGGGAAAGATTTCGCTGGACGAGCGACCAGCGGCCTTGCGCGGGGCCCCCGCCGGCGGTTCGCGAGCGCAGGCGGCGCAGAAATTCCGGCGAGCCCGGCGGGCCGCCGTCGAAAGTCGCAGCGCGCTCGTGTTTTCCCTCGCGCGGGCGCAAAAGATCGCGGACGGGATGGAAGGTGTCGTTGGTGATCCGACCGGACCACACCAGTTGCCAGAGAGCATCGCGCATTTCGCCGGGAAAGCCGCCGCCGAGAGCCGCGTGGATGGCGGTAAAAAATGACGCGCCGCGGCTACCAAGGAATTCCAGAATTTGCGCGGCTTTTTCCGAAAGCGGAGAAGTGTCGCTGCGCAACTCTTCAGGAGGCAGAAGCAGCGGGAGAGATTCCGTGAGATACAAGGCTACGCGCCCGTCGTGTTCGCCGATCTGTTCGACCCCCACCCAGGCGGCCTGGCCACTGGCCATCAATGTGTCGAGATCGCCTTGCCGGTAGTCGGCGATGCGCGCGGGGAAAATTTCCCGTTCAAGTTCAGAGGCTAGGACGGCGGCACCCTGCAGGTTTTCGATGGTGTCGAGCAGGGCTTCGAGGCCGCGGCGGCGCACGCTGACGCCTTGCCAGCGCGCGGTGAGGCGGGCGAAGGTGTGTTGTTCGACGGGCTCGATTTCGCGGCGCAGGCGGGAGAGGCTTTTGCGGCGGATTTGCTGGAGTACATCGGGATCGCACCATTCGCGATGCGTGCCCCCGGGGCGGAATTCGCCTTCAAGGAGTTTGCCGAGACCATGCAGGGCATGCAAGGCGGTGTCCACCGCGGCTGGGGGCAGGCCGTAGCGGGCGGCCAGGTCGACGGTGGTGAAAGGGCCGTGGGTGCGGGCGTAACGCCGGAGAAGCTCGCGAAGCGGGTCGTCGGTTTTTGCGAGGAAGACTTCGGCCAGGCCGGGAGGCAGAGGCGTGCCGAGGGCGTCGCGGTAGCGCGCGGCGTATTCGACGGGGATGTAGCGGGCCTGGCCGGCGATGCGGACGCGGACGGCACGGCGGGAAGTTGCCAGGCCGGTGATGCTGGCAGCGATTTCGGGGCTTTCGCTGCGAGCAATAATTTCATCTTCCGTCAGATCGCCGAGTTTTAGCAGCAAGTCCTGCACGCCGTCGCTGTGCCGCGCGCGATATTCCGGCTCGAGGGATTGCAGACGGGCTTCGACTTCGTCGAGCGCCGCGGCGTCGAGGAGCTCGCGGAGGTCGCTGTCGCCGAGAAGTTCCTCGAGCTGGGACTGGTCGATGGCAAGAGCTTGTGCGCGACGCTCGGCGAGGGGGGCGTCGCCGTCGTAAATATAATTCGCGACATAGGAGAACAGCAGCGAGGCAGCGAAAGGCGAGGGCTTGTCGGATGCGACGTGCGTCACGCGGATGGCCCCGCGGTGAATTCCCGCGAGGATACTGGCCGCCGCGGGTAAATCGAAAACATCGCGGATACACTCGCGATAGGCTTCGAGCAGCATCGGGAAGGTCGAGAATTGCGCCGCGACGGCCAGCAAATCGGCGGCCCGTTTGCGTTGTTGCCAGAGCGGGGCGCGCAGCCCGGGGCGGCGCTTGGGCAGGAGCAGGGCGCGGCCGGCGGCTTCGCGGAATTTTGCCGCGAAAAGTGAAGTGCTGCCCAGCTGGCGCAAAACCAATTCCTTAAATTCCGCGGGGCTGGGCAGCAGATCCTCGGAGCGGATGGTTTCATCCGTGTCCGGCACGCGCAAAACGAACCCGTCATCCGACCACATGGATTCGACCGCGAGGCCGCGCTCGGCGCGAAGCTTGGCGGTGACCGCCATGCACCAGGGAGCGTGAATGGGCCGGCCGAAGGGCGTGAGGACGCACACCCGGCGGTCGCCCATTTCGTCACGGCACACTTCGATGACGATATCCTCGTCACTCGGTATGCGGCCGGTGGCCGCGCGCTGATCTTCCAAATATTTCAGGAGATTCTCTGCGGCGTTGACGTCGAGGCTGTGTTCCTCGACCAATTTGCTGAACGCCACTGGACGCGGCAGGGCTACCAGCTCGCGGGTCATCTCCCCGATCTTCCGGCCGAACTCGGCAGGGCGTCCGGCGGCTTCGCCCTTCCAGAACGGCATTCTGCCGGGTTCGCCGGGGGCGGGCGAGACGATCACCTGATTGTGGGAAATCTCTTCGATGCGCCAGGTGGAGGCGCCGAGGATGATGGTGTCGCCCTGGCGGCTTTCAAAGACCATTTCTTCGTCGAGTTCGCCGACACGCGCGCCGCGCGTGGCTCCCGCGAGAAACACACCGTAGAGGCCCCGATCGGGAATGGTACCGCCGTTGATGATGGCCACGCGCTGCGAGCCTTGGCGGCTCGATAGGCTGTTTTTTATGCGGTCCCAGGTGATGCGCGGGCGAAGATCGGCGAAGTCGTCGGAAGGATAGCGCCCGGAAAGCATGTCGAGGACGCTGTCGAAAATGGAGCGCGTTAGCGCGGCGTAAGGCGCCGAAGAACGGACGAGGTCGAAGAGATTCTCTACGGACCAGTCCTCGAGCGAGACCATGGCGACGATTTGCTGCGCCAGGACATCGAGGGGATTGCGGGGGTAGTGGACGGACTCAACTTGCCCCTCATACATCGCGCGCGTGATGGCCGCGCAAGCCACCAGGTCGGCGCGGAATTTTGGAAAGATGATGGCATTGCTGGTGGCGCCGACGTGGTGGCTGGCGCGGCCGACGCGCTGCATGCCGCTGGCCACCGAGGGTGGCGATTCGATCTGGATGACCAGGTCGATGGCGCCCATGTCGATGCCCAGTTCGAGCGAGGAGGTGGCCACGATGGCGCGCAGGGTGCCGAGTTTGAGGCGATCTTCGATTTCCTGGCGCTGGGCTACGGCCACGCTGCCGTGATGGGCGCGCACCAGCGTTTCTCCGGCGAGTTCG
Organism: Candidatus Acidiferrum sp.; assembly: GCA_049516615.1. Lineage (GTDB taxonomy): Bacteria > Acidobacteriota > Terriglobia > Acidiferrales > UBA7541 > Acidiferrum. Next base: position 18,881 of record JBEKSZ010000118.1, on the reverse strand, counting down.
TTGATGGCGCCCGAGATGCGCTCGGCGAGGCGGCGGCTGTTGACGAAAATCAGCGTGGAGCGGTGGGAGCGGATTTGTTCGAGGAGTTTCGGATGGATGGCGCTCCAGATGGAGCGGCGCAGGGGGCCTTGCGACGCGGGTCCGCTCGGCAGGTTGTCGAGTTCCTCGAGGCGGGTCATGTCTTCGACGGGCACTTCTACGCGAAGGTCCAGGCGCTTGGGGGCGCTGGCGTCGACGATGGTGACCGGACGGTAGACGGGTAGGAAGGCGGCAGATTCAAATTCGCAAAGGGCTTCCTCCCCGGCGTTGTTCGCGAGGGCGGCGGTGACACCTTTCTCCGTGGAAGCTGAAGCTGGCCGCGAAAGGTCGGCGCCGCCGAGGAAGCGGGCGACTTCTTCAAGGGGACGCTGCGTGGCGGAAAGGCCGATACGCTGGAGGGGGCGCCGGGCGAGGTGCTCGAGGCGCTCCATGGACAGAGAGAGATGCGAGCCGCGCTTGGTGGGGACGATCGCGTGAATTTCATCGATGACCACAACTTCGACGGAACGCAGGGCTTCGCGGGCGTTGGAAGTGAGAAGAAGGTAGAGCGATTCCGGCGTGGTGATCAGGATGTCGGCGGGGTGGCGCTCAAAACGCGCGCGTTCTGCGGGAATCGTGTCCCCGGTGCGAATGAAAACGCTCGGCTGATGAAATTCGGCTCCACGGCGCTCGGCGGCTTGCGCGATGCCGATGATCGGGGCGCGCAGATTGCGCTCGACATCCACGGCCAGGGCTTTGATGGGAGAGATGTACACGACCCGGCAGCGCTCGGCTCTTAGAGGCACCGGCGAGAACATCATGCGGTTGATGCACCAGAGGAAGGCGGCGAGAGTTTTGCCGGTGCCGGTCGGAGCGAGGATCAGAGTGGACTCGCCGCGCGAGATGGCCGGCCAGCCGGCGACTTGCGGGCTGGTGGGCGCAGGGAAGACTGCCGCAAACCACTCGCGGACGGCGGGATGAAAGATGCCCAGGGCGTCGATGGCCGGCGCGACTCTCGCCGCGGCGGCGCCGCGCGCTCGTTTCTGGCGCTTAGACACGGGTGGACTGGGAATTCCTTTCTGGCGGCGGATAGTTTAGATGCTCGGAGGCCGATTGGGTATGCGCAGGAGCCGCGGAGAACGAAATCGCCGTAGTTCGGGACCCCGGGCTGCCTGCCGGGCATCGAAAGGATCGGGCCAATGAAAATTGCTGCGCAGGCATTGGCCATTATAACAGATTCGCTTTTGTTTCGCCTTAGACACTTTGCGGGCGGTGCGCTCGCGGGACCGCTTCAGCTGGTCGGGCAGATAGCGGCGGGGCTCAAGGCCGTACCCGCGGCGTCAAGCCGCCGCCCGCGACAAACCGGGGGGGAGGAGATTGTGGCGCTGCCAAGGAAAATGGCTGGGGCCAGCGAGTTTGTGCCGGTCAAGGCGAGTCTCGAGCGCTTGCGCGCGGCCGTCGAGCACTGCAAGGTTGCGATCTTTTTAAGCGTGCTACGCAGGCGGTGTTTGGCGAGGGTCCCCGGGATACGCGGGTCATGCTGATTGGGGAACAGCCGGGAGATCAGGAAGATCGCGCGGGCCGGCCCTTTGTGGGCCCGGCGGGAGAGGTGCTCGATCGCGCGCTGCGTGAGGCGGGGATGGTGCGTTCAGAAGTGTATGTGACCAATGCGGTGAAGCATTTCGCGTTCGAGGAACGGGGGAAGCGGAGGATTCATCGCACGCCGCGGCTCAGTGAGGTGAGCGCTTGCCGGCCGTGGATGGAAGCGGAACTGGAGGAAATTGCCCCCGAGATCGTGGTGTGTTTGGGAGCGACGGCGGCCAAGGCGGTGTTTGGCGCTGCGTTTCGCTTGACGGAGCAGCACGGCAAATTCTTGACCAGCCGCTCGGCCGCGAAGACGCTGGCGACGTATCACCCTTCGGCGGTATTGCGGGGCGATACGCGCGAAGCCCGGGAGGCGTTGTACAAATTGTTGCTCGAAGATTTGACGAAGGTGGCAAAGGAGAGCCGGCAGCAGGGAATGCTCCCCGGGAAGCGGAAGCGTGTGGCAGGTTCTGGTGCGGGAGGAGGATCGCTTTTTTCCTAAGTTTGCTTCGCGCGGGGGACGGCGCCAGCCCGGCCTTCGTGAAAGTCCGGATCGATTTCGTGGCCAACCGCCCGCCAGACTAGAAGCGGATCAGCGCCAGGCCGGATTCGGGGTCGATCTGTTTTTGCAGTTGCGTGGCGCTTTCCGTGAGGATGAGTTCGCAGGTGGGGCGGACATGGGCCTCGAGCAGGTGTCCGCCGTGCGCGGTGCCGTCCTGGCGGGCGACGATCATGTGCGCGTGGACTTGGGGTTGGTTGTCTTTAAGGGCGATGTCGCCGATGAGGGAGAGGAGTTCGAGTTGTTCCTTGAAATCACCGGCAATTTCATATTGCTTGGTTTTCCAGTTGAGCCAGGCGAATTTGGCGTGCGAGAGAGCGCCGATGGCTTTGAAGCTGCTGCCGGCCAGACTTTGCTTTTGCGCGAACTGCTTGAGGGTGGAAGAGATTTCTTCGCCGGTGTCGAAGATCAGGACAAAGGTTTTGGGTTGCTGCTCAATTTGCTTAAAGCGCATAGTTTTCTGCGGCACGGGCGCAGCCCAAACAGGCTAGCGGAGAGAAACCTCGAATTGAATACAGCGGCTACTTGAGGCCAGCCCGGTCGGATACCCCTCTTCGATTTCCTGCAATTGGTGAAAATGCTTTAGAGGGCGTGAAGGATCACGGCGGGGCGCGCGCCCTGTAGCTTCGCGCCTCGCGAAATCTTCGGAATCTTTCTCCTCGCTCGCCAATACCATCGCGGCTTGGTAGCAGCCAGGAGTTCTCTCGGCATCGGCGTGGACGGCGATCCGGGGCTCGGGGCAGGAATGCGCTCGGCGAAATCCCCTGCTGGCAGGTCGTTAGTAACGGAGCTCCCGGGGATCGCTTGACAAAGGCGGCGCGGGAGTACATCATTTTCTCGAAGGCGAACAAAAAGCGAACAGTTTTTCCCCTCTACCTCGCCTTTTCCGCCCGGAATTGTCTGAGGAATAGTGTGCGCCATGGCGATTGGTCAGCGGGCGGCGGCTTTGCGTTTGCAGGTGGAGACAGCGCTGGCGGGGCGCGTGGTGGCGCCGCTGGAGTATCGCGACCGGTCGGCGGTCGAGACGGTCTCGGCGGGCATTGCGGAGATCGATGAATTGACTGGGGGGTTGCCCCGCGGATGCTTGACGGAGGTGTTTGGCGCGGCAGGGAGCGGGCGGACGAGCCTGCTCCTGGCCGCGCTGGCGGCGCGGACGCGCGACGGGGAGGTTTGCGCACTGGTGGACGGGCGGGATGCGTTTGATCCGGAAGCGGGAGTGGCCGCGGGCGTGAGCTTGCGGCAGTTACTTTGGGTGCGCTGCAAAAATATCGAGCAGGCCCTGCGGGCCACGGACCTGCTCATTCAGGGCGGAGGGTTTGGATTGATTGCGCTGGATCTGAGCGATGTGGCGGCGCGGCTCGTGCGGCAGGTGCAGTTGAGTGTGTGGTTCCGGTTTCGACGCGCCGTGGAGGGCACGGCAACGATGCTTTTTTTGATGGGCCAGGAGTCGAACGCCAAGACCTGTGCGTCGTTGGTGTTGCGCATGGAGGGCGAAGCGGGGGTCTGGCGGGAGACGGCCGAAGAGGCATTGCCCGAAGCAGGCACAAAGCCAGGATTGGTTGTGCCCCAGGGCTGTTTGCTGGAAGGGGCCAAGAGCCGGGCGGAGGTGGTGCGTTCGCGGATGCAGACAGATGGGCAGGCGCGAGGAAATCGGGTGATGTCGATCGATGTTCAAAGGATGGATAAAAAGCGGATGGCTGCGACGGAGTTTGCAATGAAGACGGAGTGGAATTATTTGGATGGGGATGAAAGCACAGATAAAGAGTGGCAAGACATTTAAATTTGCGGCGCTAACACGGCACCGGCCGGCGAGCGATCGCCGCACGCAGTTGGCCGGGTCATTGAGGGGGTATGGCATTCGCAGCTATTTACGTTCCGGAGTTTATGGTGCAGGCCGTGGTGCGCGCGGAATTGCGTGGGAAGCCGGGATGTGGCGCGGGCGTTGGTTTAAGCGGGCGGGCGATAGCCCTGGTTGACGGGAATGCGCCGCTGTACAGCGTGGTGGCGGCGACTTCGCAGGCGCTCGAGCTGGGGATTTTTTTGGGGATGACCAAGGCCAATGCCGCACAGTTTGCGGGAGTGGAGATTCGCGCGCGATCGCTGGCGGCGGAGAAAGCGGCACATGCCGCGCTGCGCGATGTGGGCTGGTCGGTGTCTCCGCGAATGGAGGAGACGGCGCCGGATTTGATGGTTGTGGATGTGGCGGGATTGTCCGCGCTGCTCGGCACGGAGCAACAAATCGCAGAATTGCTGCTCGTGCGCGCCGGGGAGTGCGGGCTGTGCGTGAACGTAGCCATTGCGGAAAATATTTCCGCGGCGGAACTGGCAGCGCGCGGATTTGCGGGGATTACATTGCTTGCGGCGGGGGAGGAAGCGGCGCGGCTCGGAGGGCTGCCGGTGAGAGTACTTTCTCCGCCGCAAGAGATTGCAGAGACCCTGGAGCTTTGGGGAGTTCGCACGTGCGCGGAATTGGCACGCTTGCCGATGTTGCAGCTTTCCGAGCGGTTGGGACCGGCGGGAGTGCAGTTGCGGGCACGGGCGCGAGGAGGAGTTTCGCGCGCCTTGGTGATCGCCGAAGCGGAACTGGTTTTTGAAGAGGAGATGGAACTGGATGACGCGGTCGAGGAACTGGAGCCGCTTTCCTTCGTGCTGGGGCGGCTGCTCCATCAGCTTTGCCAGCGCTTGGCGACGCGTGCGCTGGCGGCGAGTTTGCTGCGCGTACGATTCGATTTGCAGCCGGCTTTTGAAACTGCGCTGGATGTGCGCACGGAACTGGTGCGCGCAAAAAATGTGCCGGGGGTTTATGAGCGCACCATGCAACTGCCGGTGCCCATGCGCGATGCCAAGTTGCTGCTGAAATTGTTGCGACTGCGTTTGCAGGGCAGCCCGCCAGGCGCGCCGATTGTAAAAGTGCTGATGGGGGCGCAAGCGGCGCAACCGCAGGTGACGCAGCGCGGGCTGTTTTTGCCCCGTTTTCCGGATGCCGGGAAGTTGGAGCTGACGCTGGCACGGCTTGAAGGGGTCGTCGGAGAAGGCAATGTGGGGTCGGCGGAAGTGCTGGATACGCACCGGCCGGGAGAGTTTCGCATGGAGAAATTCTTGCCCCTGCAGGAAGAGATGGGGAGGCGCCCGGGGAGGAGGGGTACGAAGAAAAACGACGGGGAAAAGACGGACAGACATTTCAAGAAAAAGGATCCGGCGATGAGTGTTCGCGTTTTCCGGCCGCCCCTGGCGATCACGGTGCAATTGCAGGCCGGAAAGCCGGCCGGGATATTTTTGCAAGGTCGCCGAGGCCAGGTGCAGAAAGCCTCGGGGCCGTGGCGGACGTCGGGAGAATGGTGGCGGGAAGAAGAATGGCATGAGGATGAGTGGGATTTGGAAGTGTGTTTTGCGGAAAAGGCCGGCCAGGGAGGGGAGATACGGGGGCAAAAAGAAATGTGGCAATCCGCACCCCCATCCAAGGAGGGACATGAATACCCGGGGAATAAAAACTCTACGGATGAGCGCAAACGCTACCGGATTTATTTCGATGCTGTGCGGCAGGAATGGTTTGCGCGAGGGGTGTACGACTGATGTATTGCGAATTGCATGCTTGCTCGGCGTTCAGTTTTTTGGAGGGCGCGGCGAATCCCGAAGAGTTGATCGCAGTGTGTGCGGAGATGGGAATGCCGGCGATGGCACTGCTCGATCGCGATGGGGTTTACGGTGCGGCGAGGTTTCATTTGGCGGGGGTGAAGGCAGGCGTACAGGCGCACATCGGTGCCGAGGTAACCGCGGCGGAAGCAAATACAAAAGAAGGTGTCAGGGGCTGGCGGTATGCATTGTTGGCGAGATCGCGCGAGGGCTACCAGAATCTTTGCCGGCTGATTACCCGGATGAAGTTGCGCTCCGCGAAAGGCAGAGGCAGCGTGACCGTGGAGGAAGTCGCGGAGTTGAGCGATGGGCTGATTTGTTTGACTGGCGGAGAAGAGGGTGCGCTGGCGCAAGCCCTGGAATGCGGCGGAATGGGCGCGGCGCTGGAACGCGTTGCGAAATTGTGCGAATTATTCGGAAGGGGAAATGTCTATGTGGAGGTGCAGCGGCATTTTTGCCGTGGCGAAGAAGCGCGCAATGCCGCGGCGCTAGGGATTGCCAGGAAGTTGCAATTGCCCTTGCTGGCCACGAATGGCGTTCGGCATGCCCGTCCGCAGCAGCGGCAGATTCTCGATGTGTTTACCTGCTTGCGGCATCACCGCGTGCTGACAAACGCTGGAGTGTTGCTGAGCCGCAACGCCGAGAGCTACATGAAATCTCCGGCGGAGATGCTGCAACTGTTTCGCGATTTGCCGGAGGCCATCGCCAACACGCAGGAGCTTTCCACGCGGCTGCAATTCACTCTAAACGATTTGGGCTACAAATTTCCCGAGTATCCCGTGGCCAAAGGCGAGACGCAAATGAGTTTTCTGCGCGCCCAAACGCGGCAAGGAATGTTGTGGCGTTATGGAGCAGAAAATGAGGCCGCCCGCAAGCAACTGGAACGTGAGTTGGCGCTGATTGAGAAGCTGGATCTGCCGGGATATTTTTTGATTGTGTGGGACATTGTTCGCTTCTGCCGCGACAAAAATATTTTGGTGCAGGGACGTGGATCGGCGGCCAATAGCGCGGTTTGCTACGCGCTGGGAATTACGGCTGTGGATCCCGTGAAGATGGATTTGCTGTTTGAACGTTTTCTTTCGGACAACCGCGACGAATGGCCGGATATCGATCTGGACCTGCCCAGTGGAGAGCAGCGCGAGCGCGCCATCCAGTATGTGTACGAACGCTATGGAAAATTGGGCGCGGCAATGACCGCCAACGTGATCACCTATCGTGGAAAATCGGCAGCGCGAGAAATCGGCAAAGTGCTTTCTTTCGACCCCGAAACACTGGCGCGGCTTTCCAGCCTGGTGGGCGCTTGGGAGTACCGCGATGCCAACGATACGCTGGAGCGGCAATTTAAAGACGCGGGTTTTGATCTGCGGCAGCCGCGCATACGTACATTTTTCCATCTGTGCCAGGCGATACAGGATTTGCCCCGTCATCTCGGGCAGCATTCCGGCGGCATGGTGATTTGCCAGGGGCAGCTCGATTCCATCGTACCGGTTGAGCCCGCAACGATGCCGGGGCGCGTGGTGGTGCAATGGGACAAAGAAGATTGCGCGGACATGAAAATTGTGAAAGTCGATCTGCTGGGCCTCGGCATGATGGCCGTGCTCGAAGATTCCATCGCCATCATTCGCCGCGATTACGGCGAAGAGGTCGACCTCGGCAAGCTGCCTGAGAACGATCCCCGGGTTTACCAAACATTGCAAAAGGCTGACACCGTGGGGATGTTTCAGATCGAGAGCCGGGCGCAAATGTCCTGCCTTCCGCGGCTGCATCCCCAGCGCTTTTACGACCTTGTCGTGCAAGTGGCGATTATCCGTCCCGGACCGATCGTCGGAAAAATGGTGCACCCTTATCTGCGGCGGCGGCAAAAAAAAGAGAAAGCGGAATGTCTGCATCCCCTCTTGAAAGATGTCCTCGAGAGAACGCTGGGGGTGCCCTTATTTCAGGAACAGCTGTTGCGCATCGCCATGATCGCCGCGGGGTTTTCCGGAAGCCAGGCTGAGGAATTGCGGCGCGCCCTTGGTTTCAAACGCTCGGAAAAACGCATGAAGGAAGTAGAAAGCAAGTTGCGCGCGGGCATGGCAAAAAATGGAATTCACGGAGAAACGCAGGACCGCATCGTGCAGTCGATTACATCCTTTGCATTGTATGGCTTTCCTGAATCGCACGCGGCCAGTTTTGCGCTGCTTGCTTATGCCAGCGCGTATTTGAAATGTCACTATTTGGCGGCATTTACCGCTGCCATGCTGAACAATCAGCCGATGGGATTCTATTCGCCGGCGACTCTGGTGAAAGATGCGCAGCGGCACGGGTTGCGATTTAGGCCCATTGATGTCACCTGCTCCAACTGGGAATGCTTTCTCCTATGTGAAAGGATTGCGCAAAACCACGGCCCAGGAAATCGTGAGCCAGCGCGATATCTGTAAATTCAGCTCCATCCAGGATTTGAAGCAGCGGGTTCCGGCGATGCAGAAAGCGGAGTTAAAGGCGCTTGCCGCGGTCGGGGCGTTAAATGGTGTTTCCGGCGCGCGCGGCTTTCATCGCCGTGACGCCCTGTGGCAGGTGGAACGCGCGGCGCGCGCGGCCGGCCCCCTGCTCGAGGGGATCAACGAAGTCTCCGTTGCGCCGGAAGATGCCGCCGGGACAGAAGAGGCAATGACAAAAACCGCGCTTGTGGAATCCGCAGGCAAAACTTTCTCGGAAGCGAATCGTTCGCCTCTTCTACAGATGACCGTGGAAGAGCGCATCGTGGCGGATTTTCTTGGAACAGGTTTGACGGTTGGTCCTCACCCGCTGGCCTATCACCGCGCGGCGTTGCGCGCCGCCGGAGTACGTTGCGCTTCTGAGCTGGCAAAATTGCCGGACGGCATGCATGTGCGTGTGGCTGGAGCGGTGATTGTGCGGCAACGCCCGGGCACCGCCAAGGGATTTGTGTTCTTAAGCCTGGAAGATGAAACAGGAATTTCCAACGCTATCATTACGCCACAGCTGTTTGAGAAGGATCACACCGTGGTGGTGCATCATCCGTATCTGCTGATCGAGGGCCGGGTACAAAACATGGAAAATACCACCTCGGTCAAAGTGGACCGCGTCACTCCCCTCACGGTTACGCGCGGGCAGCCGGATTCCCATGATTTTCACTGAACGCCTAGGAAGCGAGACCCAAGTCGCTTTGTGAAGGGTGGGCGGGAGCCGGAGGAGGAACCAGTACGTCCTCGGTCATACGGCGATCCGTCCACTTGGCGCGCTGGATGTGTTTAGCCAGATGAAGCTTGTTGAGGATCCAGATGCCGTACCAGTTCAGGTCCACTTCATACCAGCGCAACCCGTGACGGGCGCTGGTTGGATGAGCGTGATGATTGTTGTGCCAGCCCTCTCCGAAGGTGACCATGGCGACCCAAAAGTTGTTTGTGGAGGCGTCGCGCGTAACGAAACGACGGGAGCCCCAGACGTGGGTGGCGGAATTCACCAGCCAGGTGAAATGCAAGCCGAGTGTGGTGCGCAGGAATATGCCCCAAAACAAGCAAGACAGGCCTCCGTGCACGCCGCCGCCGAAAGCTGCACCGAAGCAATAGAGGAGCGCGGCCAGGGCGATGATGGGCACGTAGTGATACTTGGTGATCCAGACGTGAAATCTGTCCTTGGCGAGATCGGGTACGTAGCGCGCGAGGGTCGAGGTGTCGTGATGCATGGATTTGCCGACCAGCAGCCAACCGATGTGCGCCCACCACTTGCCGTCCTTCGGAGAATGCGGATCGCCATCGCGGTCGGAAAATTGATGATGAATGCGGTGAGTGGCTACCCAGAAAATCGGGCCGCCTTCGAGCGCCAGCGTGGCGCAAACGGTAAGGAAATACTCGACCCACTTCGGAGTTTTATACCCGCGATGCGTCAGCAGGCGGTGGTAACCCATGCCAATGCCCCAGCTGCCAGACGCCCACCACAACAGCAGGGAGACCAAAAACGCTCTCCAGCTAAAAAAGAACAGCGCCGCGACGGCGCCAACATGAAAGAGCGCCATCACCGAAGTGGTCACCCAATTAATGGACTTGTCTCCGGGCATTCTTCTCTGCAAAGCATCGAGTTCCATGGCCATAATGATCCTTTTTTCTACTTCGGCATCCGAACAAGCGAAGCGGAACGGCAGCGAAAAAAGCGGATAATGCGGGGGCTATTCGCCGGCTATTTAAATCATCCCGCAGATGCACGCCAGTGACAAGACAAATCGCCGCTCGGCAGTATCGAATTGGCGGCATGCCGTGTGTCCCGTTCTAACATCCAAGTGATAACCAATCTGCGGGATGCGACTAAAAATCGTCGTCTTTTTTTGGCGTGTACAGATTGCGCGTGGGCTTGGGCGAGTGGGCCTCGCGAAAATCGTCGAGCTCCGCGCCGGTAATGGCATAATGCAGCGGCACAACAGCTCCTACTTCGCCCGCGAGTTCCGCGCGCAAGCGAAGCGAACAGATGTTGGGGCCATCCTGAATGCGGGCACGCCGCGATGTGAAGGCCTCGTTTTCAATGGACAGAGTAAATGCGCGCTGCTCCCCGCCCTCGCGGACGTTGAAGGTATATTCACGAAAGAGCGGTTTAGCTTGAAAACCGACGTACTGGACATGGAGCGGGCTGATCACCGGCGAGCCTGTTTTTCCGGCGGCGTGGGGATCGCGACTTTTTCCGGTTGCGGAGGAAATTGCCCGGCCAGCCAGGCGGCTGCTAATCCAACGAGTATCCACGGCAGTACGGACATGATGGCCTCTCCCACAGAGCGTCAAATGGTTTTTCGAATGTAATGCAACACTGCTCTCATGGGACGTAAGTGTCAAGGGTATCAACGACAGTCGGTGCTTTAAAGTGGCGCCGGCGATAGACTTCGCCTGGCGGCTTTCGTAGACTCCGGGTAGCAACGCTTCGGTGGTTGCGGTGGTATTTATGCCGGTTGAACGCATGCGACTTTGCGCCTTGCTTCTCAGCCTTGCCATGTTGCCCGCTGCGGGCCGGAGGGAACTTTCTCCCGCCCGCGAAGTTCTGCAAGAGAGCGGCGGCCGCCGCGTAGCGGCCAGCGATCCCTGGGCGAGCGCGGCAGGCAAGGTCGTCGTCCTGATTTTCATGAGAACTGACTGTCCGATAGCCAATCGCTACGCCCCGGAAATTCAAAGGCAAAGCGCCGCGAACGCTTTAACCGCATCCTTTTGGATGGTGTACCCCGACAAGCGGGAAACCACCGAGGCCATCCGCAAACACCAGATGGAGTATCACCTCACGCTTCCCGTGCTGCGCGACCCGCACCTGGAACTGGCGAAGAAGGCGCAAGTAAGCGTGACGCCGGAAGCCGCGGTGTTTGATGGCAAAGGCCGGTTGGTGTATCACGGACGCATCGACAACTGGTTTGAAGATTTTGGCCGTGCGCGCCCGGCGGCCACCACGCACGAGCTTTCCGACGCCATAGCCGCGGCGAGCAGCGGTGTTCCGGCAAGGTTGCCGAGCGTGGCCGCGGTCGGATGTTACCTCTCTGATCTGCAATGACTCCGCTCAGAACGCTCCGTCGGGCAAGCGCGCGGCGCTGCAGAGTACCGTCAGTTTCAGATTTTGTTACGGTGCTGACCGGGCTGGCTCTCCTCGTAGTGTTGCGCGCCGACGGCTATCGCCCCGACCGACGGCCGGGCGCGCCTGGTCCGGCGTCGCTAGAGAGCACGAGCCCGCAGCACAGCGAGGCGCACAAGGTCACCTTCAACCGGGATATCGCGCCCATCGTTTTTCGCTTCTGTGCACCGTGCCACCGCCCGGGAGAAGCCGGACCGTTCTCGCTGCTGACCTACGAAGATGTTGAAACGCATGCCCGACAGATTGTTTCCGTGACCGCCAGGCGCTACATGCCGCCGTGGTTGCCGGAACGAGGCGATCTGGAGTTTGCCGATGAGTTGCGCCTGACCGCGGAGCAAATCGCGCTGTTTCGCGCCTGGTATGACGCGGACGAACCACAAGGCGATGCCGGGGACTTGCCCGCGCCGCCCAAATTTACCGAAGGCTGGCAGCTGGGCAAGCCCGATCTAATTTTGCAAGCGGCAAAGCCGTACCTGCTTCCGGCCGGCGGCACCGATCAGTATTGGAACTTCGTGTTCCGCGCGCCCCTTGCCCTGACGCGCTGGATCCGGGCCGTCGAGATTCGTCCGGGAAACAAACGCGAGGTCCATCACGCCAACCTGCTCGTCGATCGTTCCGGTTCCGCGCGCCGCCAGGAACCTGCGCCCGGCGAAGGCTTCCCCGGAATGGAGCTGCAAATCGAATCGGAGACCTTCGATCCGGACGGGCACTTTCTCTTCTGGAAACCTGGCACGCTGGTCAAATCGGAGCCCAGGACCATGGCGCTGCGTCTTGATGCGGGCAACGACCTGGTTTTGAACACGCACCTGCAGCCTTCCGGAAAACCGGAACGCATTCAGCCGAGCGTGGGGCTCTATTTCACGGAGGAGGCCGCCACGGAGTTCCCCGTACTGCTGCAACTCGATGGTGACCAGCAACTGGACATTCCCGCGAACCAGAAGGACTTTGTCGTCTCGGACGAGTTCACCCTGCCCGTCGACGTAGAGCTGCTGGCGATTTATCCGCACGCCCACTATTTAGGAAAGGATTTGCTCGCCGTGGTCCGCCTGCCGGACGGTGAGGAGAAAACCCTGATCCACATCCCGCGGTGGGACCTGAATTGGCAGGCGGTTTATTACTACGCGCGGCCGGTGAACCTGCCGGGTGGCAGCAGTATTCGCATGCGCTACGTTTACGACAATTCGCGCGATAATCTCGCCAATCCGAATGACCCTCCGCAACGCGTGATGGCCGGAAACCGCGCCAGCGATGAGATGGCTCATCTGTGGCTGCAGGTGCTGCCGCTTGGCGGGAACGGCCAAGGTTCGGCGGCCGCCGGCGCGGCAAATGACGCGCGGCTGAAACTGGAAGAGGCTTTGGCCCGTCATCACATCGAAAATAATGCCGGCGATTTTGAAGCCCATTACAATCTGGGCGCGATGCTGCAGATACGTGGCCAAACCAGAGAAGCAGCCGCGGAATTCACCGCCGCGCAGCGATTGCGCCCCGCAGACCCCACGGTCGAGAACGCGCTGGGCGCGGCGCTCTTGGCGTTGGGAAGCCTTGCGGAGGCCATTAAACATCTTTCCGCGGCGGCCGCGGAGCGACCCGATTATTTTGATGCGCATTACAACCTCGGACTTGCCCTTGCGCGGCACGATGACTTTGCCGCCGCGGTCGAAGAGTTTCGCCTGGCAACACGGCTTAGTCCCCAAGACGGCAACGCGGAAGCAAATCTGGGAAGCGCATTGGCCGCCAACGGGGAACTGGCGGAAGCCAAGACGCATTTGGAGCATGCTCTAGAGCTCAATCCGCAAAATTCGCTCGCACGCGAGAACCTGGACCAGATTTTAGAAGGCTCGCCGCACTGATGAAGAGAGACGCGTGCAGAGCTTCTCAAGGCATCAATACGGTTTAGGGAACGCGGCGCATAATTTGCTTGGCGATGGCCGCGAAAAGCCATAGCTTCGCTTGATAGGGAATCGGAGGGTGTGCTGATGGGACTAGAGAAGACCGCGAAGCCTGGCAAGGTTCTGGTTATTGATGTTGGCGGCACGAATATCAAAATGCTGGCTACTGGACAAAAAGAGCCACGCAAGTTTCCGTCGGGACCGACCATGACGGCACAGAAGATGGTGCAGGTGGTCAAAGCCGCCACGCGAGACTGGGAGTACGACCGTATTTCACTGGGGTATCCGGGACCGATCATCAATGGCCGCCCGTTGCGGGAGCCGCATAATCTGGGAGGCGGCTGGATGGCCTTCGATTTTCGCAAAGCCTTCGGTTGTCCGGTGAAGCTCATCAACGATGCCTCGATGCAGGCGCTCGGCAGCTATGAGGGCGGCCGTATGCTGTTTCTCGGTCTGGGCACGGGACTTGGATCGGCGATGATCGTCGATGGGACCCTCGAACCAATGGAACTCGCGCACCTCGGTTACAAAAAAGGGAAAACCTACGAAGACTATTTGGGCCTCCGCGGTCTCGAGAAGCTGGGCAAGAAAAAATGGCGGCAGCACGTTCACAAGATTACGGAAAAGCTGATCGCGGCGCTGGGGGCGGATTACGTGGTCCTCGGGGGCGGAAATGCCAAGAAGCTAAAAGAGTTGCCACCCAAGACGCGTCTTGGCACCAACGAAAATGCTTTTTTAGGCGGGTTCCGCATGTGGGAGAAGGCCTAGCGGCGGGAATGCCGGTGGAGTCTCCAGGATTGCCGGCCGCACAAATAGTGCCCCTCGTCACGTAGGCGATGTGTGACTTTTCAGCAGCTCCCAGACTGCCGCGGCGTTACGATCCCAGGTCCAGGATCCCGCAGTTTGCGCGGCCGCCGTTCCGATGCGCTCGCGCAGTTGGGGTTGTGCGTAAAGAAGGCGGAACAATTTTGCGAGCGTCGAGGCGTCCAGCGGGTCGCTCAGGACGAAGCTATCGATTCCATCGTGAAGAAGATCCGCTACTCCGGCAAAGACCGAAGTGATTACCGGGAGTCCGCATGCCATGGACTCCGCGACGGGCAAGGCGAAGGAGTCTTCGCGGCTCGGACTAACGTACAAATCGGCGGCGGCGTAGAAATCGAGGACTGCGCCAGCGGGCGGTTCCCAAAAGCAACGCGCGGACAGACCGAGGCTTTCAGACAGTTTCTGAAAAGGCTCGGGAGCGTCGCCGCCGACAACCAGGAGATGGATCGGCAGATCAGCCGACGCGGCCATGGCGTGAAGGATGGTTGGCAAGCCTTTTACCTCCCAATCGTTGCCGATGAGCAGCAGCAGGAAGTCGCTTGGCTGCAGATGGCGGTGCAAGCGGGCTTCCGCGCGCCTAGCCGATCGCATCGCGGGCGAAAACTGCGTGGTGTCGACGCCATTCGGAACGACGTGGGCGTCATCTCTGTGAAAAAGACCCGCCAGCTGACCAGCCGTGCGGCGGGAGACCGCTGCCAGAATGACACGAGGGTTCGCATAGACACGGCGTTCGAGACGGGTGAGCAACCAGTAGTAGACGCGGCGATGCACACGGCGGAGGGGGCCGGAGGGAAGGGTCATGGCGCCGCCTTGCTCGCGTGCGAGTTGGCGCAGGCGGTGAAAAATTGCGTGGACGATGATTACGTCGGCATCGGAACAGTTAATGCCCGGCGAGAGGACAACGTCAAACGGGGACCTGGCAAAGAATGCGAAAGCCCGGCGCCACACGCGATTGAGGAAATACCACGATGCAAAGTTGAAGAGCAGCGGTCCGCCCAGAGTCGGAACGCGATGCCAGAGGACGGCGCCGCCGCTCGAGGTATGATTGCGATCCCAAGGCGTCACAGGAAAATCTTCTACGCGTTGCGCGAAGAGATGGATCTCGCAGCCATAGTCGCGGGCCAGGCGTTCGATCAGTTCGGCAAGCGCGCGCTCCGTGCCATGCCGGCGATCGAGGAATGACGATACTACGGCCAGCCGCAAGTCAGCGGAACCCGCAACAAAGGACTTGTGGATGAACGAATCCGGCGGGGAATAAAGGCCAGCCGCGAAGTTTTTTGACGGCCCGCCCGCGGGCGGTGAAAGCAAAAAAGACCAGGAATTCCATATCGCGGCGGAAACCGCCGGAAGCCGGGGAGGCGCGCAAAGTATTGAAGAGGGTGCTCACCAGTGTTGGAATTATGGCCGAGCAGAACGATTAACGGAAGTGCCATTCTGACAACAGAGCGGGAGTCTGCCGCGCGCCAGGAAACAGCCGCGGGGATGCCCGTAAGATAGCTGCCCTTATAAAAGCAGAGGCCGATAATGAAGAAGCTTCATTCGTGAAGTTTCGAGGGTGTGGCCGGGGCATTGCGGGAAGCGGACGCCCGGTCGCCGCCCTGCTGGGCATCATCGGCGATTCGCGTGACGGCGGTTTGAATCGCTTCGACCGTCGCGGCGATATTCTGCGCCGGCGACCAGGTATACATGTGTGCGACCACCGCTTCGCGCAACCGCTTCAATTCGCCGGGATTGCCGCCGCACTCCCGCAGGATGGCAGCCAGCGCGTCGACATCCCGGCAGCGATAAATAAACCTTGGGTTTACGGGGGCGATGAGGTCGCGGGCCGCCCCGACGCGGTCGCTGGCGATCACCGGGCAGCCGGAGCACATGGCTTCATTGACGACCACGGCGAACGGTTCGTAGTTCGACGGCACCACCATGACGTCCGCGGCGGTGTAAACAGCGGGAAGTTGTGATTGATTTACGAATCCGAGAAAGCAGGTGCGTGCCGCGATTCCCAGTTTTTCAGCCTCGGAGGCGAGTTGCGCGCGCAGCGGACCGTCGCCGGCGATGACCAGGCGGGCGTTCGGGAGCTTGGCTTTTGCGAAAGCCCGCAATAGATCGCGGGGGCGCTTCCAGGGTTGCAGCTTGGCGCAAAAGAGAACGACCAGATCGTTGGGGGTCGCGCCCCAGAACTTTCGGGTGGCGTCGCGATCGACTTTTGCCGACTGCTGCATCCACCAATCGTTGTCCACGGAATAAGGCGTGAGCGTTACACGCTCCTTCGGGATCCCGAGAGAAATCATCAACTCCCGGGAGTTCGTGGAGGGCACGATAACTTGATCGGCGAGACCGAACAGGTACGGCCACGCCAATTTCTTGAAGCCCGCTTTCCAGTTACGGCCATTACGCGGGGCCAGCGAAACGCTGTCGGTGCCGAACAGGAAGGCAGCGCCGGAAAGTTTGGCGGCGGCCAGGGCGATCCAGAAGGAAGGATTCAGGTAACCGGTGAAGCTCAAAACGGCGTCGAAACCGCCCTCGCGAATAAACTTCCACAGCGTGGGGTGACCCACGCGGGACAAGAACTGTGTGGAAGTGCCGCTCGGCAGATGCGACCAAGGATACCCGTCAAGAAGCGGCACGTCCCACTGCACGGTGGTGGCGAAGTCGGGATCGACAGCCGCCTGGGCGCCGCGCAGGCTGCCATAGACGACGTGCAGGTCGAGGGTCGGGCACCTTGCCAAACGCCGGAAAATCGGCGCCATATATTGCACCGGGTGCGTGGCCAGCGCCAGCACGCGCAGACGGCGGCCGTTCATTCTGGCCTCGCGCTCGCGAAGTCACCAATCGCAAGGCGATGCCTTCCGCCGTCCGCAAAGAAACGGACACCGGGCAGCGAAGAATCGCGCATGTGCGACGTATTCAAGGGTGATGCCCCGCGAAAGTATACCCGGTTTCGCGGCTCCGTGGGCTGTGCTAAACTTTAGCAGTTCCGCAGGGTTTTCGCGGTACGCCTGTAGGTCTCCGCACAGCACGCCCGGCTCCGTGGAAGTTGCACCATACCATGGGCGCGCGTGAATTTCCCAATGTAGACCGGTTGACGGTCGTGCATGACAAAGAGGATGGGTTATGTCCGGGCATTCAAAATGGGCCACCATTAAGCACAAGAAGGGCGCTACGGATGCGAAACGGGGCCGCGTCTTTACGCGAATTATCCGTGAAATTAGTATCGCCTCGCGCATCGGTGGCGGCGATCCGGCCTCTAACCCGCGGTTGCGTACCGCCATTCTGGCGGCCAAGGGCGCCAACATGCCCAACGACAACGTGGAGCGCGCCATTCTGCGCGGCACCGGCCAGCTCGAAGGCGAGCAATATGAGGAAGCGACGTTTGAGGGTTACGGACCGGGTGGTGTTGGCATGCTCATCCAGGTGGTGACCACCAACCGCAACCGGGTGGTTGGGGAGTTCCGGCATTTGATGAGCAAGAATGGCGGCAACCTCGCCGAGGCCGGTGCGGTGGGCTGGATGTTCAGCCGCAAGGGCGAAATCAGCGTGCCCAAAGAAGCGGCCAGCGAAGATAAAATGCTCGACCTGGTGCTGGAAGCCGGCGCCGAGGACATGAAGGACGACGGTTCGAGCTGGTACATTGTGACCCCTCCGGAAGCGCTGGAGGCGGTGAAAGAGGCGCTGACCAAGCAGGGTATTACACCAGAGTCCGCAGAGATTGCCATGGTGCCGCAGAATTACATCAAGCTCACGGGATCGCAGGCCACCCAGATGGTGCGGCTGGTCGAAGCCTTTGAAGAACACGACGACGTGCAGCACGTTTACGCCAACTTCGACATCGATGAAGCCGAGATTCAAGCGGCCGTCGCGAGCTAAGAAGACCCAGCCGGCGACGTCAAGAGCAGAGCGAGTCGTTAGAGAAACCACCCGCCCGCGGCGCGGGGGCTCGGTTTGTTTAGGCCCACCGGTCGCGACATCCACACACCACAAAGCTATGGCTTGGCGACGGGCTTCGCCGTAGACTTGGTCGGTGAATTCTCCACGGATAAACAGCATTCGCGAGAGCCGGACAGGAGCTGCCAGCCCCTGTTTCCGCGTGCTCGGAGTAGACCCTGCGGCGAGCGGGCCCACAGGTTACGGCGTGATCGAGAGCGACGGACGCGAATGCCGCCTGCTGCATTACGGTGCGTTGCGCATCGCAGAAAAACGCCAGAAGGAATCGCTGGGCGCGGCCTTGCAGGACGTGCACGCGTTGCTTTGCAAACTCATCGGCGAATTCTCGCCCCAGGCCCTGGCCATCGAAGGGATCTTCAGCGCGTTGAATGTACGCACAGCGCTGCGGCTGGCCGAAGTGCGCGGCGTGGTGCTGCTCGCGGCGGCGCAAAATAATATCGTGGTGCACAGTTATTCGCCGCGAGAAGTGAAAGCCTCGGTAGCGGGACACGGCAACGCCGATAAACGCCAGATGCAGGTAATGGTGCGGGCCCTTCTGCGCATGACGGAAACTCCGGAGCCCGCGGATGCGGCCGACGCCCTGGCCGTCGCGCTATGCCACCTCCAGACGCACCGGACGAGCGCGCGGTTCGCGCTGCCCGATTCTCAAAGCTCCGTAAGGACACCGGCCTTGCGGCGTAATTTGCCTGCCACCGCCCTGGCGGCTGCGCCTCCCCCGAGCTCTGACCGCTTCCCGGAGCGCGGCGCAACGCCGCCGCCGGTGCCGCGTATCGTAATTCACCGATGAGCCGCTACCTCCTTCGCTCACTCCTCGGAATGTGTGGTTTCATCTGGCT
>JBEKSZ010000117.1:0-18262 GCA_049516615.1 Candidatus Acidiferrum sp. | reverse complement strand
TCGGCGGAGTGGAAACGTTCGACGCGCGCTGCCCGGGCCTTCGCCCTGGTGCTGATGGATTTGGACCGTTTCAAGTTCGTCAACGATTTCTACGGCCACCTCGAGGGCGACCTGGTCTTGCAGCGCGTGGGACACATTCTTGAAACCAATTGCCGGCGTTCCGACGTGGTGGCGCGTTACGGGGGCGACGAATTTGTGATCCTGATGCCGGAAACCACCATGGAGCATGCCCGCCAGCTGGCGACCAAATTGAAAGGCTGGGTCTCTTCCGACCCCTTGCTGCGCGAGAAAAACATCAGCGCCAGTTTCGGCATTGCCTGCTACCCGCTGCACGGTTCTTCTCCGCAAGAATTGATTCAGGTGGCCGACGCTTCGATGTATTTGTCGAAACATCAGGGTGGCAACGCGGTTTCCACGGCCGATCACTTCGACCCCAACGAAGCGAGAAAATGGAAGCGCGACGTACTCGAAGCCTATCTGGGGGTGACGCTCAAGCGTCTGTTTTCCACCGGGCCGGACGCTTTTGAAGAAATTTATCAACGCTTGAAACAATTCACGGAATCCCTGGCAGCCACCGAGAGCACCAATGGCACGCCCTCGCCCACGCCTTTTGGCAATCAAGGATTGCCACAAGCCGTTCTGGACACCGTAACCTCGCTCGCCTTCGCCATCGACGCGAAAGACCACTACACGCAAGGCCACTCGCAGAAAGTCTCGGCCTATGCGGCGCTGATCGCCGAAGGTCTGGAGATGAATGACGCGGAAGTCGAAGAGATTCGCTTGGGCGCGATCCTGCACGACATCGGCAAAGTTGGAATACCGGAAACCATTTTGAACAAGAGCGGCCCGCTGAATCCCGAAGAATGGGAAATCATGAAGTCGCACGTAATTTTTGGCGCCAAGATTCTGGATCCGCTGACCCCGCTGGCTTCCGTGCGCAAGATGGTTCTGCACCATCATGAATTTTTTGACGGCTCGGGCTATCCGGAAGCGCTTTCCGGCAACAACATTCCTCTCGGTGCGCGCATCATCGCCGTCGCGGACGCCTACGACACCATCACCAGTGATCGCACCTACAAAAAAGGCCGTCCCGCGGCGGACGCGCTCTCCGAGCTCGAACGCTGCGCCAACGCGCAATTTGACGGTGCCATTGTGGAACTCTTCGTGCGGACCATGCGTCAGCTGCCGAATCCGATTATCGAGGTAGCGGCCACCGTGGGCCCGCGAAGCTGATTGGCGGCGACTGGTATTAAGAGTTTTTAATTTCCCCCCAGCCTGACGCCCATGGCTTTCAAGTTCCGCAGCCTGCATTCCTGCCCAAACTGAAACCTTTCGCGAAAATCCCGCAAAAACGCGCGGTTCCCTGGGGTGGCCGCCCCGCCGGGACGAGAAAAGTTCCGCCGGGCCATGAAAATGAATCGCCGACTGGAAAGCCAGGTGCTCCTGATTTAGCGGAAGCGACGGTCCGGCGCGCCCGAACGGGGTGCCCGGAGACTTTGCCTTTGCCGTCGAACGGAGGCTGCCAGATGGCCGCGCCACAGTTGAAGCAAGACGTACAGGAGCGAGCCTCCGCGTTGCACGCGCGGGGAGAACTCGATGAAGCCGTGCAGTTGCTGGCTGCCGCCATCGCCGAGGGCGAGTCCTGCGAATTGTGGAGCGATTGGGGCGCGGTACAGGCTACGCGGGACAAGCCGGACGACGCGGAGCGGGCTTTCCGGCGGGCCCTGCGCATGGACCGCGCGTACCGCCCGGCGGCGGAAAATCTTGGCGTGCTGCTCTACGCGCAGGGGCGATTTGCCGAGGCCCGGCGCTACCTCGAGCAGGCGCTCGGTCAGGGCGGCGACGCGCCCGGCGGCGAGTCCGCTGCGCCGGGAGAAATTGCCGACCAGCGGGCGGTCCTGGCCAGAATGCTCGCGCGATGTCCCGCGTCTCCGGTCGATTCTGAACGCGCCCCGGCAAGCGCCCTGGCGCCGGATCCGGGAAAGGAAGAAATCTCGCCGGCGGCAGAAACCAGGCGTAACGGTGCCGATCCGCGAGAGGTGATGGCGGCGAGCGCGCTGCGCAGAGCCGACGAAACCTACGATGAATGGTGCGGCGCGGTGTTTGGCCAGCGCATCGCGGTTCCCGGCGCGCGCCTTTCAACGAGCTGGGCGGAGGATTCGCCCTGGGGTTTGCGGGCGTACAACGCGCTGGTGACGCTAGAATGCGAGTACGCCCAGGAACTGCTCCGCGAGATCGCCACAAAGCAAATTCCCGGAGACATTGCCGAGTTCGGCATTTTTGAGGGCTGGTGGGTGAATTTTCTGTGGCAGGCCACGGAAAGCCTCGCTCTGCGCCGCCGGATTTATGGCTTTGACAGCTTTGAAGGATTGTCTGAACCGCACCCCGACCACGATCACACCTTCTGGAAAAAAGGCCAGTATGCGTGTTCCTTGGAGCAGGTCAGCAAAAACGTCAAAACCGCGGAGCGTTTGCGCGTCAAGCTGGTAAAAGGATTTTTTGAAAGCAGCCTGCACAGCGCGGAGGCCCTGCTTGCCGAGCAGTTCTGCTACGTGCGGATCGATTGCGATATCTATCAGCCGGCGCTGCAGTGTCTTGAGTATCTCGGCCCGCGCCTGGCTGACGGTGCCATCGTGGTGTTTGACGACTGGCCTCATCTGCGCGGGCTTGGCGAACAGCGCGCCCTCGAAGAATGGCTGCCAAGCGTACCGCATCTGCAGTTTGAATTTCTATTTTACGGCCCGATCGGACACTTTTATACCCGCGTGCATCACCGCAAATAGTTTCCTGGCGAGCGCCGACGGTTAATAAAAGAGCGGAACCCGGGGTCCGGAATGCGCGGCTTCGGCTGCGCGGGTCGCGCGATCGTAATTCTGGCGCAGCAGTTCCTTCACCGCGGCCACCTCGCTCGCCGTGCGCATCGCAACGGTAATCCAGCCCGAGTCGGGCAGCACGTGGTGCGGGTAAGCGCGGCCGGCAGCGACCAGCTCGTCGCGGAGCCGGCGCGGAAACGGCAGGTCGGCGAAGCTCGCGTAGAGGTGACCAAGTTCGCGCCGGCCGAGGCGGAACTCCACGGCGCCGTAGCCGTGTTCGACGACCGCCACTCCCTCCCAGGCGGCGACTTCGCGCATCATAGCGGCGATGGCCATGCCGGGTTGTTGCGCCGCGCCGGGTTCGCCCGGGGGCCAGGAGGCCGCCACTGCCCGTCCCGCCGCGGAGTCTTTTTGTGTGCAGTTCATAACTTCCCCCCTTCTCCTGTAGCCACCACTTTACCTTGCAGCTTCAAGTGCACTTGAAGTCAAGCCGCGATTTCACTATGCTGCGGAAATGCCGGAGATGGCCAAAGTCGGCGATGTACTGACGATCGGCGAGGTCGCCAAGCGCAGCGGCGTGGCCACCTCGGCGCTGCGTTTTTACGAGGAGCGCGGACTGATCCGCCCCGAGCGCAACACCGCGGGACATCGCCGGTACCCGCGAGCGGTTCTCCGCCGCGTGGCCTTCATTGTGTTCGCGCAAAGGATTGGACTGTCGCTTGAAGAGGTCCGAGAGGAACTGGCCAAGTTGCCGAAGAACCACGTGCCCGAGCGCGCGGACTGGGCCAAGCTATCCGGCCGCTGGACGGCGCGCGTCGACGAGTACATGGAGGAGCTCGCGCGGCTCAAAGCCGGGCTCACCCGCTGCATCGGCTGCGGCTGCCTGTCGCTCGACCGCTGCCGTCTGGCGAATCCAGGGGATCGTGCAGCGATGCGAGGCCCGGGGCCGTTGTTCTGGAACGGCAAACCGCCCCGCGGGAGCGCCTGAGGGGCACCCGGCAGGCGGTTTCACGACAAGTCTGCTCGAGAACGTTTATTGTTGCTGTTGCTGCTGCTGCTGATCGTATTCGGCCTGGTCGGCGGGGCCGAACTGTTTCATGCGGATTACCGTGGCGGGCGGCAATTCTTCGGGTTCCGGTGTGTCTACGGAATTGACCGTCACAAGGACGCTCAGTTCGTTTTCCGGTTCGCCTTTAAAGACCCCGCGCGTCGGGGGAACGTCGGAATAATCGCGACCGAGGGCCACGCGGACGTGGCGTTCGCCGCCGAGAAGATTGTTGGTGGGATCAAACGCCACCCAGCCGGGCTCGCCGAGATACGCTTCGATCCAGGCATGCGTGGCGCCCGCGGGCGAGCGATCCTTGTTGGCATCCTGATGGAACAGGTAGCCGCTGACGTAACGGCAGGGAATGCGCAGCTTTCGCACCAGAGTGATCATGATGTGCGCGAAATCCTGGCACACGCCTTGGCGCGTTTCGAGCGAGTGATCGATGGGGGAATCGACTTCCGTGCTGTTGGGCACGTACTCGAAAGCATCGTAGAGCGCGGCGTTCAGTTCGACGAGCAGTTCATAAGGCGAGCGGCGGCGCTCCACGCGGAGTTCCGCGGCTAATTTGTCCAGCAAATCCGTGGGTCTGGCGAAATAGCTGGGCAGCAGCATTTCCCAGAAGTCGCCTTTGTTTACGTGGGCGTCGAGATCTTCCCAGGTGCTGCCCGGAGAGACCCCGGGAGCGGGCAAAACGTCGACGATGGCCTGGGCGTCGACTTCGATCAGGTTGGTGCGGCCGGGAATGTCGAAGTGGTGGACCACGTTGCCGAAGAAATCGCGGTAGACCATGATGGTGGCTTGCGGGAGCACGCCGAGCGAGAAAGTCATGCAGCGCTGGCGCGCGTCGGTGCGCGGCTGCATGCGCACTTCCATGACGCTCTCGCGCACGGGCGGATCGTAGGCGAAGCGCGTGATGTGCCTTACCGAATAAGCCATGGTGTCCTTGCGTGCTTTGCGTGATGCGGCGGCCCAAAGCAGATCCCTCGCCGCGCCGGGGATGACCGTTTAAAATATCCGGAAAATTCACAATGCCGCGCCACTGGCCCGCGGCGCATCACGAGGCCATCTCCGATTCGACGGGATAATCGAAATAGATCTGGTGGATGGCGGAATGGATGGCGCCGCATTCGGCGCGCACGTTTTCGAGATAGGAGTATGCGCCGCCGGCGAGAATTTCTTCGATCTGGCTGAAACTGAGTTGCGCGCGCAAACGGCCGGCAATGCGCACCGGCAGTTTGGCCTGGCGTTCGGTGAGGTCGCCGAGGACGTGTAAGGCGGCATTCACGCGATCGACCGAGAAGCGCACGGAATGCGGAAAGTCCGAGTTGAGCAGGAGAAATTCCGCGGCGCGCATGGGTACGATTTCCGCGGTATACGCTTTGCAATAGGCTTCAAAAGCGCCACAGCCGCGCAACAATCCGACCCAGGCGAAATATTCGGCGCTTTCCACGGCTTTGTCGGGGGCTTGTGCCATGCGTTTGAAGTGCGTTCCGGTGAGGGAGGCCATGGCTTCGGCGCGTTCAACGTAGCGGCCGATTTGGATGTATTGCCAGCCTTCGCCGTGGCTCATGGTGGAATCGGTGATGCCCTGAAAAAGAAACGCGCCTTCCTGCACGGCGCGGAAAAAACCGTGGGATTTGAGAATCCAGGATTCGCCGGGCTGATTGTCGATGACCTCAAGATACAGGCGGTTGAGCTGCTCCCACATTTCCGTGCTGCACTGTTCGCGCACGTGGCGGAGATTTTCGCGGGCAATGGCGATGCAGGAGACGATGGAAGAATGGTTGGCGCGGCTAAAGACTAGAGTGTTGACCAGCGTGGCGGGATTTACGGTGTCGGCCGGTGCGGGAGTGCGCAGCGCCTCGAGCAGGAAACGCCAACGGCCCGCGCCGGCTTCCGGCGATTGATCGAGCCAGAGCTGCAGTTCGACGTCCACGAGGCGCGCGGTGTGCTCGGCGCGCTCGAGATAACGGCTCATCCAGTAAAGGTTATCGGCTACGCGGGAAAGCATTCCCGCGCCGCGCTGGAACGAGCGAACGAAAAGATTTCGCGGGGGGCGCATCGCTTAGTGGGGAGTTTCGGCGGGAGGTTTGGGAGCCACGAAAGTTTCAAAGCCGGCGCCGTCGCCGGCGGCGCGCAATCCGCCATTCTTGGTTTCGCGCAGCACCCAGGTGTCTTTGCTGCCGCCGCCTTGCGAGGAATTGACGACCAGAGAACCCTTGGGCAGCGCCACGCGCGTCAGACCGCCGGGCACCAGGGTGACTTTTTCGCCGAAGAGGATGTAGGGGCGCAGATCGATGTGGCGGGATTCGACTTCGCCATCGATCAGGCAGGGGGCGCTCGACAGCGCGAGCGTGGGCTGCGCGATGTAGTTGCGCGGGTCGGCCTGGATGCGCGCGCGGAACGCTTCGCGCTGCAGGGCGCTGCTGTGCGGACCGATGAGCATGCCGTAGCCGCCGGATTCGCCCACGGCTTTGACCACCATGGTATCCAGACGATCGAGGACGTGCTTGCGATGCTTTTCGTTGGTCATCAGGAAGGTTTGCACGTTTTGCAGGATGGGATCCTGGTCGAGATAGTAGCGGATGATTTCCGGAACGTAGGCGTAAACCGCTTTGTCGTCGGCTACGCCCGTGCCGATGGCATTGGCGAGGGTGACGTTGCCGGCGCGATAGGCATTGAAGAGGCCGGGAACGCCCAGGATGGAATCGCGGCGGAAACACAGGGGGTCGACGAAGTCGTCGTCGACGCGGCGATAGATGACGTCGACGCGTCGCAAGCCCGAGGTGGTGCGCATGTACACGACGTTGTTGTGCACCAGAAGGTCGCGGCCTTCGACCAGTTCGATGCCCATTTGCTGGGCGAGAAAAGTGTGCTCAAAGTACGCGGAATTGCCGACGCCGGGAGTGAGTAGCGTGACCGTGGGATCGCTGCGCAGCGGGCAATTTGCGGGAGCCATGCTGCGGAGGGTGGCCAGCAGGGCTTGCGGGTAATGGTCGATGGGCCAAACGCCGTAGTCCTGAAACATGGTGGGGAATACCCGCTTCAGAACTTTGCGGTTGGCCAGCATGTAGGAGACGCCGCTCGGGACTCTCAGGTTATCTTCAAGGACTGCAAAGCTCCCATCGGGGAGGCGGACCAGATCGGTGCCGCAAATGTTTACGTAAATATCGCGCGGGACGCTCAGGCCGCGCATTTCGCGCCGGAAGTGACGACAACTGTAGATGAGTTCGCGCGGGACGGTGCCGTCGTTAAGAATTTTCCCTTCGTTGTAGATATCTTTCAGAAAGAGATTGAGGGCGGTGATGCGCTGGGTAAGACCTTGTTCGATCTGCGCCCATTCGCGGGCCAGGATAATGCGCGGGACCAGATCGTTCGGAAAGATGCGCTCGGTGCCTTCCTTGTTGCCGTAGACCGTGAAGGTGATGCCCTCATGGAGGAAGGAGAGATCGGCGGCCTGCTGGTTCTTGCGCAACTCTTCGGGCGGCAGGCCGAGCAAAGTCTGATGGAGCGCGCGGTACTGCGGGCGAGGCACGCCGGGAGACTCAAACATCTCGTCATACGCTTTGTCGAACTGGTAGTTCACGAAGGAAGAATAGCTCAAATTTCGCGCTGCGATGGCCGTGGTTGTCATGACCGGTATCCGCAACCCGACAGGTGGCTTCCCGTGAGGGGGCCGCTTGCGTGGTGGAACGATTGTCTCCTTGGCACGTCTGACCAAATGCGTCCGGCAGGAGTAACCGGAACTCCCCTACAACAAATTGCGTGAGGTAGTAACTGTAGGCCTACGCAAATAGGGAGTCCAATCGAAATCGTCGATGCTCTGAATAGCTTTTGTGATCACCCCATGGAACCGGACGGCGCTGGCCCTTTGCGGGGGGCGGCCCCGGAAAATAAAAGAGGTCTCGGGGGAAATAAGGCCAGAAGCGGTCGTAGTCTTCTGCGCGCGGGGGGTATCACAACAAGCGGCATCAGGTCAGGCGGCAAAAAGGAAACAAGTCCTCGGACTCGGGGAACCCCGCGAGAGTTTGCTGGCCTCGCAGTCTATCGAAGCGGTCGCCGAGGCCCCTGCGCGCGGAGTATGCTTTGGCGGGGAGGGAAGCGATGCAGACGGCGGAGATACGGTGGATCGGGAAGCAGGAGTTTGTGGCCGAGAGCCCTTCGGGACACGCGATGGTATTGGATGCCGACCGCGGATCGAATTCAGCTTGCGGTCCGATGGAGCTGCTGTTGATGGCGCTGGGGGCCTGCACGGCGAGCGATGTGGTGATTATCCTCGAGAAAAAACGGGAGCGCCTCGAGTCCCTCGAAGTGACCTGTCTCGGGGAGCGGGCCACAGAGCCCCCGATGGTGTGGACCAAGATGGAGCTGGTGTTCCGGCTGCGCGGAGAACTGACGGATGAAGCGGTGCGCAAGGCCATCGCCCTCAGCGAAGAGAAATATTGTTCGGTGGCGGCGATGTTGCGAAAGACCGCAGAGTTGAGCTGGCGATATGAGATTTTGCGGCGCTAGGGGCGGGCGCCGACGTGCGCGGAGCGCGGAAAAGAGGCCGCTTGTTCATGGTGCGGGTATCGCATAAAATCGCGGCGTGGCATGACATGGTCTGGCATGGTCTCCCCTTGTAGATAATCACGGGCGGGTATCAGGAATCTTCAGCGGAACAGCATAGAGATACCCATGCGCGGAAGCTAAAGACCCGGCGTTACCGGTTGATTGAAGGCTGGGAAAAACCGCGGGGCCAAAAACCAGTCGCCCTGCGCTTCTAGGAATACGCGAGGAATAAGGAGAAAAATGTCCCATCGCATTGCGGCGAAAATTACCGGTGTGGCTGGATATGTGCCGCCGAAGGTGTTGACCAACGCGGACCTGGAAAAACTGGTGGAGACCAACGATGAATGGATTCGCACGCGGACAGGGATCCGCGAGCGGCACATCGTCGAGAAGGGTGTGGCGAGCTCGCATCTGGCAACAGAAGCGGCCAAGGCCCTATTGGCGAAGACCGGTACGGATGCTGCGGAGCTTGATTTGATCGTGGTGGCCAGCGTGACGCCGGACATGATGTTTCCCGCCATGGCCTGCCTCATCCAGGAACGCCTGGGAGCCAGGAAGGCCTGGGGATTTGATCTTTCCGCGGCGTGCTCGGGTTTTGCCTATGCGCTAACGGTCGGGGCGCAGTTTGTGGGGGCGGGCACGCATAAGAAGGTCCTGGTGATCGGCAGCGACGCGATGAGCACGATTCTCGACTACAAGGATCGTGCAACGTGCGTGCTCTTTGGAGATGGCGCTGGGGCGGTGCTGCTCGAACCGGCGGCGGATGGCGAGGGAATTCTGGATTTTTCGCACGATGTGGATGGGGCCGGCGGACAGTTCCTGTATATGCCGGGAGGCGGATCGCTGCATCCTGCAACACACGAGACCGTGGACAAGAATATGCACGTGGTGCATCAGGAGGGTTCGCAGGTATTTAAGTATGCGGTGCGCCGGATGGCCGAGGTAGCGGCAAATTTGCTGGAGCGCAATGGATTTACCAGCGCGGATTTGTCGCTGGTCGTGCCGCACCAGGCGAACCTGCGGATCATCCGAGCCATGCAGGAGCGGCTGGGTGTGCCGGATTGCAAAGTGATGGTGAATATCGATCGTTATGGGAATACCACGGCGGGAACGATACCGCTCGGATTGTGGGACGCGCTCGAAGAGGGGCGATTGCACCAGGGAGATCTGGTTTTGCTGGTGGCGGTCGGGGCGGGATATACAACGGGTGGGGTGCTCATGAGGTGGGGGTATTGAGAACGCCCCTGGCGCGTCGCCTGGCCGAGCCGCAGGATGCGCGGCATCGCCGGGGACCGGCGAGGAAAAGCCACGCCTTGCGCTTAAGCCCGGACGCCCGGCAAGCCGGGGGCATCCCCGCGCCGGGAGCAAAATACCGCTCAAGGCCTCAACAGGAACGCAGAGAGGCGCTGAAGGCCAGATTGGCTTCAAGGCGGCGGTCAACTTGTACGGCAGCGTAACGGGCGCAGATGGTGCGTTCGCGTTCGCTCCAGGAAGCCATACCCGGCGAGAGTTTGCCGAAGAGGGTGCCGAGGGTGCGCACCACTCGGTAATAGGAGCGAACCACGTTGAGACTGCCCGCCGCGGGATCGAGCGAAGCGGTCAGATCGTGCAACTCGGCAAGGGCCGGAAAATGCTGGGCGGAGAGGCGGCCCCCTGCGACGCCTGCGGAATCCAGCACGCGGGCGGATACCGGCTGCGCCGCAACCCCAGAGAGGATGGCGCGCCAGTAGAAAAAGGCGAAGTGTCCGAGAGCGACGATCGAGATCGCTAAGAGCATGGCGGCGAACATCTTTGTTCCTCACCTGTATCATCGGGCGGGCCGGCGCTCTGGCCAATAGGTCAGGGGTACTACGCGCCTAGAACCCCCGGAACAAAAAGGGTTCTCGAGCTTGGGAACCAGCGATCGAAGGGAAAGCGGATGGACGCGCTTTGAGCGCGTTGGCCCCGGAGAAGAGCGATTTTCTGCGCGGAGGAGCTATGGCAAAGTTAGAGCGGCCATCTAAGTACTTGGCGTTGTTGTGGGTTGCGGCGGCCGTGGCGCTGCTGGGGGGAGGGTTCGTCTGGCGCGCGGCCGGATCCCCGGATGGAGCGAGAGGAGCCGACCGGGCCTCCATTGAGGGCGTTTTGCACGAGCAGCAGACGGCCTGGAATCGCGGGGACGTGGAATCGTTTCTGGAGGGATACTGGCGGTCGCCGGACCTCACCTTTTCCGGGAGCGCGGGAGTTACGCGCGGCTGGGACGGAGTACGGGAGCGCTACAAGAAGAGATATGCGGACCGCGCGGCCATGGGGCAGCTGGAGTTTTCGGGGCTGGAGTTCCGGTTTCTGGGACCGGACGCGGCGCTGGTGCTCGGGCAATGGCATTTAAAGCGCGAAGCGGGGGACATCGGCGGGGTCTTTTCCCTCGTGTGGCAGAGATTTCCAGAGGGGTGGAAGATCGTTCACGACCACACCAGTCAGGCGCCCGCTTCCTAGTTCCCGCGAAGCCAAGACGAAAATCGTGCCCGCGAAAGCCAGAATCAAGTACTAAGGCCTCCCTACAGGTTTTTCCTGCCTTCTCTCGGTTATCGACTCTATTTGTGGTTTCTCGGGCCGGAGTATCTTACAGGTGGGCAGGTTTCTTCCCATTTTAGCGGCGCCGCGTCAACCCCCCGGGCCCGGCAGAGGACAGCCTTTTCTGGCTGATAAAACAAATGAAAATCAAGACGCTGGCATGGGTGGGAGCAGCAGCTTTGGCTTTGCTGGGGCTTTCGGTGTCGGCCAGGGCCGACCTGATCAGCGCAGATACGAATGACACGGTGGGCCAAGCGGGAAACTTAGAATGGTCCGCACCCGTGGGCGAAGCGGCAGATTCCGGCGCACACGGAAAGACCTGCGCGTGCCGTTTCTGGGGCTTGGGGTCCGGGCAATCCTTTTCTTCAGACTTCTCACTTCTGGCCAGCGCGCAGCTGGGGGGTTCTGCCAAAAACGGAAAATCGCTGCCGGGCGCCGCGGTTGACCGTCTCGGCGGGGACGGGAAAGTGGCATTCCCGGTCAGCACGGACGATGCGGGCTCTACGGACGAGGCAGATGCGAGCGACGCACAATCCGGGTCGGGCGGGTATGGAAACGGAGTCGCGTATAGCGAAGCCGTCGCTGCTGGCGGTATACCGGCCAGCGGGCTTGTGGTGGCCAAGGCCGGCCCGGGCGGCCCAGGAACGGTCTCTTCGTCTTCCGATCCGCAAGCGTACCCTTTCCGGGGCAGCGGGAAAACCTTCCGACCCGAGCCCGTGGATCCGATTTTACGCAGCGGCTCACCGGTATCGGTCAGCAAACCGTTCATTAGCGACGTGTCTGAGCCGGAGGTGCTGACGCTGTTGGCGATGGGCTGCACGGCGCTTGGATTGCTGCTTCTTAAGCGGGCATCCTGATTTAGCCATGTAGTTCCTGGATCATTTTCATTTGACCGGAGGGGCGCTGGTGACGCGCCTCTTTTTTTTTGTGTTCTGGTCCGGGCTAACGCTCGAGCGTACGAGGAATCAGGGCTTGCATGGCGATGGCGGGATCGCCGAACAACGGGCGCTGCGTACCCTGTCGGGCGAAAAGCAGTTGCGCGACGTTGATGTAACGCTCGCGGAAGGCGCCTTCGCACCAGGCGAGATAAAATTCCCACATAAGGATGAAGCGCTCGCTAAAGCCCAGGCGTTTGACGGCTTCAAGATTTTGCCCGAAGCGCTCTCGCCAGGCGGCAAGGGTCTGCGCGTAATGCAGACCCAGCGTCTCGATGTGGGTGAGCGCCAATTGCGTGGCCCGCGCAAGGGAGCGGTTTATTTCCGAGACCGAGGCCAGTTCGCTTCCGGGAAAAATGTAGGTCTGGATCCAGTCCGTGCGGCCGCGATAGGCGGCAAGTTCCTGTTCCGGCAAGGTGATGGTTTGCAGGAGCATGGAACCGTCAGGCTTCAGCAGGCGGTTGCAGGCGGAGAAATATTCGTCATAGTGCGCAAAGCCTACGGCTTCGAACATCTCGATGCTGACGATTTTGTCGAACTGGCCGGTGACGCGGCGGTAGTCTTCGAGCAGCAATCTCACGTGACCGGGGCGAACGCTTGAGTGAGCCAGGCGCGCGGAAGCGTAATCATACTGCGCTTGGCTGACGGTCACGGCGGTGACGTGGGCGCCGAAGTGGCGGGCGACATGGATGGCGAAGGCGCCCCAGCCGCAGCCGATTTCCAGGATGCTGTCGCCGGGCTCGATGCGAAGCTTGGCGCAAATTTGATCGAGTTTGCGGAGCTGCGCGGTTTCGAGCGAGTCTCCGGCGTTCTGGAATTGCGCGCAGGAGTACAGCATGGACTGGTCCAGCATTAATTCGTAAAACTTGTTGCCGAGATCGTAGTGGGCGCTGATATTTTTGCGGCTGCCTTTGATGGTGTTGGCGCGCAGGCGATGCTCGAGGCGGGCGGTCAAAGCGCGGACGGCGGAGAAAAACCTGTTGCGGGAATCGAGCAAGCGCAGATTGCGGACGCACAGGCGCACCAACGCAACGAGATCCGGGCTGCTCCAGTCGCCGTCCATATAGGATTCGCCGATACCGATGTCGGCCCCGGAGAGCGCGCGAAGGAAGAAGCGCTTATCGTGGATGACTGCCATGCCGCGAAGCGGCGAGGCGGGATCGCCGAAGGAGTAGGTTTCTTCCGGGCAGACAATCTCGAGAAAGCCGCAACGCAAATCCCGCAAGGCACGGAAAAAGAGTTTCTGGGCTTCTGCTAGAAACCACGAGGTCATCCGAGAGAGGTTCCTTTCAAGGCTTTGCTGCGCGCCGGCTCGCGAAACGGGCGGGATGCTCCCGCCTTCTTTTTACTTGGATGCGTGAAGACGGGGATTTTCTTCAGCCAGAGGCGCAAAGCCTGCCAGTGGATCGCGACGATGACGCGCGCGGTCATGAAGGGAAATGCGGCCAGGGTGCGGTGCAGCGCGCGGGCATGCCAGGGATGACGGTCGAGCTCGAGGGTGGCGTCGAAGAAGGGTTTGCCGTCCTCGATGGTGTTCATGTGCGCGACGAGGTGTTCCCCGGGCGGCGAGAAGATCCACTCGTAGGCGCAGTGCATGCTCATGAACGGCGAGACGTGCATGGCTTTGGGAGTTAGATAACGCTTGCCGGTGGCGGATGGGCGTTGCTGGTCGGCGGTCAGCCAATAGTTGTGACGTTCGCCGAACGTGCTGTTTACCTCGGCCATGAGCATGGCCAATTTCTCGTTGCCATCGTAAAAATAGTAGAAGGAAACGGGATTGAAGACGTAGCCGAGATAGCGCAGATGGGTGAGCAGGAAGATCTGCCCGTCGGGAAGTTGCAAGCCGCGCGATGCGGCGTCTGCGGCCAGGCGGGCGCGCAAGGGCAGATTTCTGGCGCCGAAATGATCGCCTTCGCAATAGGCCGTGAGGTTCCAGCGGTTGTAGGAAGAGAGCGGAGATGCGCGCATCAGTTCCGGCAGACGGTCGATGTCGAGGAACGCCATGTACACGGGATAGCGAAAGGCGTGCGGGCGCGGCGTGAAGCGGCGATGACGAAGGTGCCCGACGTAGAGAGCGGATTCCATGGCTAGACGGCCACACCGAGGGCGCGGGCCACGCGCAAAGCAGAGTTTACTCCATCTTCGTGGAAGCCGTAGAACCAGTAGGCTCCGGCGAAATGCAGGCGATGGGTGCCGCTGATTTGCGCCCAGCGTTGCTGCGCGCGTAATGCCTCGAGGGTGTAGATGGGGTGGTGGTAGACCAAGCGGCGGAGAATTTTGTCGGGCTGGATCCGGCTCGTGGCATTCAGAGTGACGCAATAATTTTCGCCGGCCGGGAGGGGCTGCAAGCGGTTCATGTGATAGGTCATGGTGACGGGGCTGTGTCCGTTGCGGGCATCGAGGTGCAGGAGGTAATTCCACGAGGCCTGGGCGGCTTTGCGGCGCGGCAACAGGGTGCTGTCGGTGTGCAGGGTGACGTCATTGCGGGAAGTGCGGAAGTTCTGCAGGACTTCGCGTTCCGCGTCGCTGGGATTCTCGATTAATGGAAGGACGCGGTCGCCATTGGTGGCGAAAACAACGTGATCGAAGCGCATTTCCGGGCGGGCATCGCGGAACTGGAGGGTTACGCCTTGCGGATCGCGGGAGACCGCCCGGATTTTAGCGTTGCCGAAGATGCGCTTCTGAAATGGCGCGGTGATGGGCGCTATGTAACGGCTGCAGCCGCCGGGAATGGTTTTCCATTGTGGATGGTCGCTGATCGTGAGCATGCCATGATTTTCAAAGAAGCGAACGAGCATGGCGGCGGGAAATTCGCGAACGGCGCTCGGCGCGCAGGACCAGACGGCCGCGGCCATGGGAAACAGATAAAACTCGCGGAACTCGTCGGAATACTTTTGTTCATCGAGATAATCGCCGAGCTTGCTTTCCTGCCCTGCAGGAAGCGCCAGGAGCTTCACGGCATCACGATTGAAGCGACGCAGCTCGCGATAAAGACGGTACGGACGCAGCAGATTCCGGCCTTGCGCGAAGTAGCCGCGCAGGCCTCGGCTTGAATACTCGTAGCCGGTCTTGCGACAGCTTACGGCAAAAGACATGTCGGAATCGACGCGGGGAATCTTCAGTTCCGCGAGCAGTCTTATGAAGTTGGGATAGGTGCGATCGTTGTGAACGATGAAACCGGTGTCGATGGGCAGAGGACCGCCGGGGGAATCGACGGTTACGGTGTGAGTGTGGCCACCGAGGCGCGATTCCGACTCGAACAGGTACACTTCGTGCCGGCGGCTGAGATAGTAGGCCGAAGCGAGACCGGAGATGCCCGAACCGATGACGGCGACACGACTCACAGAGCTGTCCCGCATTGTAATACGTAGGGAGAGACGGGACGGATGTCTCCGGGCCGCGAGCCGGCGCTAGAGACGTCGCGCGAGCGCAACGATTGTGCAGGCCGCGCATCGGAATGGCTGGAGGCGCCGTAGTGAAATAGCCGGTGTTCATGAGAGCAGGCCGGAGTGGCGGGAAGGAAGCGGGCGGAGAGGTTTTAGATGAAACTATTGTTGCCATTGTTGTTTGGATTTATCTTTACCTTCCTGGTGGTGATGACCGTGCGCACGAGTTTAGAGCAGAGTTGGCTTCTGGCGAGCCCGGCGTCTAGGGCCGGTTCGCGGGCGGCCATACTTTACGACGCGGATTCTGCATGGATCGCCTTGTTTTGCTGGCGGGCCCGCCGAGCAGGGCCGGTTGCAGCAAAACGGGCGTGGTTCGTTCTGCTGGCGGCTTCCGGCAACATTGCCGTGGCGCTAGATGCGCAAAGCGAGCGGTTCAGGCCAAAGGCCGATGAAGACGTTTCCGGATGTTTCCGGCGGAAGGCGGCATGAGCGACGGATTTCTGCAGCGGAAGCTGGTGCGCCCGATTATCGAGCTGTTGCAGCAGGGCGTGACGCCGGAAAAAATGGCGCTCAGCCTGGCGCTCGGAGTCGCTATCGGTATTTTTCCCGGGCTGGGGTGGACGACCGCGCTGTGCGCGATCGCCGCGCTGCTCTTGCGCCTGAATCTCCCGGCGATTCAAATTGTGAATTATTTTATGTATCCGGCGCAGATTGCGCTGCTGGTTCCATTTTTCCGGGCCGGGGAATGGCTCTTTGGCGCGCCGCGGCTGGCGATTTCCGTGGCGCAGGTGTCGGCGATGATGCACGCAAGCCTCGCGAACGCCATCCGGGTGTTGTGGACCACCACCTGGCACGCCATGGCGGTGTGGTGCCTGGCTGCGCCGCTGCTCACGGGCTTCCTGTACCTCTTATTGACTCCGCTACTGCGGCGGATCCTGCGGCGCATAGAGGATGGCCGAGCCCATCCTGCGGCAGAGGCGGCTTAGATGTTTTCCCTGGCGGTGCATTTCACCTTGGTGGGAGCGGCAATCGTCGCTGCGTTCATGCTGGTTTTGTGGGCAGTTCATCTGCTGATTAAAAACGCCGCCATCGTGGACGTGGGATGGGCGGCGAGCCTCGGGATTCTCGCGCTCTATTACGCGAGCGCCGGACCCGGCTTTGTGCAACGCAAGTGGATGATGGCGGGGATGGTCGGGGTGTGGAGTCTGCGCCTGGCCCTGTATCTGCTGTTTGACCGCGTGATCGGGAAGCGCGAAGAGGGCCGTTACCTGCAATTGCGCAAGGAGTGGAAGACGAATCTTCCCGCACGTTTTCTGTTTTTCTTTGAGTTTCAGGCCCTGCTCGATGTGGCGCTCTCCATACCTTTTCTGCTGGCGTGCTTGAATGCTCGTGCGCCTCTCGGAGCTGTCGAATTTGTCGGAGCCGCGATATGGCTGGTGGGCATGGCCGGGGAGGCTCTTGCCGACCAGCAGCTTAAAAACTTCAAAAAGAATCCCCTGAATAAGGGCAAGACGTGCCAAAAGGGGTTGTGGAAATATTCCCGGCATCCCAACTATTTCTTTGAATGGTTGATCTGGATAGCTTACGCGACGTTTGCCATCACTTCGCCGTGGGGATTTATCGGAGTCCTCTCACCGGCGTTGCTTCTTTATTTCCTGCTGGGGCTTACGGGAATTCCCGCGACCGAAGCGCAGGCCTTGCGCAGCCGCGGGTCGGAATATCGCGAATATCAGCAGCGGACGAGCGCGTTTGTTCCGTGGTTCCCGAAAAGACTGCCGCTCAAGCGAGCGAGCCATTGAGGAACGACGGGCAACGGGCGGCCCATGCCGAATGGTTGCCGGCGGCGCAAGAGCAGCCGGAAACACGCTTTTGGTACGAACCGTTGCTCGAGAGCGGGTGGCTGCCCGATGCCTTGGTCAGGGTTGCCATTCGCCGCATGCTCCGGCAGCGGCTGGCGGAAGAGGATGCGGGAAGCCGGCAAGGCAATCGCGCGCGGCTGCTGAAGTTGATCGCGCAAATGGACGCCAGCCCGATTGCCCTGCGGACGGATTCCGCGAACGCGCAGCATTACGAGGTGCCGGCGGCACTGTTTGAAGCGGTGCTGGGGCCGCGCCGAAAATATAGCTCGGCGCTATATGAAGGAGAAACCAAGACCCTTGCTGAGGCAGAACGGGCCATGCTGCAACTGACTTGCCAGCGCGCCGGGCTGTGCGATGGACAAGAGGTCCTCGAACTGGGGTGCGGCTGGGGTTCGCTGACGCTGTGGATGGCCGAGCAGTATCCGAACAGCCGGATCACGGGCGTTTCCAACTCCGCTTCGCAGCGCGCCAGCATTGTGCAACGGGCGGTCGAGCGCGGTTTCCGCAACGTGCAAATCATCACCGCGGACATGAATGATTTCAGGGCAGCGGGCAAATACGACCGCATTGTTTCCGTGGAGATGTTCGAGCACATGCGGAACTGGCGCGCGCTCCTGGAACGCGTGAGCAGCTGGCTGCAGCCGGGCGGGAAACTCTTTGTACACATTTTTACGCACGTGCGATTCGCTTATGCTTTTGAAGTTCATGGTCCGGGAGACTGGATGGCACAGCATTTTTTTACCGGCGGAATGATGCCGAGCGACGAACTGCTGCTGCATTTTACGGAACACTTGCTGGTCGCGGAACATTGGCGGGTCCCCGGAACGCATTACCGGAAGACCGCGGAAGCCTGGCTGGCCAACCTGGACGCCAACAAGTCGCGGCTGATGCCGCTTTTTGCGGAGACTTACGGCGCGCAGTCGGCCAAAAAATGGTGGGCGCGCTGGCGGATATTTTTTATGGCCTGCGCGGAGTTGTGGGGTTACCGTGCCGGTCGGGAATGGATGGTCTCGCACTACTTGTTGGTTAAGCCGGAGCAATCGACGACCAGAGAGCGCCGCTAGCGAATATCCGTCGTTCGGAAATCAGTCCCGGGAGGAAATCGTCGCGTCGTCGA
>JBEKSZ010000116.1:0-23141 GCA_049516615.1 Candidatus Acidiferrum sp. | reverse complement strand
ATCCTCGTCAGCGGATCCGACGGCGTCCGGATCTCCGGCAACACAGCCGGCCTCAGTCAGGTTCCCATCTTCATCGACGGCAACAACGCGCAAATCTTCGACAATGAGGCCTTTTCCGCCTACGTCTTTGACGCCCTCCGCGTCCAGGGCGACAACTCCCAAATCCATCGCAACCGCCTCTACAATTCCTCCGAGTCGGCCATCTACATCATGGGCAACAACAACCACATCAGCGAAAACGCCATCGAAGATTCGCCCATCGGCATCCTCCTTGCGCGCGGCGCATACGGAAATCTGCTGTTCGCCAATTTTTTCGCCGCCACACCCATCGAGATCCAAGACCCGCAAGCGCAATCCCTGGCCCGCGCCGTCCAGCCCATGCGCTAGCCGGGTTCCATCAACGTTCCGAACTCCAACTCACCTGAGCCAGCGTTCAGCTCGCATCTCGAAGCAATCGAACGCCACGCCGCGCCCGTCCCCGCTCCTCCCAGGCTTCTGGCCGTAAATCAATTCGCGCCGCTCGCCTGCGATCTAAGGATGAAGCGCCTCCGTATCGCGCTCCCTTCGTATCATCACCGCTGCCGCGAGCGCGCTCAGCATCGCGAGTCCCGCCGCTATGCACAGCACCACGCGGTATCCGGACAAAAACGCTCCCGCCACCGCGTCTTGAATTCGCGGGTCCGAACTCTCGATCGCCGCCAGCTTGCCCCGCTGCGCTACCACCTCCGCCCGCGCCGGCCCGGTCAATCCCATGGCATCCATCTGCCGCTCCAAACTGGCATTGAACACATTTGAAAGCACCAGCCCGAGCAGTGCCACCGCCAGCAAACCGGCCACCCGCGAAACCGCATTGTTAATTCCCGACCCTACCCCCACCCGTTCCTGCGGCACCGCGCCCATGACCACCGTCGTCAACGGCGCCACGCTCACGGCCATGCCAACTCCGAGCACCGCCACCGCCGGAAAAAACATCGTCCAATAGGAATGACCCAGAGGCGGTAGGGCCAATAGCCCGAATCCCGCGGCCGCGATCAGCGGCCCAACAATCAACGGAGTCCGCGCCCCAAACCGCGCCACCAATCCCCCCGACCACCGCGACAGTGCAAAGAGCAGCAGAATCAGCGGCAAAAGCGCGCCGCCCGCCGCCGTCGCCGAATAGTGCTGCACCTGGATCAAATCCAGCGGAAAGAAAAACAGCATCCCGCTCACCGCGCCATACAAGAACAGGGTCAGGAGATTCGCGCCCGCGAAATTCCGCGAGCGAAACAGAGCAAACGGCACCATGGGCGCCTTTACCCTGTTCTCCACCGCCAGCAACCCCGCGAGCGCCGCCACGCCAACAATTCCCGCAGCGCTTACCGCAATTCCCCCCCGCCCCCACTCGATCAGCGCAAACACCACGCCGCCGAGGCCTAGCGTTGTCAGCAGCGCCCCGCTCCAGTCCGGCCCCGCGCTGCTTTCCGTCTTATGGCGCGTCTCGGGCACGCGCCACAAACAAACCGCCACGACCACCAAGGCCATCGGCACGTTCAAAAAGAAGACCCATCGCCACGACCCATGCTGCACCAGCCACCCCCCGAGCACCGGACCAATCGCCGCCGTCATCGCCGTAGATCCCGACCATGTCCCGATCGCCCGGCCGCGCTCCGCCGCCGCGAACGACGTGCTGATCAGCGCCAAACTTCCCGGCACCAGCATTGCTCCACCCACTCCTTGCAAACACCGCGCTGCGATCAGTTGCGCGATCCCCGGAGCCAGCCCGCACCAGGCCGAGGCTCCCGCGAACAAAACCGTGCCCGCCAAAAAAATCCTTCGCCTTCCGTACAGGTCCCCGAGCGACCCGCCGACCAGGAGCAGCGCCGCCAGAAACAGCGCATATGCTTCGACCACCCACTGCACCTCCGCAATGGTTGCCCCCAACCCCGCTTGCAGCGCCGCGAGCGCCACGTTGACCACCGTGCCATCAATAAACACCATGCTCGATCCCAATATCGCCGCTACCAGAACCCAACCCCCGCGCGCTCCTTGCGCCGTCGTCATGCTTCCCTCACCTCGCGCACCCATCCTGCTCCAAATCTCTCGTTGCGTGTTCCGAGGGTCAAGGGTTCAGCCGCAACATTACTCTGCGGCCATAACTCCTTTATCGGGCAATCCCTGGAACCAGCGTGCCGTGTAACTCTTCTAGAATGAACACTTCCGCAAAACACCGGGCGGCGACGCTCCCCGCGTTCGGCGATCCACATGCAATAAATTACGTGAAAGATCGCGGCAACGGAACAGACCGACTTGGTGCACTCTTCGCAACTCCCCTATCGGCACAGAGGAATCCACGTTGACTTCGCCTCGCGCAACTCTTGTAATGAATTGCTCACCCTATGCACACGCCGCACCCACTTCGCTCGTGACCACCTCCGCAACCACGCCACCTGCCGAGAAACCCTCGACGAGCGGCAAACGTCACGCCTTTCTTGTGGCCGCGGGAATTTTTCTCAGCCGCATCGCCGGACTCATCCGCGACCGCATCTTCGCCCATTACTTTGGCAACTCCGACGCCGCCGACGCGTTCAAAGCCGCCTTCCGCATCCCCAATTTCCTGCAAAATCTCTTTGGCGAAGGCGTCCTCTCCGCCAGCTTTATTCCCGTCTATGCCGGGCTGCTGGCCCGCAAGGACGAAAAGGAAGCCCGCAAGGTGGCCGGCGCGGTGGCCTCGCTGCTCGCGCTCACCACTTCCTTGCTGGTGCTCATCGGCGTACTCGCCACGCCATATTTGATCGACGCAATCGCCCCCGGCTTTCATGGCGAAAAACGCCAGCTCACCATCGAGCTCGTTCGCATCCTTTTCCCCGGAGCGGGCTTGCTGGTCTTCTCCGCCTGGTGCCTCGGTGTGCTCAACAGCCACCGCCGCTTTTTTCTCTCCTATACCGCCCCGGTACTCTGGAACGCCGCCATGATCGCCACGCTGTGGATCTTCGGCGGCCGCTACGCGCAGTTCCCGCTGGCGCAAATCCTGGCCTGGGGTTCGGTGGCGGGCAGCGCGCTGCAAGTCGCGGTGCAGCTGCCGGTCGTCATCGCCCTCCTCGGCGGATTCGACTTCACGCTGAATTTCGGTGCGGA
Organism: Candidatus Acidiferrum sp.; assembly: GCA_049516615.1. Taxonomy (GTDB): domain Bacteria; phylum Acidobacteriota; class Terriglobia; order Acidiferrales; family UBA7541; genus Acidiferrum. The sequence continues at coordinate 20,027 of JBEKSZ010000116.1, read as the reverse complement.
AAATATTCGTAGCGTGGTGCGCAATTTCGCGCCGGTCTTCATCAGCCGCGGCGTGGTGCAAATCAGCGCCTTTATCGACGCGCTCCTCGCCAGCCTGCTCCCCGGCGGCGCGGTAGCCGCGCTGGCCTACGCGCAAACGCTCTACACCCTGCCCGTCAGCCTGTTCGGCATGTCCGTATCCGCCGCGGAATTGCCGGCCATGTCCGGCACCCTCGGTGCGGAAAACGAAGTCGCCGCGGTGCTGTGCACGCGTCTCAATTCCGGTCTGCGCCAAATCGCGTTTTTCGTTTTGCCTTCGGTGGTTGCGTTCTTGTTCCTCGGCGACGTTATCGTCGCCGCCATCTATCGCTCCGGCCGCTTCACGCAAAGCGATGTAATCTATGTCTGGGGCATTCTTGCCGGCGCCACCGTCGGGCTGCTGGCTTCGACGCTCGGACGCCTCTACGCTTCGACCTATTACGCGCTGCGCGACACGCGCACCCCGCTGCGTTTCGCGATTCTCCGCGTAATTCTGACCACCATTCTCGGCTACCTCTGCGCGCTGCCCTTGCCGCATCTGTTGGGTGTTGCGCCGCGTTGGGGCGTCGCCGGCCTCACCATCTCCGCGGGCATTTCTTCCTGGGTGGAATTTGTTCTGCTGCGCCGGGCGTTGAATCGGCGCATCGGAGCAAGCGGCCTGCCGGCGAATTTCCTCGCGCGGCTGTGGGCCGCCGCGCTTATGGCAGCGGCGGTCGCGTGGGCCACTCATCGCGCCATCGGCCCGCGTTCGCCGATTCCCGTCGCCGTTCTCGTTTTGGGAGTTTACGGCATTCTGTATTTCTCTCTGGCGCTGCTCTTCCGTTTGCCGGAAGCGCAGTCCCTGTTTGGGCGGGTTCGCCGCGCTGGTGGTCAGGTCGAGCGATGAGCGATTCAGTCTTTTGAAGTTGGCAAGCCCGCGTCTTGCCAACCGCGGTAGCCGCCGTCCATGGACTCCACGTTGGTGTAGCCCATCTTCTGGATGTTGTCGGCGGCCAGCGCGGAGCGGAACCCGCCGCCGCAATACAAAATGACCTTGGCCTGAGTGTCGGGAATCAGCTTGTCGATGTCGCGCTCGATGATTCCTTTGCTCAGATGGATGGCATCCGTGATGTGCCCGTTGGCCCATTCGCTTTCTTCACGCACATCGACAAGCAGGAATTTTTCTCCGGCATCGCGCCGCTTTCGTACGTCCGCCACGCTGGTCTCTTTGACGCGGCTCTTTGCGTCCGTCGCAATCTTCAGAAATCTATCGGAATGCTGCATTTTGGCAGATGCCATGGCTACTCCTCGGAGGCTTGGGGAAATCCAGAATATCACACGCGCGACGCAAAAAAGGGTCCCGGGCTTCCCACTCGCGGGGGAAGTCCGGGACCCTGTTTAACCCGATGAAAATTATGCCGATCAAAACTCGCGGAAGGCGGCATCGGCTTCTTCCGCCAATCGCGTCACGAACCTGAAGAAGTCCTTGGACTGCCCGAGGAACAGGTTGTCGCACGGGAAAGATCAGGCTGGGTTGGAAGAGCGGACCCTTGGTGAAAAAGTCAGGAAATGTCAGGCCGCTGTCGGAGACGGGCGCCACCGGCTGTTGCACGCCGTTGCCCGCAAAATCCACCCATTCGAGAAAATGCGCAACTTCGTCTCCGCCGATGGCTTGGGTGATTTTCAGAACTTCCAGACTGCTGGCTTTGCGCCCGAGTGCTTGATACAGGCTCGATCCACCTTGCTCGATCATTCCGAAGTGGAAGGCCGCGGTGTTGGCAATCACCTGGATGTGATTGGGGTTGTTTGGGCTGTCCAGGTCGGCGTCGGAGACGGGGATCGCGGTGCGATTGGTAATGGTGACGGCTTGCGGAAAGGTGGCGCCGAAGTCCGGGTTGCTGGTGCTGCGATAACGGATGAACCAGCTGGTGTCAACGTTGAGGTGCATGAGGTTGGTGAGGCGGCCGTCGCCCGAGGAGCCTGTGGCGGTACTGCCCTGAAGGTTGGCGAACTGCTTCAGAATGACCGGCTCGGCACCTTTTGATTCCAGGTAGGCGTTCAAAAAGTTGGCGTGGCTGACTTCGTCCAAGGTGTTGCTGGTGATGTATTGCGGGCCGTCGCCATCGAGGTTGGAAAGTGCCGCCTGATAGCTGTTCAGAGTCTGGTTGGGGTCGGTTTCAATGGGCTGGCCGGAGGTGAGGCCGCCCAATTCCGCATATTGGATCCACAGATCGCTCTCGATGAGTTCGGCGGCAGCGAGGAAGCGAAGAATGGCGATATCGCCCTTGGAAAGCCGCTCGTCACCGAACTGGCCAGCCGCGTAGGCTTGGCTGCTCATCAAGCCAGCGCCAATCGCCACGGCTCCACCGGCCAGAGCTCCGGTTTTCAAGAGCGAGCGACGATTCACTGCGTGATTCATTAAGCCCTTTGTTTTTTCCATGACGCCACCGTTCCTGTCTTTATTTTGAAAAATTTAACTGCCTTGTTACGGTGAGCGTGTCGGTATGAGGAGTTGTCATGGAGAAGTCAGATGATTGGATTGTTTTTGTCTTTTATTTGTCTCCGTGCGGAGAAAGCGAGCCAGCGAGCGGCGCTCGCGTTGCCTGAAATGTTACGAGCGGCTCGGCTATGGACTTCTAACGGGCGAGACCAGGCGCAGGAGGCGCGGAGGAGAATTTCAACGCTGAAAATAGGCAGAGAGAAAAAGGCCAAAGCACGAGCCCGAAGACTCGCTCCCTACAACTGAAATTTAATCCATGTCGCGCCAGTTGGCGCCGGCGCATATCTCCACGACGATCGGGACTGCCAGTTTGTGGACCTGTTCCATTTCCTGGCGCACCAAAGCTTCCAGCTCTTCTTGTTCGTCGGGCGGAGTTTCAAACAGTAATTCGTCGTGCACCTGCAAAATCATTTGCGCCGCGAATTTTTCTTGGCGCAGGCGCTCGTCGATGCGGATCATGGCGAGCTTGATCAAGTCGGCGGCGGTACCCTGCAACGGGGAATTCAGCGCAGTGCGTTCGGCGAAATTACGCAACTGGACCTGCGGGGAATTGATTTCGGGAATGGGGCGAACTCTTCCGAAGAGCGTTTTGGCAAGGCCCGTTTTGCGGGTTTCGACCAGTATGTTTTCGAGATAGGTTTTTACCCCCTGGTATCTTGCGAAATAGGCGGCGATGAATTGCGCGGCTTCCTTTTGCGGGACGTTGATTTGCTGGGCAAGGCCGAAGGCCGAGAGGCCGTAGATGATGCCGAAGTTGATGGCCTTGGCGGCGCGGCGGTGTTCGGCAGTTTGCCCGAGGGGGCCGACGCCGAATACTTCCTGGGCCGTGCGCGCGTGAATGTCTTCGCCGTTGCGAAAAGCGTCGAGCAACACCGGGTCTTGCGAGAAGTGGGCCATGACGCGGAGTTCGATTTGCGAATAGTCCGCGGAAATCAGGATTTTACCTTGGTCGGCAACAAAGGCGGCGCGGATTTGCCGGCCGAGCTCGGTGCGGATGGGAATATTTTGCAGATTGGGGTCGGAGGAGCTGAGACGGCCGGTGGCCGCGTTGGTTTGCGAGAAGCTGGTGTGCAGGCGCTTGGTTTGCGGATCGATCAGCTTGGGCAGGGCATCGACGTAGGTGGATTTCAGTTTGGCGATTTCGCGGTACTCGATGACCTTGGCGGGGAGCGGGTGTTTGGCGGAAAGTTCGGCAAGGATTTCGACCGCCGTCGAACGGGCCTTGGCGCGGCCGCGCTTGACCGCCGGTTGCAGATTCAGTTTGTCGAACAGGATTTCGCCGAGCTGCGTCGGTGAGTTCACATTAAATTCAACGCCCGCCATTTCCCAGATCTCTTTTTCGAGGCGGCGAACTTCACGTTCCATGGATTCGGACATGACCGCGAGGGCTTTAGGGTCGACGCCGATGCCCACGCGTTCCATATCCGCGAGGACGGCGGTGAGCGGCAGGTCGATGTCTTCGTAGACGCTGGTCAGTTCCTGTTGCTTTACCGCTTCGCGCAGAACCGGAGCCAGGCGCTGCAGATAGTCGGCGCGTTCTCCCGGGCCGCCGCCGAGCATGCTGTTCCATTGGCGCATGACCACATCGGCGAAATCGTGATTACCCGTGGTGGGGCGCAGCAGGTAGGAATATTCCGCAGTTGCATCCTGGATCCCTGCGGTGCGCCCGGCCAGCAACTGGAATAGTTTTGCATCGTGGAGAATTTTGCGGCGCTTGGGATCCTCAAGCAGAGGCTGCAAGGCTTTGAGGGCCTGTCCTTCGCCATCCATCCAGACCGCGCGCCCTTCGCCGGGTTTAGCGGAGACTTCGATGCCCGCTATGCGGGTGCCGAATCCCTCCGATTCGCGTTCCCCGGTTGCCAGGTTGAGCCAAATGGCCAGAGGCTCGTGGCCCGGGAGTTTGCCGAGGTATTCGCGGAACTCGCCGACGGTGGCCAGTTGCGCGTAGTCCGTGTTCTGCGGAGGACCGTCGCCGGCCGGCGCGGAGGCTGTGACGGCTTCGCTGCCCAGTTCGCGCAAGAGGGAATTGAAGCCCAGTTCGCGGTAGATTGCCGCGAGCGCGCCCACGTCGGCGGCACGGCGAGCAAGTTTTTCAAGTTCGAGCTTGATGGGCACTTCGGTGGCGATTTTAGCGAGCTGCTTGGACATCAGGACTTCTTCGCGTTGCTGTTGCAAGGCTTCGCGGTAACGCTTGTTGGGGACTTCGCTGGCGTGCTCGAGAGCGTTTTCCACCGTGCCGTATTTCCGGATCAATTCGGCTGCGCCTTTTTCGCCGATGCCTTTGGCGCCCGGAATATTGTCGATGTTGTCGCCCAGCAGTGCCATGTAGTCGACGACTTGTTCGGCAGTAACGCCAAGGAGTTCCTGTACTTTGGCTTCATCGACGAGGACATCGCTTTTGCCTCCCCCGGTGCCGGTGCGGAGGACTCGAACGTTCCCGCAGACCAGCTGCATCATGTCCTTGTCGTTGGTCACCAGGAGGACGTCGAGTTTCAGCTTGGAGGCCTGGAGAGCCAGGCCGCCGATGAGATCGTCGGCTTCGTAGCCGTCGAGTTCGAGGATGGGAAGGTGCATGGCTTGGCAAAGTTTTCTGACGTAGGGGATTTGCCCAGAAAGTTCATCGGGCATGGGGGCGCGGTGGGCCTTGTATTGCTCAAAGAGCTTGTCGCGGAAGGTGGGGGCTTTGGTGTCAAAGACGATGGCGATGTAATCCGGAGCGTAGTCTTTGATGAGGCGGCGGAGGATGTTGGAGAAGAGGAAGGGGACCTTGGTGGGGAGGCCGGAGGGGGCGTTCATGCGCACCATGGGGGCGAAGAAGGCGCGGTAGATGTGGGCCATGGCGTCGACCAAGAAGATTTTTTTGGGGGCGGAAGGCATGCAGTTCAGTATAGCGCAGGGGAAATCGGCAGGGTTTCGGCTGCGGATTTTACGGTTTTGGGAGCCCCCGCGCGCGCGGGGCCATGACCATGCCATTGGGGAGCGGAAGGGCGCCAGAACGATTGCGCTGGACGGCGCCAGTCTTTATTCCCGGCCTCAGAGGAGGCTGATTTCGGCCATGTCGATGGCGACGAGCAGAGGTTCTTTTACAAGCTGGTAATCGCCTTCATAGGCGTAGACGCGGCGCTTGGCGGGAATGGTGATGCCGTCGACGTTCCGGTAGTCGGAGGCGTAATTGAGTCCGGTGGCGCCGCCGAGAATGTCGACGCGGTAATCGTGGCGGCGCAACAGACCATCGGGGCCGAAGCAGGAGATCTGCTCTTTGGTGTGGCTCTTTACGGTATCGGGAAAGGTGACTTTGAGGCGGCGCCAGGTTTCCCCGGCGACTTGAATCGAGGAAATCTCCTCGGTGACGAAGCCCTCGTGGGTATAGAGAAACGGGGTGTTGAGGTAGGTCCACAGAGCTTCACCAACGAAGTAGGTCACCTCGATGTCGTCCCAAGGTGTTTCTCTTTGTTGCCCCGCGAACGATTTCTCTGGATCCTCGCGGGCTTCGATCAAGGTTCCCACTTCCGATTCGATTGCAACGCGGTTCGGTTCGAAAACGGCCCGCTTGTTCTGGCCCGGGAAATCCACGGTGAGATATTCCTTGCGCGTGTCGGCGGTCAGCACGACATTTTTGAGGAAGTCCCCTTTGCCTTTGACAAACCAGATGGCGCCGGTAATCGACGCCGCAACCTTAATGGCCTTCACCTGGTTCCAGCGCTCGAGACCGCCGTGGGCTTTTACGGCCAGATGCAATAATTCATTCATCTTGCCCGCTCTCTCTCTCCCCGTGTTCGCAACGAATCACCACGGTCGAGCACACCCGGTTCGATGTGCTGAACATCGCCTGCCCGCGTTAGCGGAAATTGCGGCTCGCGGGCTTCTAGAGAAGACCGCGAGGATGGGGAGGCGGAGACCCCAAACAAGTCAGAACCCCGAGCAGAGAGCGAAGGAAAAAGTTAGTTGGAGGCGGGGTCTACGCGCGGCGGTTGCACGACGATGAGAAGGCGAGTGCCGCGTTCAAGATGGACGTTTTTCTTGGTGGACATCAGCACGGTGCCGTCGGAGCCTTCAGAGAGCGGCGTGTAGATGCGGATATCTGGCGCGCCCAGCGCGCCTTTGCTGTCTGAAGTGAGCAAGCCGTGTTTCGTAAAAGCGCCCTGCGTTAACGGCAAATCGACGGATGGCGGAGTGACGGGCGCGCTGTGGTCATCGTTCGGTTCGCGCGAGACGGCCACCATATTCTTGGCACTGCCATCGGCGTTGAGCGTGGTGTCGAGCGGAAAGGCTCGCGGCATGGTGAGCGTGTCACCGCGGATGGCGTCGTTGTGAACGGGCTCAGCGTCGGGATCCTCGTTTGCGGAGGCGGTTTCTATGGGTGCTTGCGCGGTGGGGCCGACGGCCATGGCCTGGATGCCGGCGTTCATTACCGCTTGCTGGCCATTTTTGAGGACCGCTTTATCGAATTGCAGAAAGAGCGCGGCGCGATCCGGGCCATGCGTGGAGATCGATTTGCGGACGATGTGGCCCTCGATGATGGTGCCGCGCGGGAAGATGATGCTGCGGCCGTAGCGGACGGTTTCGGTGGTTTCCGCGGTGAATTTGTCGCCGGGCTTGTTGCGGCGGGCGTCGACGGATTCAAGGAGCTTGGCATTGAAGGCGGTACCGACGCTGAGCGGGCAGACCACCTCGGCCTTCTTGGCATCGGGCTTGGCCTCATCGGGCGAGGCCGTCGCTGACGCGTTGCCTGAAGCCGTCGGGACGGGCGCTTGCTGCGCGAGCGCAGCCGCAGCAAGAAACAGGACCGCCGCGATAACTCCCAAAATCATCCTTAAAGTCGTGTTCATCGCGGCCCCCTTCCCCTGTCCTACCCGGCAAACCTAGAGAGCGCCCCCCGGGGCGCTCGAGGCGCAAAACTGGACAATATAATAGCACCCCTCCCGCCATTCTACGGGACTTGTTTCTCAATAACATACGGCTAATGCTGTAGGGCGCGGTAGGGAAATATGGCGTCCTAGTACGGCCGTTTTACCCGCGCGGCGCCGCGGGATGCGTGGTCCTCGCCTTCCCCTGCCCTCGAGGTTAGATGATTCCGAGGGGGCGGGCGACTTCTTCGAGGATTTCGGCGGCTTTGAGGAGTTGATCGCGTTTATGGGCGGCGCTCACGATGGCGCGGAGGCGGGCTTTGCCTTCGGCGACGGTGGGAAAGCCGACGGCGGGGGCGAAAACGCCGGCTTCGAAGACTTTCTTCGAGAATTCGAAGGCCTTGGCGGCCTCCCCGACGTGGATGGGGATGATGGGGGTTTCGCTGGCTTTGAACTGGAAGCCGCGCTTTTTCAGTTCGCGCTTGAAGAACTTGGTGTTGGCCCACAGGCGCTTGACGAGGCGCTCGCCTTCCGGGGAATCGAGGAGCGTAAAGGCGGCTTGGCAGGCGGCGGCTGTGGCTGGGGGATGTGAGGTAGAGAAAAGGAACGGGCGGGCGCGGAGGTAGAGAAAGTCGATGAGGTCGCGCGAGCCGCAGACGTAGCCGCCCATGGAGCCGATGGCTTTGCTAAGGGTGCCGACCTGGATGTGGACGCGGCCATGGCAATTTAGATGATCGATGGTACCGCGACCGCCGCGGCCGAGGACGCCAGAAGAGTGCGCGTCGTCGACCATCATGATGCAGTGGTACTTTTCGGCAAGGGAGCAGAGCGCGGGAAGCGGGGCGATGTCGCCGTCCATGCTGAAGACCCCGTCGGTAATAATGAGTTTCTGGCCCGGGAAGTTGGAGTTTTCCGCGAGGATGCGTTCGCAATCGGCCACGTCTTTGTGTTTGAAGACTTTGATGGTGGCCTTCGAAAGACGGGCGCCGTCGATGATGGAGGCATGGTTTAGTTCGTCGGAGATGATCAGGTCTTCCTTGCCGAGAACGGCAGAGACGGTGCCCGCGTTGGCGGTGAAGCCGGACTGGAAGACTACGCAGGCTTCCACATTTTTGAAGCGGGCGATCTGTTCCTCGAGAGCCATGTGGATTTCCATGGTGCCGGCAATGGTGCGGACGGCGCCTGCGCCTACGCCCAGGCGCTTTACGGCGTCGAGGGAGGCTTTGCGCAGGGCTTTGTGGGTAGCCAGGCCGAGATAATTATTGGAGGCCAGATTGATTACTTCGCGGCCGTCGAAGACGCAGACGGCTTTTTGTTCGCCTGCAAGGATGCGGAGTTTGGGAGCTACGCCTCTCGCGCGAAGGTCGTTCAGCTGCTCCGTTACGTGGCGCATCGGGTCGCGCTTCGGAGTGCCATCGGTGGTGGCTGCGGCTGCGGTTTCGCTCATGATAAAAGTCCTCGTTTTGCGGTTCACTTGCTGAAAGATGCGGGTCCGAAGACCCGCGCTACCAAGACCAGAAGGCCAACAGCCAGATGCCGGCCTAAAGGCTCGCCATCGCACCGGGGTACAACAGAATTTTACCAGCCAGGCCCTTTTGCAACTTGGCGAAGGCAGTTTCGAAATTTTCCAGGGCCGCTTGTTCGCCAAAAAGCGGCTGAAGATTCAGCCGGCCGGCTTTCAGCAAGGCGGTCATCTGCACCCAGGTTTCGTACATGCGGCGGCCGTAGATGCCTTGCACGGTAGCGCCTTTGAAGATTACGTCTTTGACCAGATCAAGAGGGACGTTTTCCGTGGGGATGCCGAGCAGAGAGGCTCTGCCCCCGGCGCGGAGCACGGAAAAGCCCTGTTGGATGGCGGTGGGATTTCCCGACATTTCCAGAAGGGCATCCACCCCGGTGCCGCGCGTTTCGCGCAGAATTTTGGCGACGGCATCTTCGGCAGCGGGATTTAGAACCACGTCGGCACCCATTTTGAGGGCCATCGCGCGGCGTTCGGCGTTCGTCTCGGTGGCAAAAACCGTGGAACTACCGCAGGCTTTGGCGACGGCAATGGACATCAAGCCGATGGGGCCGCAGCCTGTGACGACTACGGTTTGCCCCGCAATGGGACCCGCAAGAACGGCGTGCACGGCGTTGCCGAGGGGATCGAGGATGGCGCCGTAGCGCTCAGAAATGGCGGGATCGAGTTTCCAGATATTGGAGGCGGGAATTTTTACGAATTCGGCGAAGGCGCCGTCCTGGTCGATGCCGATGATTCTTAGATTCTGGCAGATGTGGGCTTGCCCGAGCCGGCACTGGTGGCAATGACCGCAGTTCACATGCATTTCGGCGCTGACGAAATCGCCGGGCTCGATGGCCGTGACCTCTTCGCCGACGCCCTCGACTATGCCGCAAAATTCGTGCCCGAGGGTGACCGGGGGCTTGATGCGGCCTTGCGACCAGCGATCCCAGCCGTAAATGTGCAAGTCCGTGCCGCAAATGGACGCCGCCGAGACGCGCACCAGCGCGTCCGCCGCGCCAATTGTGGGCACGGGCACTTCGGCAATCTCCAGGCCCTTGGCCGCGCGAACCTTGCGCAGGGCTTTCATGGTTGCAGCCATTCGGTTAGAACCTCAACATCGACGCGAACCAACAATGCTAGCACACGCCTGAATGACGTAAGCCCTGGGCGCGAGCTGGCAGGTCTTTTAAGCACCGCCGCTGCGTCAATGCGGCCCGGGTTCTTGCTCGACTTGTTCGAGTACGCCGATCTGCTCGAGGGCTTTCAAATACTCCGCCACCATCTCGACCGGTACCGGCCCATACTCCGCCGAAAGCGCGTCGCAAACCTCCAGCACGTGCGATTTCCATCCACGAAATTCAGAGCTTCGTAGGCATAATCCTCTCCGCCTCCCCACAACCCCTCGTAGCTCAAAAGTTTCGGAGTCTCCCCGCGGCCGGCTTTCCTTGTCGTTGAAATAGTCAAAGCCAAAGACGAGGAGAGGCCCTTTTGGCTCTGTTCTCCGCTGGTAGACCGTAGGGGCGACGCGGGATTGCCCTGTGGCCGATGCGGCAGGACAGTTCTCTCCGGGGAAGTCCTCTCTGGCCGCGCGTTCGTCACCTCCGAGGAACCTCGTAAGGCTCCTCGCCACGCCGGCCTCGTAGGCCATCTCCTGACGCATGAGTGTACACGCCATCTTTTCCCGCAAGCCGCGACCACGCGTTCGCATGGAAAGGTCGCGCATCCCGCGTCCAATCACGACCGCGGATTCGGCTTGACTCTGCTGCTCCGCACTCATGGCCGCCAAGAAGTAGGCGCTCGCCGCGCCGATAAAGGCTGCGCGCTTGAGCTTGGTGGGGTCGATGTTGGCGGCGGTGTCGAAATTAGTGTGGATGTAGCGATCGGGCCAGTCGTTCAGACAGATCGCGGGTATCGCGAAGGACGAATCCTGGTGGACGTCGTGGTCGCTGCCCATGGTGTAAGGGGAGTATTCGGCGCGCAGCGGTTCCTTGCCGCCTTCGGGCGCAACCATCGGATACTCTGGGCTTCCCGTGGCCGCAAATTTGTAGGACTCCTGGTTGACCCAGTCCGCAAACGCCCAGGCCACGTCGTGCACAAAGCTCGGCAGACTCATGGGGCCGCGCGTGACGTGAAAGACTGCTTTCGTTACCGGGCCGCCGCCGACCATGTCCATGTGGATCACCGCTTGGATACGGCGCGCCAACTCCGGCCGGGCGCTTAAAAGCGCCATCGTGCCCTCGATCTCGGGCGGGAAAATGAAACGCATGGTGCGAAGCGGGCGCGCGAGGGTCTTTTCGGCGATTAGTTTCTGCAGCGTGCGCGCGGCCTCGAGAATCGTGGCGCAGCCGCTGGCGTTATCGTTGGCTCCCGGGCGCTGGTGGTCGAGGTGACAGGAAAATGCAATTTCCTCGCCAGCCAACTTGCCATCCGCTCCGGGGATTGTGACCACCTCATAATTTCCCGGATGTTGCCCAGCCTTCACGCGGGCATGCAAATCTAACTTCCTGGCCCTCGGCCAGGCGGTCGCCGAGAGCCCGCGCGGTTTTCAGCGACACCATGAACGCGAAGGTCTTGCTCCCGGAAAATGTCTGAAGATGCCCCCAGCGAATCAGATTGTCATTTTCGCCCGACCAGGCGGTCTTCTGGTTCTCTGCGTAGCTGACGATGCCTGCGGCGGCAAATTTTCCCAACGCCAGATCCTCAACCGCGCCGGGTTGCCCACTGGTCAGAACGATCTTTCCCGTTACGTCTTTTCCGGCATAGTCGCTGTCCTGGCCGCCTCGACCCACATCAACCAGATCTGCCGTGACATCGGCCGACTCGCTGTCCTCGGCGAGGGCCACGGGTTCGGCCCCGTAGCTGGCAATCTTGATCTTCGGCGACGATACCCTCTGCTCCGTACTTTTCTCTTGCTCAGCCGGGACCGCGGGATACATTTCCCATAACTCGGCAAACTCGGCGTCCCATGCGGGACGTGAACGCTGCGTTCCGTAAAAAATTTTCCCGTCCGCGGGAAACTGCAAAATCCGGACATCGCTCAATCCGTAAGCGCGCAAGCGGTCGGCCACCAGCTCGGCGGCACTGTGAAAACCCGCCGAGCCCCGCTGGCGGTGAAAGCGGGCGATGCCTTCCAGATTCTGTCTCGCGGTCTCGCCGCTCAATTCATTTCCGAGCGCCGCGATATCATCCTCCGGCAAGAGCGGTGGTTTCTGCGCCCGCGTTGCGCCACAAAACACGAGGAAAACCCCCATCGCACAAATCATTCGTGGCATGCCAGGCCTCCGCGCGCGGCGCGTCATGCATATTACTCCGCGGACCGCCATTCGCAGAATCTCGCGAGCGGGCCGGCGGCGCCGCTCCCGGCGGGTTGTTTCTGCTATCATCCCGGCGCGGACTGCGGGAGGCGGGATGAGTTTCGGCAGCAGGCTGGCGGAAGTTCGCGATGGATTTGACCGGCCGTTTTGGGTCGCGAATATCAGCGAGCTTTTTGAGCGGCTTTCCTATTACGCGGTGTTTGCCTCGCTGGTGCGCTACCTGCACGAGGTGCTGAGTTTCCCGACGGAGCGGGCCGCGGATCTGACCGGGTTGTTTGGCGGACTGGTGTGGTTTCTGGCGATTTTTGGCGGGGCCATCGCGGACCGGCTGGGTTTCCGGCGAACGTTATCGCTGGCGTATGTGATTCTGGCGGGATCTTACTTTCTGCTGGGATCGATCGGGGCCTCCTGGATGGCGCCGCTGCGCGAGGCCGTGCCCCTGGTGGCCCTGGCCACTTTCTTGCTGGTGCTGCCGCCGCTCGGCGTGGCGCTGGTAAAGCCTTGCGTGGTGGGCACGACGGCGCGGGCGTCCAAAGAAAATGTACGTTCGATTGGCTATTCCATTTACTACACGCTGGTAAATATTGGCGGCGCGCTGGGGCCCTGGCTGGCGGGCATTATCAACCAGCACTTGCGGACGGCGGTGGTGTTCCGCATGGCGGCACTCAGCGTTTTCCTAATGTTCTTCCTGGTGTTGCTGCTGTTCAAGGAGCCGCGGAGTTCCGGCGAAACGAAAACCGCGAGTCTGGCTGAAACGTTACGCAATTTCGGCCAAGTGCTGGCTAATCCCAAATTCATGATTTTTCTGCTTATCTTTTCCGGTTACTGGATCGTCTATTGGCAGGAATTCATCACCCTTCCGCTGTACGTGCACGACTACATCAATCCGGCTGCCAATACCGACAGCATGCTCTCAACCGGGCCGATCGTGGTCATCGCGCTGACAGTGGCCATGAGCGTGGCCACCAAAAAAATGGCGGCGTTTCGCGCAGTCCTGCTTGGCACGCTCGTTTCCATGATCGCTTTTGCTGTTCTCGCGATTCATGCCACGGTCGCCGCGGCCTACGCCACGCTGGTGGTCATCGCCCTCGGCGAACTTACCCAGCAGCCGCGCTATTACGATTATATTTCGCGGCTCGCGCCTCCAGGTCAGCAGGGCACGTACATGGGTTTCGCTTTTTTGCCCCTGGGCATTGGTGCGCTGGTGGCGGGACGGGTCGGCGGAGCGCTCTTGCATCACTTTGGCGAGGTGCAGCACCGGCCGCAGCTTTTCTGGTGGGCCGTTACCGCGATCGGCATCGCGACTACGCTTTTGCTGTGGATTTACGATCGCGTGGTAAAACCGTCCGGGTGAGCGAAGTCCCTAGTCGCGGCCGCTCCAAGCGTCCCGGCGGGGTCCGGCCAGATCAGTTGACCAGGCGTTGCAGGGATTCAAGCGCTTGCCGGGCCAGCGAATAGCGCGGCTCGATGTGCAGGGATTCTTCGAAACAGCGGCGGGCGCGGCCGTACATTTCCTTGCCGAGATAGGCGCGGCCGAGATTGTAGTGGGGAAAGTGGCGCGGTTCGTAGCGTGCGGCTTCGACGGCGCGCTCGAGCCAGGGAATAGCCTCGTCGAAACGGCCAAGTTCGATCAAGTAGGCGCCGATGTCGTTGTAGGGATTGCCAAATTCCGGGTCGAGATCGATGGCGCGGCGGCATTCGGCGATGGCTTCTTCGATGCGGCCCTGAAAGTGATAGGTCCAGCCGAGAAAAGTGTGGGCTTCCGCGGTGGGATGCAATTCGAGGGAGGATTGATAGAGTTCGACGGCGCGGTCGTAATCGCCTTCCATCTGGGCCTGATAAGCGTCTTGCAGCACTTCCCATGCACGGGTCAGGGTTTCCTGGCTCATGCTTCATAGTTAGCACCCGGCTCGGTGGGCGTCAAAAGTACGAAGGGGCAAGTCGTGCGCGGAAGGAAACCTGTACGGATTGCCAGTCCGCAGTAACGCGAAAGCAATCAGTGGCCGAAGAGGTAACCGCCCGAGAGAGTGGCAATTTTCGCGGCAAATGTAGAGAATGAAGTATCTGTACATTGTCGCGACAGGGAGGGGGATTCGTGAAAAGAGATTTCAGGATTCGCACATTGGTGATTCTCTGCGGAGCGGCTTGCGCGGTCGCTGGCGTTGTCTGCGCGCAAGACCAGGCAGCGAAAAAAACTGCTTCGGGCCCGGGCACCAAGCCCTCCGCGGCGGCGGTGGCACGCGGCAAGGAGGTATTCGACAAGAAATGCGCTGTGTGCCACTACCCGGACAGCGACGCCAAGAAAATCGGTCCGGGACTGAAAGATATTTCCAAACGCGGGACATTTACGGTGAACGGCAACAAAGTGACCGAAGACTCGCTGAGGACGTGGATCGAAAACGGGGATTCGCTGATGCCCCCGTTCAAGGAGGTGCTCGAAGCGCCGCAGATCAAGGATGTGGTGGCGTACGTGCGCACGCTATAGTCTTTTCGCCCGGCCGGCTTGCGCGAACCTCGCGACGGGCGCATGAAAAAGAAGGGCGCAGCCACGAGAAAGCCCCCGGAGGCTTGCAGTTTCAAGCCGGCCCGGGGGCCACAGTAACCTACAACCGAGTTCCAAAAACTACTTGAGAATTGCGTCCTTGAACGCTTTCGAGGGGCGCAGCCGAACCACGGTCTTCGCCTTGATTTTGATGGCCTCTCCTGTTTGCGGGTTACGGCCCATGCGCGCCTTGCGGTGTGCCTTCACCACCCGGCCGATGCCGGGGATGACGAACTTGCCTGCGCCGCCCTTGGATTCCTTCACCGCCAGCTTGAACAGCTCTTCAAAAAACAAGGCTGCGGTTTTTTTCGGTGAACCGATCTTCTCGGCCATGTGGGACACGATCTTCGTCTTGCTCAAAGGCTTGGCTGCCATCTAGTGTTTATCCTCCTGATTTTCTTTCTGCTTTATTTTTGATTTGCACCCGGTTGCCGGGAGCGGGCCGCGAGCGTACTACCCCGTTTTTACTGCGAAAACACTCGGACCGCAGGAGACTATAGCGGACGTCGCAGTCGAACGCAAGGGCAAATGATGAAAAATGCAGGAAAAATGGGGATTTTGTTGAGCGGGGCTGTGAAAAACGCGATGAAATGGGGCTTTTTGCCACTTCGCGGCGGCATCGCCCGCTGGCGTGCTATTCTGGCGAGCCGGTGTCGAAATCAGGGGCACCAGGACCGGAGCACGGGGGCGCGAGGAAATGCCGCAGCTACACACGGAGGCCGCATGAGCACAGTTGCGAACTGGAAGGAACTCGAGCAGCGTATCGGCGCCGCGGTGAAATTTTCGCGAAGGCCGGTGGCGGTCTCCTTCCTCGAAGAAATTCCCGGGAACGTCGAGAAGTTCGCGGGCAGCGAACCTTCGAGTTGCAGTTTTTGGCGGCTGGCGGCCGCGGGCCGCGTTTTTTACACCTTGCCGGAGGACCATTTCAATTGCGCGGTGGGAGCCTACACGCACAACATCGCCCTTTCCCCGGAACGCGAGAAAGAAACCGGCGAGACCCTCAAGTTCATGTTCGATCTCGGCTATGTGAAGCCCGAGGAAGTGCCGCAGATTCCGCGTCTGGCGAAAACGCCGACGGCTATTTTATATGCTCCGCTCGGCGATACGCCGACGGCGCCGAGCGTGGTGCTGTTTGCATGCAAGCCCTCCGGAGCGATGCTGCTGAGCGAAGCTGCCAACCGGTCGCAAGTGGCGAGCGGCGCGCCGGCTTTAGGGCGGCCAACGTGCATGGCCTTGCCGGCGTCGCTGCAGATGGGCGCGATACTGAGTTTGGGATGTATCGGCAATCGCGTGTATACCGGCTTGGGCGAAGAGGACATGTACTTCGTGCTGCGGGGGCGGGATCTCGCCGCGGTGGCGGAGGCGCTCAGCACCATTACTTCCGCGAACAACGCACTGCAGCAATACGCACAAGGCCGGCGCGCGGAACTGGCCAGCGTTTAAGCAGCCGATGAACGACCCGTTTCTGCCCCCGTTCTGAATCCGGATTGTTTTCTGAAGTCCCGCGCAAGGATGCCCGCAAAGCGGCGCCAAGCTCCTGGCTTCTAGAAGCGATTTTGCGGGTGCATCCAGCAAGACACGCCAGAGAGCGGCGTGCGCTATAGGGTTGCCAGGTCGGCGTAGAAATGCGCTATGGATTTTATGCCGCCGAAATAATTTTCAAGGGCGATGTGTTCGTCAGGGGCGTGGGCGTTTTCGTCCGGCAAGCCGAAACCGATCAGGACACAGGGAACCTTGAAGGTGTCGTGCATTTGGGTTACGAAAGGAATGGAGCCGCCCTCGCGAATGAAAACGGCGCGTTTGCCGAAACCTTTTTCAAGGGCGCTCTGCGCTTTTTTGAAAATGGGCGCCTGAAATGAAGCCGACCAGGGCTTGCCCGTGCTCAACACGTCGAATTTGCAGTGCACGCTTTTGGGCAGCAATTGTCGCACGTGTTTTTCCACCAGCTTGGCGATTTTCTGCGGATCCTGATTGGGGACCAGGCGGGTGGAGAATTTGGCGTAGGCTTTGGACGGAATTACGGTTTTGGCGCCTTCGCCCTGGTAGCCGCCCCAAACGCCGTTCAATTCCAAGGTGGGACGGGTCCACAGGCGTTCGACGATAGAAAACCCCTTTTCGCCGTCGTAGCCCGCGGCGCCCACGGCGCGCTCGAAATCCTTCTTTTTCCACGGCAGGGAATTCAAGGCTTTGCGTTCGGGCGCGGTCAGCTTGGCCACGCCGTCATAGAAACCGGGGATGGCCACGCGAAAATTCTTGTCGTGAAGCTTGGCGAAGAGTTCGGAAAGAATCGTAAGGGGATTGGGAACCGCGCCGCCATAGACGCCGGAATGCAAATCACGCACCGGGCCGGTCAACTCAATTTGATAATAGTTCAAACCACGCAGGCCGTAGGTGATGGAGGGCACGCCTTTTGCCAACATGGAGGTGTCGGAGACGACCAGGGCATCGGCTTTCAATTTTTCGCGATTTTTCTGGACGTAGTCCCAAAGGCTGACGCTGCCGACCTCTTCCTCGCCTTCAATGAGCACTTTTACGTTGATCCCCAGACTGCCGTTGAGGGCCTGCAGTGATTCGAGCGCCTTGAGGTGAATATGCACCTGGCCCTTGTCATCGGCGGTGCCGCGGGCGAAAAGATTGCCATCCCGCACCGTAGGTTCAAAAGCCGGCGAGGTCCACAGCTCGAGCGGTTCGGCCGGCTGCACGTCGTAGTGACCGTAGAAAAGGATCGTGGGTTTGCCGGGAGCTTCTAGGGACTCGGCATAGACCAGCGGGTGCAAACTCGTGGGTATCACTTCAACCGATTTAAATCCGGCCTTAGAAAGATTGCCAGCGACCCAGCGAGCGGCACGCTCGATGTCGGGCTTGTGTTCGCTTTTGGCACTGACGCTCGGGATACGAAGAAAGTCAAAGAGCTCGGTGAGGTGCTGGTCGCGGCGAGCATCTATAAATTCAGGAAGATTCATAAGGGAACCGAAAAGGAAATGAGTCCTTTCGTATGAATAGGTACGCAAAGCTGGCAACGAATGTTGCGGCCGGAGAGAAGTAAGAGGAGATGATGATGTCCGAGCCGCAGTTTATGATTCTATGATTGCGCGGGGCGATGTACAAGCAAGTGAGGCCCTATTCAGGGTTGTCGTTGTGGAACACCTGTACGGCGGGGCAATTGACGCCGCCCCAGGCGGCATTTGACCATGACGGTATGAGCCTAGTAATGCAAGCCACGCCACGGCGCAGCACTCGCGTGTTTCACAAGATGCGCCTCCAGGTCAAAGGCCGCAATCACAGCGGCCGCAAGTTTACGGAGACCTGTCAGACCATGGTGGTGAACGCGCACGGCGGGTTGCTGCTGCTTAAACAGGAAGTGAAGGACGGCGAGATGCTGGTGCTGATCCATCCCGAGACCCTCGAAGAGCAGGAGTGCCGGATTGTGTATCTGGGTGAACCGGGAGACAAAGGGCAGCGCGTGGGAGTGGAGTTTTTGACGCCGGCTCCGCATTTTTGGGGATTAGATTTGGGAGAGAACCCCTTGTCGGGAACAGAAGATTCCTCATCTTCGGTCCACTGACTCGGATTTTTGATCGCGCGCCCCTGATTGCACCACCCACAAACATCGCCAATCCTCTCAGAACGAATACTTAATCAGCCCGCGGTTGTGAGCAGCGAAAGATCAGCGGCCTTTGGCCTTCTCACCGCTGAGAACCATGCAGGTCGATGCCGCTTTGGCGACGAGTCGGGCGGACTCGTCGGTGACTTCGCATTCGATGTAACCGATTTTGCTGCCGCGACGAATGACTTTGGCCTCGGCTTTCAGCCGGGCTTCCCAAACGGGACGGAAGAAATTAATTTTTAGCTCCACGGTGGTGAAGGACTCGCCGTCGGCAAGAGTGCTGGCAAAGGCCATGCCCATGGCAGCGTCGGCAATATCGCAGAGAATCCCGCCGTGGAGGGTGCCCATGGGATTGGCGTGCTGCGGCCCAGCAGCCAGGGTGACCAGCGCATGGCCTCCGGCAATATGCTGCGCCTCAAAACCGATGAGACGCGCGATCGGCACGTCGTTGGCTTTGGCGCGCGCCCGGAAATCGGAATCGGGAAATTCAGAAGCGGTCACTAAAACGATTGTAGTACAAGGGGAGTCGCTTCGTCGCGCGGAGGCTGATGGGCCAGCGCGTCCGTGATGCTGCGACGCAAGGCCGGTGAGAACCTTACCCTCGGTCCCAGCGTTGTTGACGGCGACGTCGAGCTGGCCGAACCCAGATACAGTATGGTCGACGAGGTATTGGATATCGCTTTCGCGACGCACATCGGCTTGCACGAACTCTGCATTTGCTCCTAGCGCGCGCAACTCCGCGGCAAGTTTCTGTTTTTCGTCCGCGTGCCGACCAGAAATCACAACGGTCGCTTTTTCCTTGGCGAAGGCGAATGCTGTCGCTCGTCCAATTCCTGTCAGCGCCCCCGTAATCAAAACAACTTGGTTTGACATAAAACGCTCCTCCTCGCTAGCGCGGTTAATGTTTGGCAGAGTGGACGCCCGTTGCGCGCTCAGGCATTCATTCCGCCGTCGACCGTGATATTCGCGCCAGTGATGTATGAGGCCTCTGGTCCGGCGACAAATGCGACCGTATCGGCGATCTCTTCCACACGCCCGTAACGATCAAGCGCCGTAGCGGCCTTCTGTGGAACGGCCCAATCGCCCGCGGCGGGATTCAATTCCGTATCGATCGGACCGGGCTGAACGTTGTTGACCGTGATGCCGCGGCCACCGATTTCTCTGGCCAGCGCTTGAGTAAACATCTTGACGGCTCCCTTCGTGCCCGCGTATGGCACAAGTCCAGGTGCCGCCACGCGTTCACCCACTGCCGAACCGATCATGATGATCCGGCCACCGCTCTTCATGTGCTTGAGTGCTGCTTGAGTCGCGACGTATACGCCACGAACGTTTATGTCCAGCACGCGATCCATTTCTTCCAAGGTCGCTTCCTCGAACGGTTTCGGGATGGCCGTGCCAGCGTTATTCACGAGAACGTCCAATCGACCAAAAGCTGCAAACGTCTTTTCGACGGCAGCTGTAACCGCGTCGGCATCGGCGGCATCCGCCTGAATCGCGATTGCTTTTCCGCCAGCTCCTTCAATCTCCTTGACGACGGAGGCGGCAGCGTCTGCACCTTTGGTGTAAGTGATGGCGACGTTTGCTCCATCTGCCGCGAGCCGTTTGGCGATCGCAGCACCAATGCCGCGCGAGCCGCCTGTGACAAGTGCAATCTTTCCTTCCAATTTCTTAGTCATTGTTTTCCTTCTGTCGTTGAATCTCGCTCTTGCTGCTGAGATT